>JBFJQB010000087.1:0-11563 GCA_041616855.1 Cognaticolwellia sp. | reverse complement strand
GGTCAAAGTATTACTGATGCTTGTATAGGCTGGCAAGACACTGTAACGCTTCTGGCTGAACTTGATCAAGCTGTGACTCAGCGCAGAGCGTTGTAGTGTCATTAAAGTAGCACTTCTAAAATAGCCTATGGTTAGCCTTTTGGTAATTTAAGCGCATTTGGATTAGCGAGTGATATTTTTTACATTGTCATTCGCAAACTTATCGTTAAACTAATAACTCTACTATTATTTTAATGATCGTAAGGCTAACCAATGGCTGATAAAACCAACCAAGAAGAAACCATATTTTCAAAAATTATTCGCCAAGAAATCCCCACCTCGTTATTATTTCAAGATGAGTTAGTGACGGCGTTTCGTGATATTTCACCACAAGCGAACAGCCATATTTTAATCATTCCAAATAAGTTAATACCGACCGTGAATGATATTGAGCAAGTAGACGAACTTACTATCGGTAGGATGTTCACCGTGGCGAAAAAACTAGCTAAAGACGAGGGGATTGCCGAAGATGGCTACCGCTTGATCATGAATTGCAATCAACATGGTGGCCAAGAAGTTTACCATATCCATTTACACTTATTAGGTGGCCAGCCATTAGGGCGAATGTTAAACCTAAAATCGTAAGTGTAGGGTTTCGCTATAAATTAACGCAAATATAGCTTTTACCCTGTACTTTTAAATAAATATTGTTAGTATGCACACCGAACCAAGGGGTGCCAGCGGATCTAATTGATTTAATGGCTGAGATGTAAAGCAAACCCTTAGAACCTGAACCGGATAGTACCGGCGTAGGAATGGTTACGCTAATAGCATTACCATTTTGTTTTATGTATTTTTAGTCGTTGAATATAGCCATCAACTAAAATAATAAAATAGATTGTGAGTGAATAGCTACCTGACTTCCCTCGTGCCGGATCCCATAACGTATTCTTTGTCGAATTTATGAGATCATAATGACATTTACAAAATCACCTATAGCTTTAGCTATTTTCACCAGTATGTTTGCCTCAAACACTTTGGCAGCTGAAACCCAGACCAATGCAACTACGGACATTGAACAGATCACCGTAACCTCGAGCTTTAAAAATCAATCTTTAGCGCAAGTTCCGACCAGTGTTGCGATAATTGGCCAACAACAAATTAATGATCAAGCTATTCAGCATTTTGAAGAACTAATCAATGGTGTGGCCAACTTAAATTTTTCTGGCGGTACTTCGCGGCCAAAATATCTACAAATTCGTGGTGTGGGCGAGCGTTCAGAGTACCGCGGTGCACCAAACTCTTCGGTTGGTTTTATTGTTGATGATATCAACCTGTCGGGTTTAGGTATGGCTGCATCAATGTACGATGTTCAACAAGTTGAAGTGTTAAGAGGCCCACAAGGTGCCCGATTTGGCGCCAATGCACTGGCCGGATTGATCTACATTAAATCAAATGCTCCAAGCCAAAGCCCAGCACATGGTTTAAAAGCAACGGTGGGTAATGATGACTTACTTAACCTTGCCGGCTATAGCGCAGGCGCAATTAATGATGCGGTTAGTTATCGCTTCTCAGTGGAGCAGCATCAACAAAATGGTCACCGGAATAATCACTACCTCAATACGGACGACAGCAATGGTATTGATGAGTTTTCGGGGAAATTTAAGTTACGCTACCAAGCAAGTGATGATTTAAGCCTAAATTTAACCTATTTGTTTGCCAACAATGATAATGGTTTTGATGCATGGACACTTGATAATAATGGTTTTACTACCTTAACGGATGAGCCTGGGGTTGATAAGCAAAAGTCTCACGGCTCGGCATTAAAGTTTAGCTACGAGGGATTTTCTTTTGCAAAGTTAAGCGCTATTACAAGCTTCACCACCACTAAGCATCAACATGCCTACGATGGTGATTGGGCAAATCCAGATTATTGGGCAAGTAAAGCATGTGCAGACGGTGACAATACTATGCCGTGTCAATACAGTTATTTGTGGGATAAACAAGCCGACCGAGATATTTGGTCACAAGAATTTCGCTTGATCTCTAATGAGTATTCACGCATTTTTTCTAACAGCACAGATTGGTTATTAGGCAGTTATTTTAGTAAGTTAAAAGAAAATAACAATTTAGACTCTTCATACAATGGTTGGCCAGATGAAATTTTAGATTCTAGCTATTCTGCCCATAGCTACGCGTTATTTAGTCAATTCGATACCACCTTGGATGATGCTTATCAACTGTCGGTGGGAATGAGAGTTGAAAAGCGTATAACGGAATATGTTGATAGTGCAGGTGATAAATTTCAACCCTCTGAAACGATGTGGGGTGGACATATTGCCTTGAGTAAAGCAATAAATAACCAACATTCAGCTTATATCCGTGTAGCGCAAGGCTATAAAGCCGGTGGTTTCAATATGGGCTTGCCAGTGCAATTAAGGCAATATAAAGAATTTGATACAGAAACCTTAGTCAACTATGAACTGGGCTTGAAATCAAGCTTGCTAGATAATGCCTTAATAAGCCGTTTAGCGGTGTTTTATATGGACCGTAAGGATCAACAAGTTAATGCGTCTCAACAAAATCCTGATAAACCTCAACAATTTACTATTTACACGGCTAATGCGACCAGTTCAAACAGTTATGGTTTAGAGCTTGAGTTGAACTATCAAATCAGTGATAATTTATCGATTGATTCAACGATTGGTTACCTTAAAGCACGTTATAATGATTATGCCTATATGGATAAATATGGCGCCAACATTGATATATCTGGTCGAGAGCTCGCTCATGCCCCTAATTATACCTTTAGTTTAGGCGGCACTTATCGCAATGATAATGGCCTTGTGGCTAATCTACATTGGACAGGCAAGGACGAGTTTTACTTTTCCGACAGTCATGGTGAAAAATCAGCGAGTTCAAATTTACTTAACGCAAAAATTGGTTATGAATTTTCTGCTTTCTCTATCGCGCTTTGGGCGAGAAACATAACCGATGAGAAAGTGGCAACGCGTGGATTTTTCTTTGGTAATGAACCTGATTTAGACTGGGCAGCGAAAAAATATGTCCGCTATGGTGCTCCAAGGCAAATTGGCCTGACGCTCGAATATAATTTTTAAGCTAATCTGGTAATACTCCCAATATAGAGCTTAATAATATGTAGCCTGTGCTTTGTTTACCGTCATCAGCAAAGCACATTTACACCGTTAACCGGACATAAGTAAACATATGAAAATTTCCATTGAAATTAGTTTATATCCCTTAGCTGAAGAAAAGTTTAAAAATGAAATCTGGACATTTATTAAACGCTTACGCGCAGTTTCTGGGCTTAATGTCGTCACTAATGGCATGAGTACGCAAGTTTTTGGCGATTATGACTTAGCCACTACGCATGTGATGGCTGAAATTAAGCATGTTCATCAAACACTTAATGCTGCCGTATTTGTTTGTAAGTTTATTGGCGGCGATCGCTCAGAGGTTGAAGCTGAAGTATGATGTCAACACTAGGGGTAAGTGATGAAGTGTTGTCATATTTTACTACCATGCCAACTTTAGAGCTAATTGCCGTGCTTGCATCCTTGTTATATGTAGTGTTAGCAGCCAAGGGTAGTATATTTTGTTGGTTAGCCGCTATCGTCAGTACCGTACTCTATACCATAATTTTTTATGACGTTTTTCTTTGGATGGACAGCCTATTACAATTATATTATTTACTCATGGCGTTATATGGTTGGCTTTGTTGGAGTAAAAACAAAGCGTTTGCTAGTTTAGCTGATACAGACTTACGCTATAGTCAATGGTCAATTCAACATCATATGATCAGCATCATAGTGTTAACTATTTTGTCATTAATGCTAGGTTGGATAATGGCAGAGTTTACCCCGACAGACTTCCCCTATTTAGACAGTGCAACAACCTTATTTGCGGTGTTTGCTACGTATTTATTGACCCAGAAAGTACTAGAGAATTGGCTTTATTTTGTGGTTATCGACCTAGTATCGATTTATCTTTACATTGAGAAGGGTTTGATCCCAACAGCGGCACTCTTTTGTTGTTATGTAATATTAGCAATGTATGGCTACTTTCAATGGCGTAAGCAATATAAGCGACAATTTCGTCAACAACATGATGAAATGTACCTCAATAGCTCAACGCAGCGATAAGGGGGGGATTAACTGATCTTTGGTAGCAAGCACTTAGCAGGAAATACTGTGAAATTTGATCAATCGATAAAAGATAACACACAACAGTTACTAGCCTTAAAACTCTGCCAACTCCCTTGCTTTAATCAACTGGAAGTCAATAACATCAGCGTTATTGCGGCAGGTTTGAGTCAACCTTGCTTCCACATACAATATCAGCATAAAAATTATTTTGCGAAATATCTAGCAGCTAACAGTGTCGAGCCGTTAGCGAGTGAATTTGCCGCGAGAGAGGGTATTTCTCCACAGCTTATATATGTGGCAGAAAACTGGTTAGTTACTGAGTTTATAGTCGGAGAGGGGCTTGATACAAGTGTTCAATCCGAGGCAGAAAAATTAGCCATTTTGCTTAAGTTGATAGCACACTGTCATTGCATTACTCATCATAATGTTGATCATCACCGATATCTTTCATCTGCGATTAAAAGCACGGCTAAGCCAAAGTCTTTACCTAAACTTGATATTTCAAGTACGATTGAGCAGTTACAACTACAGGTACAAATTAACTCATCGCAACAACATACCTTAAATGAATTATCAGCTTTATTACTGAAAAACCTCGCTCAGTCGGAGCAGGCAACAGCGAATACAACGCAGGTATTTTGTCATGGAGATGCAAATTTTAGTAATGTTATAAAGGCGAACAATGACATAACAAACCAAACTGGCCGCTATCAATTAGTGGATTTTGAATGTGCCTGTATTGCCCCAATAGAGTACGACCTTGCGATGCTCATGGCTGTCAACAATTTAGAACTCAGTAAATTTGTCTGGATTAAGTCTGAATACGAATGTCAGTTATTGCATATAACTAAGAGCAAAAAAGTACCTGAAATTGTCGACAATGTAGCAGATTATAACACTAGGTTGAACAAGCTCTCATTAAAGTTAGTTACGCGTTACTATGATTTATCGCTGTTAATCAATTGCTTATGGTATTTATCTCAATTTCAGAGTAGAAAGTTAGCTAATTACAAAATATTGGCAATACAGCAGTTCAAGATTCTCAAATCTAGGTATCCACAAACAAATTTTGAACTAGATGAAATGAGATAAGGCGCTGAAATCTTACGATTAGTGGTAGTGCGAGATGAGTCGCCTTAGCGCATAATTAACCTAAGCTGATTAAATGGTCATATTGTGTGAATTGGAAAGAGTTTATAGAAAATAGAAATCGCTTATTTTGGCTGGTTCATACGGCCGGCTGGTGTGGTTTTGCCTTAGTACATTACTTAGGTTCATTGCTACACGACTTACGTGATATCTTTCTGGTCATTATTTTATTAAATGCCTATGCCGGTTGGTTGTTTACCGTACCGCTTAGGTATATTTACCGTCGTATTTGGAACTTCACGCCATTAAAAATTGCCATAGTGGTGATACTAACGTCCTATTGCACAGGCGTGTTATGGCAAGTGGTTAAAAATATTAATTATTGGGAAATCTATAAACACGGTTATCGTCCCGATTTTTGGCTCTACTATACAAAAAATAGTTTGTTATCTTTCTTTATTATTTTAAGTTGGAGTGGTTTGTACTTTGGTACTAAATATTACCAAATGCTGCAAAAAGAAAAACAAAACGTTTTACGGGCGAATACAGTCGCTCATCAGGCGCAGCTGAAAATGCTCCGTTATCAACTTAATCCGCACTTTTTGTTTAATACCCTTAATGCAATATCTACTTTGATTTTGGTGCAAGAAAATAAAACAGCTAATGCGATGGTAACCAAGTTAAGTGAGTTTTTACGTTACTCGCTTGATAAAGATCCCATGAAGCGGGTAACCCTCAATAGTGAGTTACAGGCATTAAAGCTATACCTAGATATTGAAAAAGTTAGGTTTGAAGAGCGCTTGCAGGTCACATTTGATATTGCTAAAGACTGTAATTTAGCTCTAGTGCCGAGCATGATATTACAACCGTTAGCGGAAAACTCTATTAAACACGCGATAGCAGTACAAGAACAGGGCGGCGAAATTAAAGTGTCAGTGCACCGCTTTGGTAACGACTTACTGATTGAGCTGGCAGATAATGGCCCTGGTGCAGAAATTAAAAATGGTAATTTGTTTCGTGAAAATGGTGTTGGTTTAGTCAATACTCGTGAACGGTTACAGGCATTGTATCAGAGCGATTATTCGTTAGTTGTTGCCAACAATATACCCACTGGTGTTAAAATCAGTATACGCATTCCTTATGAAGTTGGTCATTGAGCATGGTTAAGCCACTTACTACTATTATTGTTGATGATGAACCCCTGGCCAGAAAAGGTCTTGCGGTTCGTTTACAAGCACACAAAGACATCAATATTATTGCTCAATGCAGCAATGGCCGAGAAGCGGTAGAAGCCGTTCGAGCTTATCAACCGGATCTTATTTTTCTTGATATTCAAATGCCAGGCTTAACCGGTTTTGAAGTGGTTGAAGCCATAATTGAACAAGGCTTGAGCTTGCCTAGAGTGGTTTTTGTTACAGCTTTTGATCAATACGCCATGCAAGCTTTTGAAGTTCATGCACAAGATTATTTGCTTAAACCGGCAGACGAACAACGCCTTGCCCAAACCTTAGACAAAATCCGCCAAAGCATTCATAGCGAAGTGAATGCCCTGCATAAATCGACATTGTTGCGTTTAGTCAGTGACGTAACAGGGAATGATTGTGAAAAAATTCTCCAAGAGTTAGAAAACAATCAACCCGTTAGTATGTCGAGTTATTCTGATGTTTTAGCGATTAAAGATGCTGGAGAAGTGAGTCGAGTGCCGGTAAAAGATATTTTATGGATTGACGCTGCTGGCGATTATATGTGTGTGCATACCCAAGATAACACCCATATTTTGCGAAAAACCATGAAGCAGTTAGAAGAAATATTAGATCCACGACGCTTTCTTCGCAGTCATCGCTCAACCATAGTGAATAAAAGCTTTATTGATAAGTTTTGCAGTCAACTCAATGGTGAGTACTATTTAGTGATGTCTAATGGCAAAGAGTTAAAAGTCAGTCGCAGTTATAAAGATAAAGTCAAAAAGGCGGTTGTTGCATAGAGTCCAAAACTTTAAGTAAACTTTTGAACATTGAACATTGAACATTGAACATTGAACATTGAACATTGAACTAGCGCGCACTGTTTCTAACAAATAAAAAAGGTAAACAAATCTATGTTTACCTTTTACAGCTATTTATGCTGAAGCAGCAAAAAGCTATTGTGTTAATTCAAGCGGACCTACTTGTACTACGACCTTACCAAAGTTTTCGCCTTGCAATAAGCCAATAAAGGCATTTGCTGCCTGTTCTAATCCAAGCACTTTATCTTCACGGTACTTAATTTTATCTTCTGCAAGCCATTGTCCCATGGCTTGGCTGAATTCGTTATAACGGTGGCCATAATCATCAAATACGATAAAACCTTGCATTTTGATGCGCTTCACTAATATCAAGCCCATTAATTGTGAAAGGCGATCAGGACCCTCTGGTAATTGGGTGGCATTGTACTGGGATATTAAGCCACATAACGGCACACGGGCACTCGCATTAAGTAAGGGCATTACCGCATCAAATACCGCGCCGCCAACATTCTCAAAGTAAACATCAATACCTTGGGGGCATTGTTCAGCCAATTGTTGTGACAAGTTACTATCTTTGTGGTTAATGCAGCCATCAAAACCTAAGGTATCAACCACGTAACGACATTTTTCTTCACTACCGGCAATACCGATGACACGACAGCCTTGCAATTTAGCAATTTGCCCGACTAAACTACCAACCGCGCCACTTGCCGCTGCGACCACTACAGTTTCACCGGCTTTAGGCTGACCAATATCGAGTAGACCCATGTAAGCAGTTAATCCTGGCATCCCTAATACGCCGAGTGCGTATGATGGGGTAGATAATGATTTTGGTAATGTTAATAAATCATCTCCATTTGAGAGCGCATAATCTTGCCAACCGGTATAAGAGACAACTAAATCACCGACTTGAAAGTTAGCATTTAGGGATTGTTCTACTCGACAAATTGCACCACCGACCATGACCTCGTTGATCGCGACAGGGTCTGCGTATGATTTAGCATCGCTCATCCGCCCGCGCATGTAAGGATCTAGCGATAAATATACCGTACGTAATAATACTTCACCTTTTTTGGGGGTTGGTATCTCAGAATTAATCAGATTAAAATTTTCAGGGCGAGGCACGCCAACCGGCCGAGAGGCTAAAGTCACTTGACGGTTTTGTTGCCGATTTTGCATTAATGAAGAACTATTATCCGGACTATTACTATTTGTAGATGTCATTTGAATTTTTCCTGAATAAATTACCTAAGTTTTTTTAACTAAACAATCAGGTAAATATTTGATTAAAGAGAGCCAAATAGGGTGCAAAGTTATAATGTTGACTCAGTCAGTTTTTACTATTAAATAGTTAGGCTAAACGTTTAATTAAACGTATTGCGGCTTCCTTTGAACTTGCTGGATTTTGGCCACTGATAATAGCACCATCTTCTACAACAAAGGATGCCCAGTCGTCACCTTTTTGGTAGTTGGCACCTTGCTTAATTAATTCATCTTCCAGTAAAAAAGGTACAATCTTCGTTAATTGTACTGCCTCTTCTTCGCTGTTGCTAAAGCCTGCAATTGCTTTGTCTTTAACAATAGCCGTGCCGTTTTCATCTTTAACATTAAGCAGTACGGCAGTGGCATGACAAACCACGGCGACGGGTTTGTTTTTAGATATAAACGCCGAGATTAAAGCAATGGAATCCGCGTTATTGGTTAAATCCCAGAGTGGTCCATGGCCACCTGGATAGAAAACAGCGGCATAGTCATTGGCACTTACTTGAGATAATTTTCTGGTGTTGGCTAATACTTGTTGGGTTGCTTTGTCTTGTTCAAAGCGGCGAGTGTCATCTGTTTGAAAGTCAGCTTCAGCACTTTTAGGGTCAAGAGGGGGCTGACCACCTAAAGGCGAGGCTAGTGTGACATTGTAGCCTGCGTCAATTAACTGATAATAAGGCGCAGCAAACTCTTCTAACCAAAAGCCCGTTTTTTCACCTGTATCACCTAACGAATCGTGTGAAGTTAATACCATTAACACGGATTTTTGCTGTTTTTCAATTTGGGTTGCATCTTTTGTATTCATGTCTATTTTCCTAGCTAATTAATAAGTTACTGCGGATATAAAGCGGCGTACTGATCAATTTCAATGTTGAAGGGTCTATTTGTATTAAGAGTATAGGCTCAACAAGGCTTTATACAATGCAGATTAAGTTGATAACTTTGTTCTAATTATTGATACAATAGAGCCACTAGTAATCGGTCTCCTACATTTGATCACACAGGTAAGTTAATGGATATTTCTTTTGAACAGCTTAAAAGCATGGTGGTATTTTCCCATATAGTCGAGCAAGGAAGTTTTACTGCAGCGGCAAAACATATTGGCCTTTCTAGAGCTGTTGTAAGCTATCATATTAAGAAACTTGAGCAACAGCTTGGCATTACGCTCTTAAATCGTTCAACACGCTCTATTGCGCTGACAGAAGCGGGTAACGATTATTATCAGCGCTGTAGGATCATTGCTCAGCAAGCCAGTGCAGCAAATCAACAAATTGAAAATGTTAAACATGAGCCTGAAGGATTACTTAAGATCACCTGTCCGGTGAATGTCGGCTTACATACTATTGTACCTGCATTGGATAAATTTAGGCACCTTTACCCTAAAATTGAACTTGACGTTATGCTGACGGACGAAGTGATTAATATTGTAAAAGACGGCATTGACTTGGCTATCAGAGGAGCACCGTTATCAGACTCAGGTTTACAAGCGAGAAAACTGGCGATGTTAGCAACTTGTCTTTGCGGCTCGCCGGCTTATTTTGAACAATATGGCAGACCCCATAAGCCCAGTGATTTAGCGCAACATACTTGGGTGCTTTATAAACTCAGTAGCAATAAATTAACCTTTGAAAAAGCTGGGCGAGCGTACTCAGTTGATATAACGGGCACTATCGCGACGAATAATGCCGCAGCAAGGACGGCTTTTGTTGAGGGGGGGCATGGTTTAGCGCGAATTCCAACTTATGATGCTTGGCCAAAAATTAAAGCGGGGCGCTTGCAAGTGGTATTAGAAGATTATCAACTCAAACCGATAGAGGTTTATGGTGTCTTTCCACCGGGTGCAGCGACGTCAAAAAAGTTGCGTTTGTTAATTGATTTCCTTCAACAGTTTTTCGCGCAACAACAAGCTAGTTTAATCACTTAATCTGGCTCATGAGTGTTAATGGTCCGACGGGTTAGCAAAGTCGCTGGGCGGTCAATGCCAAAATATTTTCTTGTGCTTGCACTAAGCTTTCACTGACCCCTTGTTGATGCAAAATGGCAAGGGGTAATTCAACATGAGCAATAGCGTTGTTTTGCTCGGCGACCATAATGTTAGTCTTTCCCGCAAGCACGGCTTGTATCGCCGCTACACCTAATTTGGTGGCTAATATTCTGTCTTTTGCTACTGGTGAGCCGCCGCGCTGTATATGACCCAAAATACAGGCAGTGCAATCAATTTTAGCGATTTGCTGTAATTGCTGCGCTAAATTAGAAGCCCCGCCTTGCCATAAATTTTCAGCAATTACGATGATATAGCTCGCGTGTCTGTTAGCTTGAGCAAATTTAATTTCCTTTGCTAACTCAGCTAATTTCTCTTTTTCACCAGAAGGTGTGTTATTAGCGCGAAAGTTTTCAAAAGAAATAACTTGCTCCGCTGCGCAGGCAATACCAACATTAAACGTGATGTGGCCGCTATGTCTTCCCATTAATTCAACGATAAAAATGCGTTCAAATGCCTCGGCTGTATCACGAATTTTATCTATGGCTTCTATAGCGGTATTAATTGCCGTTGAAAAACCAATGGTGAAGTCAGTGCCATCGACATCATTATCGATAGTTCCGGGAATACCAATCACTTGACCGGACCATTGTTTTTGTAAGGCAAGCAACCCTGCAAATGAACCGTCACCACCAATGACAATTAATGCACTGATTTTGTCTTTCATCAAAGTACTTGTCGCTTGTGCAATACCAACTGGTGTTTTCATGGCGGGGCAGCGGGCACTTTTTAAAATAGTACCACCTTTTTGAATAATATTAGCGACATCGCCATCGCTGAGTATCACAGAGTTATCATCAATTAAGCCATTAAAGCCAGAGTAAAAACCAACGACCGTTATTTTATAATGGTGCGCTGCAATCACAATGGCTCTGATGGCTGCGTTCATCCCCGGTGCGTCACCACCACTCGTTAAAATACCAATGCGTTGCGTTGTCATACTTTTCTTACTCAATGGTTGTTAAAGACATTAATATTAAGCCTACTTCCAAATTATAAATAAGCTATCTTTAGGTATAG
>JBFJQB010000086.1:0-11621 GCA_041616855.1 Cognaticolwellia sp. | reverse complement strand
TATCCTTTGGCGCAACGAGAGAATTCCAGCTTAAGCACAAGGACACAGGCATGAAAAAAAACATCTTACTTAAGTCTGGGAGCCTGCTAATTATGCAGGGCAAAACTCAACATTACTGGCAGCACTGTCTGCCGAAAAGAAGTAGAGCATTAGCGCCGCGTATTAATTTGACCTTTCGAAAAATAATTCTTTAACGCTAAAGTTTTTGTCGTTCTTAGACAATAAAAAATAACGCTGTCAGCCGTCTAGATAGATGGCATAATTACCGGCAACGACTAAAATTAAAATTGATCCATTAACCGATCGACCTCAGGGAAAATATTATGACAATAGCCGCTGTTATTGAAGACAAATTACTTTCTGCATTCTCACCCCTTCATCTCGACGTAATAAATGAAAGCCATCAACATAATGTTGCGCCCGGTAGCGAGTCACACTTTAAAGTCATTATTGTTTCAAAACAATTTGAAGGCGAACGCTTGATTAAACGCCATCGCGCGATTAACTCGATATTGGCGACTGAGTTGGCCGAAAAAATTCATGCTTTAGCGCTCCATACCTATACCGAAAAGGAATGGGAAACGTATTATGCCGAGAATACTCCGTTATCGCCTAAGTGCTTAGGAGGAAGTAAAAAAACAGGCTAGATTATTAGTGTATCTCTGGTAAATTACTCGTTATTATATTCCCCACCGTTAATGTCTCATTAACGGTGTTATTTTATCTGTCGTTAAATTTTGATAATTTCATTTCAAGCAAAAATAATAATAAAAATGGAAAACTATGTTGTTATCGCTGGCAAAAAAATTTGTTAACACAATTGATGTGATCACGGAAGTTCTTGGCAAAGGTGTGGCATGGTTGACACTTTTGATGGTTTTACTGACTTTTAGCATTGTTGTGCTTAGGTATGGCTTCAACCTTGGTTGGATTGCTATGCAAGAGTCGGTGCTTTACTTTCATGGTTTTGTTTTTATGTTGGGGGCTGCTTACACCCTTAAACATGATGGCCACGTTCGTGTTGATATCTTTTATCAAAAATACTCCGCTAAACAAAAAGCTTGGTTAAATATATTCGGTAGCATTTTGTTATTGCTACCCGTGTGTATATTTATCTTCTTTATCAGCTTTAATTACGTCATATCTTCATGGCAAATTATGGAGCAATCTTCAGAAGCTGGCGGCTTGCCGCTAGTTTACCTAAACAAAAGCTTAATTTTGTTGTTGGCAATAACCTTAATCTTACAAGGCTTGGCTGAGATCACGCGCAATGTATTAAACTTAATTCAAAGCGATGTGGTTAGTGCTGGTTTAGATAATCCAGATGCTGTGAGTCATGAAGCTGACAATAGCCAAGGAGCGAAATAATGGAATATTTAGCCTTATTGATGTTCTTCACGGTTTGTGGCGTGTTGTTACTGGGTTACCCTGTAGCGTTGACACTTGCCGGTACGGCTCTGTTATTTGCAGGTATTGGTTTAAGTTTAGGTGTATTTGAAAGCTCGTTTTTACACGCTCTACCTAATCGTCTTTATGGTGTGCTCAATAACCAAACTTTACTCGCGGTACCGTTATTCGTATTTATGGGGGCGATGCTCGAGCGCTCGAAAATAGCTGAAAACTTACTGAATACTATGGCGTTATTATTTGGCCGATTTAATGTCGGCCTAGCTATATCGGTGACTTTGGTCGGGATGTTGTTAGCGGCTAGCACCGGCATTGTTGGGGCAACTGTCGTTACCATGGGGCTGTTGTCTTTACCAACGATGTTAAAACGTGGTTATAGCCCTGCGTTTTCTTCCGGTATTATTTGTGCCACGGGGACATTGGGGCAAATAATACCGCCCTCAATTGCCTTGGTGTTGCTTGGCGATGTTTTATCAAGTGCCTATCAAAAAGCCCAACTGAACATGGGAATATTTAACCCTAAAACGGTTTCTGTGGGTGATCTGTTTGCCGGGGCGGTTATTCCAGGCTTGATCTTAGTGTGTTTATATATTTTATATTGCATTGGGGTCGCTATATTTAACCCCAGCGCTATTCCTAAACGTGATGCCTCAGAAATCAAAGATGATCAACAATCATTGACTGTTAGCTTATTGCTTTCTGCCTTAATTCCACCGTTATTATTAATCTCTGCGGTACTCGGCTCGATATTGCTGGGCTATGCGACACCCACCGAAGCCGCTGGCGTTGGTGCTACCGGAGCATTGCTTTTGGCTCTGTGGAAAAAGCAACTGAGCAAAACCAACCTGAATGCTGTGATGCAAACCACCGTTAAAATTACCTCTATGGTATTTTTAATCTTGATCGGCGCGAGTTTATTTTCTCTAGTCTTTCGTGGTTTTGGTGGCGAAGAGTTAGTGCATGGACTATTTCAGCAAATGCCAGGCGGTGTGGTTGGCGCCACTATAATTGTCATGCTAGTGATGTTTTTATTGGGTTTTATTTTAGACTTCATCGAGATTACTTTTGTGGTGGTGCCGATTGTGGCGCCGGTATTATTAGCTATGGGCTTAGACCCCGTTTGGTTGGGGATAATGATCGCGGTGAATCTACAAACGTCATTTTTAACCCCTCCTTTTGGCTTTGCGTTATTTTATCTCCGTGGTGTAGCCGATAAGTCAGTATCAACTTCCGCCATTTACAAGGGCGTTATTCCTTTTATTATTATACAGTTAGTATTACTGTGTATTTTAGCTTATTGGCCAGGCCTTGTGACTTGGCTCCCAAACGTTATTTATGGATAAACTTATGATAAGAAACTTTGCCCGTTCGTCGATTTTAATGATGATTGCTGTAATGACATTAAACGCTTGTGGTGATCAAAAAAACACTGCTAGCGCTGAGAAGGTTAAAGAAGTACAAGAAAAATTTAACTGGAAGTTAGTCACGTCTTGGCCAAAAAACTTTCCAGGATTAGGCACAGCGCCAGAAAAGTTTGCTAAGCACGTAAGTGCCATGAGTAATGGGAGATTAACTGTAAAAGTATTCGGTGCAGGCGAATTAGTACCGGGCTTTGAAGTTTTTGATGCGGTATCGCAAGGTACCGTTGAAATGGGGCATAGTGGCTCGTATTATTGGAAAGGTAAAATACCGGCAGCGCCTATTTTTAGTGCGATTCCTTTTGGGATGACCGCGATAGAGTTTAACGCTTGGTTACATTACGGCGGTGGCATGGAGCTTTGGCAAGAGCTTTATCAACCCTTTGGCATAAAACCATTACCTGGCGGCAATTCCGGCGCGCAATTTGGTGGTTGGTTTAAAAAAGAAATTAACTCTGTTGCCGACCTTCAAGGATTGAAAATGCGTATTCCTGGACTTGCTGGTGAAGTATTGAAAAATGCCGGCGCAATTCCTGTTACTCTTACCGGCGGCGAAATCTTTTCGGCCTTACAAAGTGGCGCTATTGATGCGACCGAGTGGGTTGGTCCCTATAATGACTTAGCGTTTGGTTTTTATCAGGCGGCTGATTACTATTACTCATCTGTTTGGCATGAGCCGGGTACAGGCTTAGAATTTTTAATTAATCAGCAAGCTTTTGATGCTTTACCGGCCGACTTACAAGCAATTGTTGAAGTTGCAGCTAATGCGGTTAATGAGTCAACATTGGCAGAATATAATGCCCGTAACAATGCCGCATTAAAAACCTTAGTAGCAGAGCATAAGGTAAAGTTGCGTCAATTCCCCGCGGAAGTTATGCAAGAGTTAAAGCATCATACTGATGCCTTGATTGCCGAGCAGGTTAAAGCAGATAAAGACTTTGCTCGTGTCTGGCAGTCATATAGTGAATTCTTAACATCGATGCGTGAATATAATAAATTAACGTTGCAAGCGTATTACGAAAATCGTTAATTTTTCATGAATTTTGCGAAATACTCGACTGGTCGCACCTCATAAAGGTTCAAGCAAGAGTACACTAGTCGGCAATTTTGTATATAGACAGTAAATAAAGCTTAGTTAATTTTTAACTGAGCATTTTTTAAACTCAAATTGTTGCTTTACATTATCTGCGATAACATTGTTAAGTGTTGTTGATATCAGGATTTTGGTGCGACACAAAGAAGGTATAGTTATGGTTATTAAGCCAAAAATTCGTGGTTTTATTTGTACTAATGCTCACCCTGCCGGTTGCGCAGCGCATGTTAATGAGCAAATAGCTTATGTAAAAAGTCAGCCTCAAGCCGACGCGAAACCTAAAAACGTTTTAGTGATTGGTGCTTCAACAGGTTACGGCTTGTCATCTCGAATTACCGCCGCTTTTGGTAATGGCGCTAAAACGTTGGGTATTTTCTTTGAAAAACCACCAACAGAAAAGAAAACCGCTTCAGCGGGTTGGTACAACACGGCAGCATTCCAAGCGGCTGCTGATGAAGCGGGTTTATGGTCAAAAAATATCAATGGCGATGCGTTTTCTCATGAAATTAAAGCTAAAGCGATTGAAACGATTAAAGCAGAATTAGGTGAAATTGACCTGATTGTATACAGCTTAGCGTCACCACGACGTACTGATCCCGATACCGGTGAAGTTTATTCTTCGACACTAAAGCCTATCGGTGAAAGTGTTACCACGAAAAACTTAAATACTTCGAAGCGTATTATTGACTCAGTGTCTGTGGAAGCGGCTTCAGAAGAAGAAATACAAGGCACTATCGATGTAATGGGCGGTGCTGATTGGGAGCTTTGGATTAAGGCGCTTAATGAGGCAGGGGTATTGGCTGAAGGTTTTAAAACCGTGGCCTACACTTATATCGGTAAAGAGTTGACTTGGCCAATATACGGACACGCGACTATTGGGCGCGCGAAAGAAGATTTAGATCGCGCCTCAACTGCGATCAAAGCTTCAACTGCTGATATTAAAGGTGAAGCGTATGTTACTTCACTCAATGCCGTGGTCACCCAAGCGAGTTCGGCTATTCCAATTATGCCATTGTATATCTCAGCAATGTTCAAAGTAATGAAAAGCGATGGCACTTATGAAGGTTGTATCGAGCAAATTCAAGGCTTATTCAGAGAAAACATCTACGGTGAAAACCCAACGCTTGATGAAGCAGGTCGTTTGCGTCAAAACAACAAAGAACTTGAAGATAGCGTGCAAAAACGTGTAACTGATATTTGGAATACCGTTGATAGCGATACCATTGACGAATTAACCGATTACGTGGGATACCATCAAGAGTTTTTAAAGTTGTTTGGCTTTGATGTTGCTGGTGTTGACTATGATGCTGACATTAGCCCTGAAGTCGCAATTAATCATTTACTTTAAGGCCAAGAGTTTTTCAGCCTAAAACGACATCAATCACCGGTCAAGCATTGAATCGTTGATTGAGCACTGTGATAAAAAAAACCGACAATTTGTCGGTTTTTTTATCGACGATAAACGCGGTTTATTTTAGCAAAGCATGGCTATTTTTAGTCGTAACATTGGCGTATGGTGCGAAGCATAAATAGCCGATTTTTAGTGGCTATCTATACAGTTTTATTGAAAAACAGGCCTAAACAAAGAAGATTTTGTTCGATATTTGCGCGAATTTCAGATTATTCGACTAAATTGTTATTTATTGTCGTGCTATAGATAGAATCAAAATGTCGTTTTGTGCTAGAATCGCGCCAGAAATTTTAACTAGAGCCAGTGAACCTTAATTTATCAAAAGTAAATTAAGAATTTACTGAAATACACTGAAATCGATCGTTTATATTGGTTGGTCGCGTTAATGGTTGCATTGTTTTGCAATAGTCGAGCGCAGCTAAGTAAATAAATAATTGATTTTGATACTCCCATCAAAAGTAGTGCAAGTGTTTATGATTACAATAAAAAAAGGTCTGGATGTTCCTGTAGTAGGTGCCCCCCAGCAGGTAATCCATGATGGTCCGTCCATCAAAACCGTTGCAACATTAGGTGAAGAGTTTGTGGGTATGCGCCCAACCATGTTTGTTAAGGTTGGAGATAGCGTTAAAAAAGGTCAGGCACTTTTTGAAGATAAAAAGAACCCTGGCGTTAAATTCACAGCTCAAGCTTCAGGTGTTGTTAAAGAAATTAATCGTGGTGAAAAGCGCGTATTGCAATCGGTCGTCATCGAAATTGATGGCAACGAGCAAGAAACGTTTACCAGTTATGCTGCTAATGAACTCAACTCTATAGCGCGTGAAGATGTTGTTACAAACTTGGTTAACTCAGGTTTGTGGACGGCATTACGTACACGTCCATTTAGTAAAGTTCCTGCGGTCGATGCTGCACCTATTGCGATATTTGTTAGCGCTATGGATACTAATCCTCTAGCCGCAGATCCGGCAGTGATCATTGCCGAGCAAAGTGAAGCTTTTGTTAATGGCCTAACCGTGCTTTCTCGTTTAACTGATGGTGAGCTTTTCGTTAGTAAAGCACCTGGAAGCGATATTGCTGTTAACGCAACGGCTGTTGTCAATGAATTTGCAGGCAAACATCCGGCGGGCTTAGTAGGCACACACATGCATTTTTTGAAGCCGGTTAGTGCTGAAAAAGTGGCATGGCATGCTGGCTATCAAGATGTTATTGCTATTGGTAAATTGTTCACGACTGGTGAGCTAGATAGTAGCCGTGTTATTTCTTTAGCTGGACCTGCTGCGAAGAACCCTCGCTTGGTTCGTACCACATTAGGTGCCAGCGCTGCTGACTTAACATCAAATGAAGCCGTTGAAGGCGAGTTACGTATTGTCTCAGGTTCATTGTTATTAGGCTCAGTTGCCTCTGGTGTACACGGTTATTTAGGTCGTTACCATACGCAAATTTCTTTGATCCTTGAAGGCAGAGAAAAAGAATTTATTGGCTATATGTATCCAGGTCCTAATAAGTTCTCGGTAACGCGTGCTTACATGTCACACTTCTTCCCGAAGAAGTTGTTTAACATGACCACTACAACTAATGGTAGTGCTCGCGCAATGGTGCCAATCGGCAACTTTGAACGTGTTATGCCGTTAGATATATTGCCAACAATGTTATTGCGTGATTTATGTGCCGGTGATACTGACGGTGCGCAAGAACTTGGTGCCTTAGAGCTTGATGAAGAAGATTTAGCCTTGTGTACGTTTGTTTGCCCAGGCAAAACAGATTACGGCGTAATCCTTCGTGATTGCCTAACCACAATTGAGAAGGAAGGTTAGTCATGGGCTTGAAAAAGTTTTTTGAAGATATCGAACCGCATTTTGAAAAAGGCGGTAAATATGAAACTTGGTACGCGCTTTACGAAGCGGTTGCAACGGGGTTATTTACTCCGGGCCAAGTAAACAAAGGTCGTACGCACGTACGTGACAGTATCGATCTAAAACGTATTATGATCACAGTATGGTTAGCGGTTTTCCCTGCCATGTTCTGGGGTATGTACAACATTGGTTTTCAGGCGACTGACGCATTAGCGGCCGGTTACGCTTTACCTGATACTTGGCAAGTGGGCTTGTTTGAATTTTTTGGCGGAAGCTTATCTGCAGAATCTGATTGGTTCAGCATGATGCTTTACGGCGCGATGTTCTTCTTACCTATCTATGCCACGGTGTTTATTGTTGGTGGTTTCTGGGAAGTATTGTTTGCCTCAGTGCGCAAACATGAAGTTAACGAAGGTTTCTTTGTAAGTTCAATTCTTTTCGCGTTAATCCTACCGGCAACTATTCCGCTATGGCAAGCCGCTATCGGTATTACCTTTGGTATTGTTATCGCTAAAGAGATATTTGGTGGTACGGGTAAAAACTTCCTAAACCCAGCATTAGCGGGTCGTGCATTTTTATTCTTTGCTTACCCAAGTGAAATCTCTGGCGATGCTGTTTGGGTTGCTGCTGATGGATTCTCTGGTGCAACTGCGCTAAGTGCAGCAAACCAAGGTTTGATTGAATACACAATTAATGCTGACTGGTGGAATGCTTTCTGGGGTTATATTCCAGGCTCTGTTGGTGAAGTATCAACAGCGATGATTCTACTAGGTGGTGCTTATATCCTTTATAAAGGTATTGCTTCATGGCGTATCGTGTTAGGTGTGTTTGCCGGTATGGTTGTTACGGCGATGCTTTTCAATGCCATTGGTAGTGATAGTAACGCAATGTTTGCTATGCCGTGGTACTGGCACTTAGTTACCGGTGGTTTTGCCTTTGGTATGATGTTTATGGCCACTGACCCAGTATCTGCATCATTTACTAACACTGGTAAATACTGGTTTGGAGCTTTAGTCGGCATCATGGTGGTGTTGGTACGTGTAGTTAACCCAGCATTCCCAGAAGGTATGATGTTAGCTATTTTATTCGCTAACTTGTTTGCACCTCTTTTCGACTATTTTGTTGTTCAAGGGAATATCAAACGGAGGCTTGCTCGCAATGTCTAGTAATAAAGAAACATTTGGCAAAACGGTCGGTTTTGTATTTATTATTTGTTTAGTTTGTGCCGCCTTAGTTTCAATTTCGGCTGTGGGTTTAAAGCCATTACAAACCGCAAATAAGTTGCTTGATAAGCAAACTAAAATTCTTGAAACAGCGGGGCTTTTAGAGCTTGCCGGTGAAGACATTGTTGGTACTTATAACCAACGTGTTGATGCTAAAATGATTGATTTAGCTTCAGGTAAAGTTGTTGAAGGTGATGTTAACACTTTTGAAGAGCGAGCGGATGCTCGTGATCAAGCGAAGAGTTTTAAACCTGAAAATGATATCGCAGGGTTAAATCGTGTTGCTAAAAAAGCCGTTGTTTATCTTGTCAAAGATGAACAAGGTAAAGTGACAACCATAGTGTTACCCATTGTTGGCTCAGGCTTATGGAACCTTATGTACGGCTTTGTTGGTTTAGAAGCTGATATGAATACCGTGAAAAGCGTTATTTATTCTGATCATAGTGAAACTCCTGGACTAGGTGCTGAAGTACTTAATCCAAATTGGAAAGCGTTATGGCCAGGTAAAAAAATGTTTGATGAGCAAAATAATGTTGCCATTAAAATTGTTAAAGGCGGTGCTAAAGCAGGTGATGTGCACGGTGTAGATGGCTTATCTGGTGCAACATTAACCAGTAATGGTGTTGAAAACACTTTACATTTTTGGTTAGGTGAAGAAGGCTATGGCCCATTTATTACTAACTACCGTGCTGGAGGACTGAACTAATGTCGACAGATACTAAAAAGGTTTTATTTGGGCCAGTTGTTGATAACAACCCTATCGCTCTACAGGTACTTGGTGTTTGTTCAGCCCTAGCGGTAACCAGTTCTATGGTTAACGCGTTGGTGATGACCGTGGCGGTAATGTTAGTAACGGGTTTTTCAAACTTGTTTATCTCATTGATTCGCAATCAAATACCATCAAGTGTTCGTATTATCGTGCAAATGGCAATTATTGCTTCATTGGTAATTGTTGTTGACCAAGTGTTAAAAGCGTTTTCTTACCAATTATCAAAAGAGTTATCGGTATTTATCGGCTTGATCATTACTAACTGTATCGTCATGGGTCGCGCTGAAGCTTTTGCGATGAAGGAAAAGCCAGGCGTGAGCTTTTTAGACGGTATCGGTAATGGTTTAGGCTACGGTGCTGTGTTGATCGTTGTGGCGTTTTTTCGTGAACTATTTGGTTTTGGCACTTTATTTGGATATGAAGTTTTAGCTTTGGTGCAAAACGGTGGTTGGTACCAAGGTAATGGCTTACTCGTTTTACCATTTAGCTCATTCTTCATTATCGGTTTAATCATCTGGGCAATTCGCCAGTGGAAACCAGAACAAGTAGAGAAGGACTAAGCAATCATGGAACATTATTTAAGTTTATTTGTTAAGACCATATTTATTGAAAATTTGGCATTAACCTTTTTCCTTGGTATGTGTACCTTCTTAGCAGTTTCTAAGAAAGTTAGCACGGCGATAGGCCTAGGTGTTGCAGTGATTGTGGTATTAGGTATTGCGGTACCTGTAAACCAAATCATCTATCAAGCGATTTTAGCGCCAGGTGCGTTAGATAGTTTGATGGGTGTCACTGACGCAAAAGACTCTATCGATTTAAGCTTCTTGTCTTTCATTACCTTTATTGGGGTGATTGCGGCATTAGTACAAATTCTTGAAATGGTTTTAGATAAATACTTCCCTGCGTTATATCAAGCGCTTGGTATTTTCTTACCGTTGATCACAGTGAACTGTGCGATTTTCGGTGGCGTTTCATTCATGGTAGCGAAAAACTTAACCTTAGGCGAAAGTGTTGTTTACGGCATTGGCTCAGGTGTTGGTTGGATGTTAGCCATTGTATTGATGGCAGGACTGCGCGAGAAAATGAAATACTCAGATGTACCTGATGGCTTAAAAGGCTTAGGTATTACGTTTATTACTGCAGGATTGATGGCATTTGGCTTTCTTTCTTTCGGTGGTATTTCACTTTAGGTTAATGTCGGTTTTAGCTTGTTGGCAATGTAAAGATGCCGAACTAGCTAAAACCCTTAGAGAAGATTAAAGGAAAAGTCGATGGAAATTATTATTCTCGGCGTATCGATGTTTACCGTGATAGTGCTAGCCTTAGTGATGGTGATTTTATTCGCCAAATCTAAGTTAGTTTCTTCAGGTGACGTTACGATCAGCATCAATGGCGACCCAGAAAAGGCGGTTACAACGCCAGCTGGTGGCAAGCTTT
The DNA here is from genome assembly GCA_041616855.1 of Cognaticolwellia sp. GTDB lineage: Bacteria > Pseudomonadota > Gammaproteobacteria > Enterobacterales > Alteromonadaceae > Cognaticolwellia. The sequence goes on along the minus strand of JBFJQB010000086.1, from coordinate 1,013 downwards.
TAGGCGCACTAGCTGACCAAGGTATTTTTATACCTTCAGCTTGTGGTGGCGGTGGTACTTGTGGCCAGTGTCGTGTAGAAATACATTCAGGTGGTGGTGATATTCTACCAACTGAATTAGGTCATATTACTAAGCGTGAAGCGAAAGAAGGCTGTCGTTTAGCGTGTCAAGTGGCTGTTAAACAAAACATGGACATTGAACTTGAAGATGAAATCTTCGGTGTTCAACAATGGGAATGTGAAGTTATCTCTAACGATAACAAAGCAACTTTCATTAAAGAGCTTAAGTTGAAAATACCTAATGGCGAATCAGTACCGTTTCGCGCCGGTGGGTATATTCAAATTGAAGCGCCTGCGCATCATGTAAAATACAGCGATTTTGATATCGATGAACAGTACCGTGGCGATTGGAATCATTTTGGTTTCTTCGATGTAGAGTCAAAAGTGGATACCGACACCTTGCGTGCTTATTCAATGGCGAACTACCCTGAAGAAGAAGGCATTATTATGTTGAACGTGCGTATTGCTACGCCGCCTCCAGGACGTTTACATTTACCAGCGGGTAAAATGTCATCATATATCTTCAGCTTAAAGCCGGGCGATAAAGTGACAATTTCAGGTCCATTTGGTGAGTTCTTCGCGAAAGATACTGACAATGAAATGGTCTTTATTGGTGGTGGTGCTGGTATGGCGCCAATGCGTTCACATATCTTCGATCAGCTTAAACGTCTTAAGTCTAAGCGTAAAATGTCGTTCTGGTATGGTGCTCGCTCGAAACGTGAAATGTTCTATGAAGATGATTACAACGGCCTTGCGGCTGAAAATGATAACTTCGAATGGCATGTTGCGTTATCTGATCCACAACCAGAAGATAACTGGGACGGTTTAACTGGCTTCATTCACAATGTATTGCACGAGCAATACTTGAAAGACCATGAAGCACCAGAAGATTGTGAGTACTACATGTGTGGTCCTCCAATGATGAACGCCGCGGTTATTCATATGTTGAAAGAT
>JBFJQB010000085.1:0-11792 GCA_041616855.1 Cognaticolwellia sp. | reverse complement strand
GGCTAATTGCGTTAGTGTTGATTTTCTATCAAACTCAGCGTTATTGATATCGGTAAAAAAACCATCTTGATTTTTGTCGGCATTTAAAAAAGTAACATCAAATTTCAGAGCAATATTCGTTTGCCAATCCCAGCGCACCCCAGCACTGTATGACGTAAGATTGTCCTTGTTAGTGCTTTGTATTACTTGCTCGAAACCGTAATGCAGTGCGTTTAATTGAGCATTTATGCCTATTGGGATTTCATTAATCGGCTCTTGGTAGTCTGCATCGCTTTTTGAATAGGTGACATGAAAAACAAAGGGGGCTTTGGAATAGCCGAATGATATATATTTAGCTGAAATTTTCGGCACAATAAATAGATCAGGAACGGTTTGTGTGATCTCGGTTTTAACAAAGTAATTTAACTTTTCGTAAGCCAAACCAAATTGATAAAAGCTAAAGTCACCACTCAGTGATAACTGCTCAGCCATGCGATTGAAGTTGGCATTTTCCAAAATTTTGATAAAACTTGATAATTGCTCAACTTCAACCTGTCCATCACCTTGGTGGTATGAAGCACGAAAGCTTAAACCATCAAGGTTACCATTAATGATAAACCCTGCTAAGTTATCTATATCAAGACTAAATTCGTCTTCACCAATAATATACTCACCACTATACTTCCCCCAGTAAGCTTCAACGTTCATATTTAGAAAACGATTGGGGATATCATAGCGAGCAAAAACTCCGTCAAATGAATTAAACATATAATCATTGTAAACTTGCTGAGGTGGGGTGGTCCAGTGATAAGCAAAACCGACACTTTCGACATCACTAAAGTTGAAAAAAGGGGTCTTGTTTTTACCGAGTTTGATCTGAAAATTCTCTGTCGGTTGGTAATTTAGATATAACCATTCAAGCCCTGATTTTTTATTGTCGTTGGTGTAACCAATGACCTGTGCATTAACGGATAAGGAGTCTGAAAAACTTAGTTCACCTTGTAGACCTATTAAAGAGTGCGGCTTTATAGATAATGAAGAGTCATAACCTTGATACTTCGCATGTTTTTCGTCCAATTGCCCAATGACAACTTGACCAAAACCTGAAAAGTCAACATCTACTTTACTCAAAGCTTTAAACGGTAAGGTAAGTAGTACTAAAGAATGTAAAAAAAGAAAAGTTTGAAAGCCAATATTTTTATGCACGATTACTAACTCATTAAAAAACATGACTATTAGTATAATCATGTTTTAAATATTAGCCACCAAAAAATGCTAATCGAATTGAAGGCTATGTATCGTAATGTCGGTAGGCTATTTAACAATTATCGGTTAAAAATTGCACCTGTTTTTTTGGTAAAAGCGCAAAGTTAACAGGGGTTGTTAATCGAAGAAAGATAAATCAAGCGGAGAGTATTTTAATTTAATAGCAGAAAAGTGTGCATGATATATTCTTTAACTTAGCAGCAGTTGGTATATTTTAAAAATCTTTAAAAATCTTTAAAAATCTTTAAAAATCTTTAAAAATCTTTAAAAAAAACACTTGATTTGGTTTTTAAAGTTAGCGTATTGTAAAAGAATAATAATAAAAATTACACACGGATGCGAAAGCCATGAAAAAAATCTATTTTTTAGCTATTTCTGCTATGTTCTCTGCTGCCTGTAGCCAACACGTTTTAGCTGCGAATCCAGAATCAGTATCAGTTAATGTTACCTTTGTTGATACAGTCGCCATTGATGAAGTTAATCCCTTAAGTTTCGGTTTGTTAGATGCAAATATGTTAAATGCTGAAACGGTGGTTATATCACCTGATGACACACTAACAGATGCACAAAATAACCGACTAGGTGGCACGGCCGAAGCGGCTGAAGTTACCGTTACGGCATCGGCAGGCCAAGCAATAACTATCTCAATTGATAATATCAGCTCGGGCACTCACTACACTTTAGCTAACCCTACTTGCAAATATGATACGCAGTCGGCCGGCGCGTGTACATCACAATCGCAAACTTCTGTTGCTACTGGCGCTCTACTTATTGGTATGACCTTGACTCGCAACAGTACATCGATGACTACCGGAGTGGATAATGGCTCATTTGACGTTAATGTTACTTACAATTAATCAATGATGTTAAAGAAAATTCGGTTATCTGCCAGTGCTTTGCTACTGGTATTGATTTCGCCATGTATTTTTGCGAAAGCTGCATTGTATCTTACAGAAGATGTACTCTTTCTTTCGGATAAACGGCAAATAACCAGCGTTGATATTATTAACCGTGGCACTCGTACGGGTGTATTTGAAGTACGTTGGCTTGATCATGAAATGCAGCAAGATGGTGTGTTAAAACGCATAGAGCTTGGTCAACTTCAGCACAGTTTAGCGCCAAAGGTTCGATATTCCCCAAGACGGGTTACTTTACAACCCGGACAATCACAACGTATAAAAGTGGCGCTAAAACGTAAGGCCAAACAATCGCCAGCTGGAGAATACTACTCTCACCTGAACGTTTTGACTATAAACGATGATCTTGAAAGTACCATTGAGCTACAACAGTCTGCCGACAGCGAGCAGCAAGGCTTGCATGTTAAAGCTAGAATTGGCATCAGCATTCCAGTTATATGGCGACACCAAGTTACTGCAGCTAAAGCAAGCTTATCGGTAGCTAGGGCTGAAGGGAGCAAAGCTAAGCTGCGTCTTGAAAAAAAAGGTCAGGCCTCCTTACGTGGCTATATTCATGTTATTAACCAAAAGACTGGTCAGGCAGCAAAGCCTGTAATGCCAGTGGTGCTTTATCCTAATTTAGACAATCGCTTGTTAGAGCTAGCTGTTCCTGATGATAATCAAGAAGACTTATTAGTTATCTACAGCGCTAGCGCTAAAACGGAAGAGGCTAAAGATAATGCCTTGGCTCAAGTTAACCTCTAATGAATAAAAAATTATTGTTTTTCGCCGCCAGCGCTTTCCTGTGCTGTTCGCCAAGTGGTTATTCCGCGTTTACATTAGTAAAAGTCACAGATATCAGTCTGGGGAATGTTTTAGCCGGGCCTAGTGGTCGTCAGTGGGTAATCAGTACTTCTGGCTCAGTCAGTGGTACGGGTAGCAGTGATTATATCTCAGGAGCACAAGCGGGTGAGATCCTTATATCAGACACAACAGCACCAGCATCTGCACAGATCCAAGCGATTAATATTACTGGCACAGGAGGCTTGAGCGTGAACCAGATAACTTGCAGTTATAATAGTGGAGTTGAAGCTCACTGTGATCAAAGTGGTTACATTGTTATTACTGGCACACTGGCGACGAGTTTAAAATTAGGCATTGATTTACAGTCGACTCAATTTCATAACGGCGGTGATAGCCCACAAGCTGATTTTGATATTGAGATTACTTATCAGTAAGTGTTTCTCTAGTTTCATTTAATTTCAGTTCATTTAACAGGATTGTTACTTTCAGGTAGCCTTCCTCTGGATCTAAGCTAATCCACTGTTCTTCAGACTTAATGCCTCCAACTCTAGTATAACGAAGTTGATAACGACCAGCAGGAACACCAGTAAAGCTGAAATAACCATCATATTCTGATAGTGCCTGTGCTACCTCTATGCCTTCGGTATTTAGTAGACTAAGTTGAACGCCCATAATTCCTTCTTGCTGCTTATCAACAAGCGCAACATAGCCTTCGATATCTCCAGTATAACTAACAGGTACTGGAACATGCAGCATGGCCCCAGGGTGCGTGTTAAAGGATAGGGCTTTTGGTGTCGCGGCCATATAAGGGTCGGGCAGTGACAGCTTATCAAGTGAAACCCGTGTCGGATAATATGCCGGAATATCCTGAATAGTTAACGAGTCTGATGCTTGATGTGGTTGGTGAAATTGAGCATCAGTGATAAAAGGCTCACCGGTATCGTGGCGATTATTACCGTTTTGGTCTAAAAATGGCTGTAATTTGGCCCGAGCATGGTGAATTAAATTTCTGCGCTGAATTTGCCCGTCGCCAAAATAACTCGAAATACCTATGCCGACGGCGAGGTAATCGTCAGATCCAATACTGATATTTGCATTGATGCTGCCCCAATCGGTTTGCCAACTGAGTTGTTGTTGCAGCACTGTCAGTCTAGATTGTCCTAGTGTATGACTAAGTTGAGTGTTGGCAAATATGTTATCGCTAGGTCGCCACCGAGCGGTAACTAAGGCTTGCGTGGCTTTTAAATTGTGGTCAAATTGGTAATTAATTCCGGCACTGATACTGATGTGTTTCAGACGAGTGGTTGCTTCTAGTTTACCTTTTAAGCGGCTGTCTATACCTGAGATCGCCTCGTACTCAAAGGTGTGATGCATAAACCAGTTTTGCCAATGTTTACTCAAGCGTAATTTAGCCGAAAGTTTATCTTTACCAACGTGTAAACGATCATGGGTGAGGTTGAATTGATAATTATTTAACCAATAATTTAATGGCCCATTAAAAAGCAACCTTTGCCTTAGCTTGAGTTGACCTAGTTGTTCAGTGTAGGGGCTGTAAAACGTTTTATCAAAGTGTTGTAGCTGATAATTAATTTGCTGCTCTGCAAAGCTGCCACGATAGCCTAGCGCTATAGCTTGAGCGCTATTTTCTTGTTTGATCCATTCGGCAAAGCCAATACCATCAAAAAGATCTGCTTGTACTTCTGCTGCTAAGTAGGTTTCTGCACTTTGGCTGGGGTTAAATTCATCTGTGTAACGATTTGGCGACCAAAGTCCTTGGACCTCATAAACCGCTAGACCAAGCTGAATATGGTTTGTTAAGCCATATTGGAGTTGGGCGGTTGTAGCGCCTCTTGCAACAATTTGATCAGCATTTTCTTTACTGCCATTGAGTAAATCCTGTTGATAGTCAATATGCGAGAAGCGGTAACTAAATTGATTTTGCTCTAAAGATAGCCCGCCCCCCCATACTTGATGAACTTGGCTTTCCTTTTGACCTTGTGGTCCGTAAATTCTTACTTCAAACCTATTTAGCCCTAATGTAGTCGGTTGATCTGTAAAAAGGTAGCGACCTTGACCATCGACTTTTATTAAGCCTAGCAATTGACCATTTTTATAAAGTTCAGCGTCCCAACCAGGGGGAGCATCTCCGGTGATTAACGCTCCTTCACTTTGATTATGGCCGTTTTGATGATGCCTTTTTATATCAAAGCCAACGCCGCTGCCGCTTAACCCCATAAGACCCGGTTTGTTGAGGTAAATATCGCCAAAGCTGTAGTTTGTTGCGCCCAAAAATAGCACTTCATTTTCTTTATCAATATTACGAGATAAAGTGAGTCGCGCTTTTTTTTCGCTCGCCATTCTATTACTGTCTGATAGATTGCCAGAAAAGAACGTTTGATGATGCAGCAAGTCGAAACTAGATGTTGCTGCAATTGAGCTGCTATGGTTAGTTTCATCATTTTGACGGCTCCATTGGCTCTGAGCTTGCCAAAAGGTACGCGGTTCAGTCCAAAGCCGATATTGGTCAGGCACTTCAACGGCAGAAGCTTTTTCTACACTATTAAGATACTGGACACGGGCCTGTCTTAATTGACGTTGTTGAAAAGCAAATAATTGCGTTGATTGTATGTAGAGCTTTTGGTCAGCAAGCTGCTGTTTTATGCTGAGCTCAAACCATTGTGCAAGATCAAACACTGAAATATAGAGCTCACCTTCGATTTCTATAAAGCCTTGTTTAGAAAGTGGGTAGTGAACGTTCCCCCTTTCGATTTTCTGCTCAGTGAGTTGCAGTTTAAAATGATTGTTTTGCTGATACGCCCAACCTCGCCAACCATCTTCTGTCGGGTCTATTGAAAATTCTGCCAGTGCTATAAATTCAGCAAAATGTAAATAGAGTCGGTGGTTTTTTCGATGGGCAGGCAAAGATTGAGTTTGGAGTTCACCTGCTAAATATACCGAGAGTAGATAATCTTGCGCTAAGTCGTGATCAGTAGGAGGCAGTGATGCGAGCACAGTTCCAGTTGGCAGCCAGCAAACAGCAAGCATAAATAGACTAAGATATTTTTGTAATTTTATTATTATTATTTTCAATTATTAAGATCCGCGACTAACTAATGGAGTACCTTTATCAGTCAATAACGCAATAGTACGTGTTAGGTTTAAAGATGTAAATTATGTTTTGTGACTGAGTCTGTGCCCAGAGCTTAAGTCTGGGCATATTTTCAGGTTTAACTCTTGATTTAAAATAAGGGAGCTAGCCGCTAGCCGTTAGCAAAGAAGATGGCTATATATTAGGTAACCACATTGACATGACGGCGCCAAAGATACCAAGGGCCATGATTATGGTCGCAAGAAATAGTAAGCTTGCAACACCATATTTTCCTCTGGTGTCGGCTTTATCTCTTGCCCAAAAATAGCGGGGTTAAAGGATGTTGAGTTTTTAAAACCGCAAGCTGTAAATGGAGATAACCATTATGTTTAGCTATTTATGGCGTTAGTCTGAAGCAAAATATCTTTTACCTTTAAAATCAGGGTTTTATTTGGATAGCCATCGGCAATGAGTTGGTGTTTTAACTGAAATGCGCGAATAGCCTGACGGCTTTTAGGTCCCCAGATACCATCCGGTTTTCCCGTATCAAAGCCGAGTGAATTAAGTTGTCGTTGCAGCGTCTTTATTTCTGCTACGCGATAAGGACTTTGCTGATTTTGCTTTTTTTGTAAAAACTCAAGCCCTTTAGCCCCGACTAATTTATTCGCTAAAATGCCCACGGATAGTGCATAACTCTTCGACAGGTTCCAGGTCATAATGACATTGAAGTTTGGATAGAGTAAAAATGCTGGCCCTTGGTGGCCAGCGGGGAGATAAAGCTCAGCCGGAATATCATAAGCGGGTAATGGCTGGTTGTTGGTTTGTTTTACGCCTAATTGCTGAAAATGATCTAGCGGGTAATATTGATCAAAAGCAACATTCTCAAAGGCAAAGTTTTCTGGTAATTTAACTTCTCTGCCCCAACGCTCTTTGGCTTGCCAACCGATTTCATTTAAATAATTCGCTGCGGTAGTTAAGGCATCAACTTCACTTTGCCAAATATCAACTTTGCCATCATTGTCACCGTCAACGGCATATTTTAACAAAGCTGTTGGCATAAACTGCATATGCCCCATGGCGCCAGCCCAAGAGCCTTGCAGTTGCTCAAGCGCCACTTGCTCTGTTTCAATTAAGCTGAATAAGTTGAGCAGCTCTAGCGTAAAAAACTCACTACGACGTTGATCACAAGCTAAGGTCGCTAAGGCATTTAATACCGGCATTTTGCCTTTGTGCTTGCCATAAACGGTTTCTAAGCCCCAAAACGACACTAAATATTGTCGTGGTACGCCATATTTCTGCTCTAAGCTATTAAATAACGCTTGGTGTTGTTTTAATTTTTGTTTGCCCACGCGAACATGATAATCCGTAACTCTCGCTTTAATATATTGCACAAAGGTTTGGGTAAATTCAGGTTGTTTTTTATCTAGGGCGATCACTCGCTCAATAGGTGCAATGTTATTAATTACCGTGTCGGTGATATAAGTTGAAAGCCCAGCAGTTTCGGCGCGTTTTGCTAAATTAACTTTGCATTGAAGAAAGTTTACATCGGCAATGCTTGCGTGAGCCAGCACAGGAAAAATAGCCATGAGGATGATGAGTTTTCGATAATGAAATAAATTCACTAGGTATTTAATAATCGCGGTTGATGAGTTCATCAGAAAACATTCCTTAAAAAACATGCTATTTGGTAACGTACTTTGAGAGTCGTCATTAAATCATTCTTTGATTTAAAAACACAAGCAATTCAGAGTTTGGCGAGACTATTATCAAAACTTTAATGCGCTATTTAAGTCAATAACACCTTCCGGCGAAAGCTAATAAATATTCGTTAGGGGGGCGTTTAAGCATGCAATCAGGCAGCAGTGAATATGCTCCTTAAGAAAAGGTAGGGTAGAATCCTGCATCTTGTCGTGGTTTGTGGTTATAATAGCTGTTCGCTCTCAATAAACCCTGTGATGTTAAGCGATGATTACTCGTCACTACGAGGCACTTTATGGCGGCTAATTTTATTAATACTTGCGTTATAAAACAGCTTAAAAAAAGTAGTAACCTATTTTATTAAATCGCAAACAATACCTAACAAGGAAACAGCCTGAGCAGTATGGCATGAAGATATTAGAAAAAGATTATCAAGTTAACAGTGTTCGTAAGGCTATTGACGCAGGAGCTAACTCTATTATTGCGCTACCTACCGGTGGCGGTAAGAGTATCTGTATACTTAAATTATGCCAAGCAATGTCCGACAAGAAAGTCGTAGTAAGCTTACGTAATGCGGCCTTGGTGCCACAATTATTACACACCCTCACCATTAATGGCTTATCTGTCAGTGTTGTTAAATCAGGCTATAAATATGTCGCCGGTGGTGATGTGACTTTAGTCATGGAGCAGTCATTTGGCAGAAGAAGGCACCTTAACATTGCCTGTGATGTACTGTTGCGTGATGAGTATCATGTCGGCTGTATGGGCGGCGTTTATATTGCCATGCGTGAGGAGTTATCACCTGATTTGATTATAGGCCTGACAGCCACGCCGATTGATAGGTTAGGGGTGTATATTGACCCGTCGATGCAATTAATTGAAGAAACTACCACTAAGTTGCTGATTGAGTCGGGTGAACTAGCCAAGCCCGTTTATAAAGTACCTAGCCTATCTCAAGAAATCGACTACAGCTCGGTGAAAATGTATCGCGGCGACTTTAGTGTTTCAGGCTTAGATATGATATTGCTTGAGCACTGCTCGTTAGTGGCTCAGCAGACTGTTGATGATGCGCTATCTCAAGGGCGAAAAGTTATGCTTTTTGCTAACTCTATTAAGCATGTTGAAGCTTTGTCTGATGCTTTTGACTTGCTTGGCGTTAAACATGAACGCGTGCACTCTAAGCGGGCAATTGCTGATAATGATGAAAGTATCCGTCGATATAAGGCCAACGAAGTTAGGCTTATCATCAATATGTCTATGCTCACTATCGGTTTTGATGATCCCGAAACCGATTGTGTTGTGTTAGCTCGACCGACCAAAATTTTAAGATTATATTTACAGATTATTGGCCGGTGTTTGCGGGCATCAAAAGGTAAAACTACTGCCTTGATACTGGATTTAGCTCAATGTATATCAACCCACGGCTTTGCTGAAGATTATCGAGATTTTACACGTAAAACAGCAAAATCTGCCGCGATTATGTCGGAGCGTTTGAGCGTGACCAATATTGCTCAATTTGTTGATGGTGAGTTTACTTTTGATGAATCGATAGAGCGTAAAGTTGTCAAGAAGAAATCAGTGCGTAGACGCAGTAAGCCACGTCCAAGGTTAGACAGTATAAAAGCGTTGGTTGAACGTTCGCCAAGTAAACGCGCTGAAGCACTGCTGAGACTTAACCCTAGAATGGAAAAACTAGTCAGTACTATTGAATTGGTGAATAGCGTATACGATCAACAAAATGAGACTTTCAAAATGCTTGATGAAGAAGGCATGGTTAAGTTAGTGGCGCTAATAGGGTTTGCCTATAGTGATGCGTTAGTTGATAGCTGCACGACCTTAGTTGAGGCATTGCACGATAAAAATCAATCAATTAAAGGATTACTGCCTAAAGTGAGTAATTTGATCACATCAATAACCAAAAGAGAATTAGTGAGTTGTGTTTAAAAAATAAAGTCACTTTACTCTCTGGTTTTCACCCTTAGGTTTTAAAGCGATATAATCATTATGATCTTAACGTTAAGGTTACCATCGCAATGCCATGATCGGTACTCTCGCCATCACGGGCAAATATCGGGTTAATTAAATGTCGGTCGTAAGTATGATAGTTGCTCACTTGATACAAACTGTCGTGATAACTGGCGTCAAATTCACATGACAATAGGATATAATCAAGCACTGAACTGCTAGCGCCAAAATAATGGGTTGGGGTACGCCCGTTTATTTTTTCTTGGCTTATTTCATTTTCATCACCATTGTTGGTAATCGCTTTATTCGCTTGTCCGCTTGTGCACTCGTCGCTGGCATGATGGCTTTCATTAGTGAGTACAGCTTGAAATAAATTCCAAGCGTCGTTTAAACAATACTTTGCTAAATATGCGTCACGGTCAATGCTTGAGACAAAACGTAACGTATTGGTTAGCAAATGACTTAACACGCCATCGGCTAAGTTGTTGTTAAAATCACCCATCAATACCATTGGGTTATCACAAGTTTCGCGTCGTGCTATCATTTCAATCATTAACAATGCGGCTTCACTGCCACGTTGTATGGTTGACCCCCAACCACCGGCAACTTGTGCTTTTAAGCTTTCGATAATGGTTTTTTCTGGCGAGTGAGTTTTATCTTGTTCATTGAGTTCGATCAGTGAACGTTTAGATTTAAAGTGCACTACATAACAATCACAGTTACCGAGATGGGGGGCGTCAACAGTGGCTCTTAATACTTTTCGGCTAAATGAGAAATCAGCGGATAAGCCTAAGGTTTGAGCAAGCTCAATATCTGGCTTTACGGCGTGTACCTCAACAATAGGGTAGCGAGAGGCAATAGCTACAACGGGGCTGCGATATATAAAGTCATCAATAACTTCGGGTTGATCAACTATCGAAAAATATTCATAACCTTGTGAAGCGACTAACGTCTTTAATGACTCAGGGCTAAAAACTTCTTGAAAACCAATAATGTCAGGTTGATATTCACGTAAGTAATCAGCAAGCCAGTTTTGTTTTTTCTGCCATTGTTCGCTGCTATAAATGCGCTCAAAATCATAATAGGCATTGGGTGGTTCAAGGTAATTAAATAAATTAAAAGTGGCAATTTTAAGTTGTGTATTTGCCACTGAACCGGATAATGCAGCAGAACTGAGAAGCGGATTTATTGCTTTTTTATCTTTGTGCTCGATGATGTTAGCTCTACTAAATAAAGTTGGCCAATTATAGCGCAATGTTAAGGTGAGTTAGCAAATTAAAAACCGGTAATAAATATTTCAACAATTTTAGTGCCGCGATTGCTTTTCAAACCGAGCAGTTAAATCGTGTCTAAAAAAGTGATTAACCCGAGTAAATATCATGTCTTTAGCAAAACAATTGAGCAAAGAAGAACTCAGAACGACCAAACCAACCCGGCAAGAATACTTAACTAAAGCGAAAATCCCACTGGTATTGGTGTTAGATAATGTTACTAACAGTTATAACATAGGATCGTTTATTCGCTTAGCGGATGCTTTTGCCATTGAGAAAATTATTGTTTGTGGCGCGCTGACCATTTCCGATAAAAAAATGCGTAAAGCCTCAAGAAATGAAGCGAAATGGGTCAGTGTTGAATATAGTGATAGCACAACCTTGAGCATACAAACCTTGACTGATAAAGGCTATGCTATTTTCGGCGTCGAGCTTTGTCGTGACTCGGTTGATTATAAAGCCGTTAATTATCCATCGCCGTGTGCTTTAGTGCTGGGTAATGAGCGTAAGGGCGTGAGTGAGGCGGCATTGCAATTAACTCAACAACAAATACATATATCTATGTTTGGCATGGGTAACTCTTTAAATGTCTCGACCGCTGGCGCGATTGTTTTAGCGGAATGTGCTAGCCAAATTCGCCAAGCTATTAGCAGTTAGCGCAAATTAGCAGATTCATGCGCAGAAAATTAGCTAGCTGCCTGATATCAATGCAGCATTATTGCCTGCAGATAAAATTGCCTGCAGATAAAAACGGTCAGGATATTTAAAGTGTACAGGGCTCTTTTATATTTAAGCTCTTTTAACAAACTTTGCAGTAACCATCAT
>JBFJQB010000084.1:0-11824 GCA_041616855.1 Cognaticolwellia sp. | reverse complement strand
TGTCATTTTTATTATTGAGTTTTCAGGCAAATAGCGTAATGATTTTTGTTAACTAACCTAAACGCGATTTATGCGCTAGTTAATGTATTAGGATTATAGATTACCGGTTGGGACAGCTAAGTTGGCGAGTTAATCTTGTCCCGCAATATTTAAGCAATAACCAAGTTTGGCAATATAGTCATTTTCTTGTTTTAATTCATCTGCAATAAGTGTGTTTTGCGTTAGCCAAGCTTTCGATACCCTAAGATGTAAAACCCGACCATTTAGCCAAACGTGGTACTCGGGTAATTTATCGCTATTTCGACAACGACACAATATGACAGCTACACGTAAAATAATGAGCAATTTAACAGCTTGCTCTGGATCTACCGCCGACTGCTGCTGAATATATCTTGGGTTGATATCACCTTTATATAGAGTGACAAAACTCACCAGCAGCTGTCTATCTGATTGGCTAAAGCCAGCTAAGTCAGCATGACTTAGAATATAGCCATTGTGTTGTTGATGATGCTTATATTCAAGTAACAAACCAATTTCATGCAATTCACTGCTTGCTAATAAAATCGCTAAGGCATTGTTGTCAGATAGCGCCCAATCAGCCTTGAGTTCGCTCACGATAAAACTCACTTGCTGCTTAACACTATTGGCATGTTGCTGGTCAACATGAAAGCGTTGGGCTAATGAGCGAATAGTGCGTTGGCGAATGTTAAGGCTGCGACTATCAGGCAACATTTCGAATAATAAGCCTTCACGTAAGGCACCATTAGAAATGGCTAACTGTTTTATCGCGAGTTGCTGAAATAAGGCGATTAATATTGCAAGACCGCTGGCAATAACCGGACTTCTTTCGGTTGATAAACCGGGGATATTAATGCTGTCAATATCATCAAAGCTTTGTAATTGTGCTTGTACTTGATAGAGAAAATCTAACGAAATCATCAATGGCTGATGTTGGTAAATCAACATTTCTGCTAATGCTTGCATGGTACCTGAACCACCGAGTACGCATTGCCAGCCGATATCGCAATACTCGGCTTTTATCGCTGCAATAGCGACTTCAGCAGCCGATATGGCGTGAGAAAAATTTTCCGCTGTGAGCTTGCCATTGATAAAGTATTGCTGATTATACGTGACACAACCAATGTTAAGGCTATGCGCTTTTTTTACCACAAAGCCTGTGCCGACGATGAGCTCAGTGCTAGCACCACCAATATCCAGTACTAAGCGTTTATCGGCACTGCAACTGGTATGAGCGACGCCAAGATAGATATACTCGGCTTCAGTAATACCACTTAATAAGTCAATTTTATTGCCCAGTATAGCTTCAGCTTTGGCGATAAATTCTGCGCGATTTTGCGCAAGTCTTAAGGTCGCGGTAGCGACAATACGGATATTTTCATTCGGGATGTCTTGCAAACGCTCGGCAAAAAAACTTAAACATTCTAAGCCTTTTGCCATGGCTTGCTGAGATAATAGATTGTTGCTGTCTAACCCAGATGCTAAGCGCACTTTACGCTTTATTCGGTCAACAACCTGCACGCTATCGGCAAGTTGTCTAGTAAGCAACATGTGAAAGCTATTAGAGCCTAAATCGACCACAGCATACAGAGGTGATGAAGTCTCCATGGTAGTGATCGCCATTAACTAGCTATTCCTTTGCGGCCTATGACCTGCACTACGACTGCGGTTTTGTCCACCATTGTGTGGCTTATGACGACGCGGACGCGGTTTCGGTTTTGGCAAGTCAGTTAATAATGCTTCATGATCATACTTACTCACTGGCAATTCATGTTCTATATAAGTTTCAATCGCTGGTAAATTAAATACGTACTGTTCGCAAGCTAAGCTAATAGCATGGCCAGTTGCACCAGCGCGACCTGTACGACCAATACGATGAACGTAATCTTCACAATCATCAGGTAAGTCGTAGTTAAAAACATGGGTAACGGCGGGAATATGCAAACCACGTGCAGCAACATCGGTAGCAACTAAAATATCTAATTGCCCATCGGTAAATTGCTCTAGAATTTTCAAACGTTTCTTTTGTATAACATCGCCTGTTAGCATACCTACACGAATACCATCGGCTTCTAAGTGGGCATGTATTTTTTCACAAACATGTTTGGTATTAGCAAAAATAATCGCTTTATCTGGCCAGTCTTCTTCAATTAAGGTTTGCAATAACACCATTTTATCTTCGTTAGAGGTATAAAATAGCTCTTCAGAAATACGCACATTGGTTTTCTGATCAGGCTCCACTTCAACACTGACCGGGTCGTTCATATGTTCAAAAGCTAATTCTTTAACACGAAATGATAATGTTGCAGAAAATAGCATGCTCAGGCGATCAGTCGCCGGAGGCATTTTATTAAACATATAACGAATATCTTTAATAAAGCCTAAATCAAACATACGGTCGGCTTCATCCAGTACTACAACTTCAATATTGCTGAGGTTATAAATACCCTGTTTTAAATAATCGAGTAAACGACCACACGTACCAATTAAAATATCGACACCACGTTCAAGTTCTTGGCGTTGACTTTCGTAACCTTCACCACCATAAACAATACCAAGACGTAAGCCGGTACTTTTTGCCATTTCAATAGCATCGCGATGTATTTGAATGGCTAATTCACGTGTTGGCGCCATGATTAATGCGCGGGGTTGGTTATGGCTAACCGCTTTTTTCTGTAATAAATGATGGAATGTTGCCGCTAGAAAGGCGATCGTTTTGCCTTCACCAGTTTGTGCCTGACCGGCAATATCTTTGCCTGTCATGAGTATAGGAAGAGACTTTGCTTGAATTGCAGTACAATATTCAAAGCCCATAGATGCGAGGCCGTTAACAACGGTAGGCTCGAGTTTAAGTTCCGAGAACTTTATTTCTGTTAAGTGTGTTTTTTTCATACCGATAGCTTAACACCTTACGCAATTAATAAAAATTAGATTCAGCTAAAAGCGATAAAAAATTGATGCTTATAGTTGATTTTTAAATTAAATGGCCATAACTGTTATATATCATTGTTGGTAATTAATTGTGATGAAGGTATAATCTTAACCAATTGGCGCTAGGCCACCTTAATGGAGATATAAATGAGCGATAAAATTGTTCAGTTAACTGATGATAGTTTCGATACTGATGTAATTAATGCATCAGGTCCTGTTCTAGTTGATTTCTGGGCTGAATGGTGCGGACCATGTAAAATGATCGCGCCGTTGTTAAACGACGTTGCAGAAGAATATGCTGGTAAAGTCACTATCGGTAAATTAAACATTGACCAAAATTCTAACACCCCACCTAAATATGGCATTCGTGGTATTCCTACCTTGTTGCTATTTAAAGATGGCGTAGTCGCTGACACCAAAGTTGGCGCACTATCAAAAACTCAATTAAAAGAGTTTATTGATAACAATTTATAAGAAAAAGGTCCGTAATTCGGGCCTTTTTACTTTTTAGCGAAAGATCAAGCATGTGATCCTTTACCTGTTTTGTTTTTAGTGCTAAATTTAACATTCGAACGAAAAATAACATTTCAAATACCATACTCAAACATCCTAAATTGCCAAACGGCACAGCATAACAACCTAAATAGTCTAAGAAACCCCCACTATGAATCTTAACGAACTTAAAGAAAAGTCTATCAGCGAGTTAGTGAAACTTGCCGAAACCATGAAACTTGAGCATTTAGCTCGTAACCGCAAACAAGACATTATTTTTGCCATCTTAAAAGCCCACGCGAAAAGCGGTGAAGATATTTTTGGTAGCGGTGTTTTAGAAATTCTTCAAGACGGTTTTGGTTTTTTACGTTCAGCGGACTCTTCCTATTTAGCAGGCCCAGATGATATTTATGTATCACCAAGCCAGATTCGACGATTTAGTATGCGTACCGGCGACACCATCGCGGGTAAAATTCGTCCGCCAAAAGATGGCGAACGTTACTTTGCTCTACT
Source organism: Cognaticolwellia sp. (assembly GCA_041616855.1). GTDB lineage: Bacteria > Pseudomonadota > Gammaproteobacteria > Enterobacterales > Alteromonadaceae > Cognaticolwellia. The sequence goes on along the minus strand of JBFJQB010000084.1, from coordinate 7,870 downwards.
AAAAGTAAATGAAGTTAATTTTGACCGTCCTGAAAACTCTCGCAATAAAATCCTTTTTGAAAATCTAACACCTATTCACCCAACTGATCGTATGATCATGGAGCGTGGTAATGGTTCTACTGAAGATATCACCGCTCGTGTATTAGATTTAGCCTCACCGATTGGTAAAGGCCAACGTGGTTTAATTGTTGCACCGCCAAAAGCCGGTAAAACATTATTGCTACAAAATATTGCCCAGAGTATTGCTCATAACCATCCGGATGCTGAATTAATGGTATTACTGATTGATGAGCGTCCGGAAGAAGTAACAGAGATGCAACGCTTAGTAAAAGGTGAAGTCATTGCCTCAACGTTTGATGAGCCAGCAAACCGCCATGTGCAAGTAGCTGAAATGGTAATTGAAAAAGCCAAACGCTTAGTAGAACATAAAAAAGACGTGGTGATTTTACTGGACTCAATTACCCGTTTAGCGCGTGCCTACAACACGGTGATTCCTTCATCAGGTAAAATTCTTACCGGTGGTGTTGATGCTAACGCACTACATCGTCCAAAACGCTTCTTTGGTGCTGCACGTAATATCGAAGAAGGTGGTAGTTTAACCATTATTGCCACAGCCTTAGTTGAAACCGGCTCTAAAATGGATGAAGTTATCTACGAAGAGTTTAAAGGTACGGGTAATATGGAATTACACCTTTCACGCAAAATCTCAGAAAAGCGTGTTTTCCCAGCAATTCACTTTAATCGCAGTGGTACTCGTCGTGAAGAGCTACTCACTAAACCTGATGAATTACAAAAAATGTGGATATTACGAAAAATCGTCCATGAGATGGGTGAAATTGATGCGATGGAATTCATGATCGATAAATTGGCGATGACCAAAACTAATAACGAGTTTTTTGATTCGATGAAGCGTCAGTAATCGCACTATTTTAGCTATAAAGTGCCAGCAATAGCTGGCATTTTTTATGACTAAAATTTGGCTTATGACTGTCAAGAGTTCGATTTTTAATAAAAGTCCTAAAAAACAATTCGCTAATGAAAAGGTGTATTAACCGCAGCTAATCGAAAAATGAAGTCGCCCTTGTGATCTATTAGGGCTTTTTGCTGGCTAGCGTTATAATACATGACAAATTTATGGTCAAATTCTAATATGAAATACAGTGATTTAAGAGATTTTATCGTTCAACTAGAGAAACTAGGGCAATTAAAACGCATTAGTCAGCCGGTTTCTACTGATTTAACCATGACAGAAATCAGTGATCGCACCTTGCGTCAGGAAGGTCCGGCATTACTTTTCGAAAACCCGGTTGATAAAGACGGTAACCCCCATGGTATGCCGGTTTTAACCAATTTATTCGGTACCCCTGAACGCGTTGCTCTGGCAATGGGCCAAGAAAATGTTAAAGCTTTGCGTGATGTCGGTAAGTTATTAGCTACCTTGAAAGAGCCAGAACCACCAAAAGGTTTTCGCGATGCCATGGATAAATTACCGTTATACAAACAAGTATTGAACATGCCGGTAAAAGTCATTAAAAAGCCACTATGTCAGCAGGTTGTACTTGAGGGTGACGCGGTTGATTTAACGCAATTACCGATTCAAAAGTGCTGGCCTGGCGATGTGGCCCCTTTAATAACTTGGGGACTTACCGTCACAAAAGGCCCGCATAAAGAACGCCAAAATTTAGGGATTTACCGTAATCAATTATTAGGTCGCAATAAAGTTATTATGCGCTGGTTATCTCACCGCGGTGGCGCATTAGACTTTCAAGAATTTAAAAAAGCTTTTCCCGGTGAAAAATATCCGGTTGCTGTGGCGTTAGGTGCCGATCCTGCCACTATTTTAGGTGCCGTGACACCAGTACCAGATACACTATCAGAATATGCTTTTGCGGGCTTGTTGCGCGGTAGCAAAACCGAAGTCGCAAAGTGTTTGAGTAATGACTTAGAAGTACCAGCCACCGCGGAAATTATTTTAGAAGGCTATATTGACCCAGATGAAATGGCGCCAGAAGGGCCTTATGGCGATCATACCGGTTATTATAATGAAGTTGATGACTTCCCCGTATTTACGGTAACGCATGTTACCCATAGGAAAGACCCGATATATCACAGCACTTATACCGGACGTCCGCCAGATGAACCTGCTATTTTAGGAGTGGCATTAAATGAAGTGTTTGTGCCGATTTTGCAAAAGCAGTTTCCGGAAATTCAAGACTTCTACTTGCCACCAGAAGGCTGTTCTTATCGCTTAGCGGTGGTCACCATTAAAAAGCAATATGCTGGCCATGCTAAACGCGTGATGATGGGGGTTTGGTCATTCTTGCGGCAGTTTATGTACACCAAATTTGTCATTGTTTGTGATGACGATGTAAACGCCCGTGATTGGAAAGATGTTATCTGGGCGATGACCACTCGGATGGACCCAAGTCGCGACACCGTGTTAATCGAAAACACGCCGATAGATTATTTAGATTTTGCTTCTCCGGTATCTGGCCTAGGTTCCAAAATGGGTTTAGACGCCACCAATAAATGGCCTGGCGAAACTAACCGTGAATGGGGCGAACCTATCGAGATGACCCAAGCAATTAAAGACCATGTCGATGATATTTGGCATGAGCTCAATATCTCTAACTAATAAATTATTAATGTGCAGCAAACTAGCCTGCAGGAAAGGGTAAAAGATAAATGAAAGTGATTAAATGTCAGGTAGCTTCGTTAACGCCATTGACGGATAACGTTTATAAGGCGCTATTAAAGCCGAGCCAAACTGTGGATTTTGCTGCCGGACAATACTTAAACTTTGTTATGAGTGATGACGATAAACGGCCTTTTTCTATTGCCAGTGCGCCGGGAGCTGAAATGATTGAACTGCAAATTGGCGCTTTTGGCTCAGATAGCTACCCGATGCAAGTTATTGAACACATTAAAGCCAACACTGAAGTAACCATAGAAATGCCGTTTGGTAGTGCCCAGTTACGTGAAGAAAGTCAGCGCCCACTGCTCCTTATTGCTGGCGGGACAGGGTTTTCATACATTAAATCTATGTTTGAACATTTAGCACAGCAAAACTCTCAACGTGAAGTCATTGTCTACTGGGGCTTACGTGATCTGAGCGCATGCTATGAACTCGAGCAGACAGCCGCGATCATCAATAAACTAGCCAAGGGCAAGTTTACCCCAGTTATTCAAACACCCGACAATGAATGGCAAGGCCGTTCGGGGATGGTGCATCAGGTGGTGATGGCGGAAGTTAAAAATTTAGTTGAGTATGACATTTACTTAGCTGGTCGTTTTGAAATGGTCGCCGCGGTGCGTGAAGATTTTGTAAAACAAGGCGCATTAATTGAGCACATGTATGCCGATGCTTTTGCCTTTATTTAGCGACTGCTAGTTTAATTGTTATAACACTGCTCTAACAATCCAAGAAATTGGAGTTGTTAGGGCGCCTGCATTGTAGGTTTAACCTCGCGACCTAACCCTCATTCACCCTACCATTCAATCAATAAAATTGAACTTAAACCTTTCAGTTATGATTATTTTCTATGATGTCACTAATCGTAATAATAATAGTAAATTAGCTTGTATTAATGACTAATTGACGCTAACAATATAGCCATGAAGTACATTTTTCTAAAGTTGAAGAGTGAACATTAAATTTTTAGTGGGTTATCAAATATGCGTTCCATGACAAAGCTTTGCTATGCACTATTTTTTAGTGGCTTTTTTATTGCATCTTTGACGCTACAAACTAGTGCTACCGAGCCATTAAGTACACCCGATATAAGTGACATCGAATTCCCTGAAGATGAAGCGCCAACACCAGCAGAAGTTCACTTAGGCAAGCTGTTGTTTTTTGAGAAAAAATTATCCGCTAATGGCACAACTTCTTGTGCAAGCTGCCACAAACCAGAGCAAGGTTTTGGCGATGGGCTAAAACTGAGTACCGGCAGCGAAGGCAATAAATTAACCCGACATACGCCTCATTTATACAATTTAGCTTGGTCTAGCATTTTATTTTGGGATGGACGAGCAAATACACTAGAGCAACAGGCATTAATGCCAATTTCAAACCCTGAGGAAATGAATTTATCTGAAGAAAAAATGCTCAGCCGAATCATTGCAATGCCTGAATATCAAGAGCAATTTGAACGGGTTTATCATGAGAAAAACATTGAAGCATCATTGGTTAGTAGAGCTTTGTCAGCATTTATGCGTAGCATTATTTCAAACAATTCTTTATTCGATAGATACCTAGCAGGTGACAAGCAGGCACTAAGTGTCGAGGCACTAAACGGCCTAAAGTTATTTGAAGGTAAAGCAAAATGCAGTGAATGCCACGATGGTCCAAACTTAACCGACGACAGTTTTCATAGTTTAGGCATTGCTTTAAGTGATAAAGGCCGAGGTAACATTATTAAAGAGCCTTCAATGTATTACCGCTTTAAAACACCAGGGTTAAGAAATGTCGAATTGACTGCACCTTATATGCACGATGGTTCATTACCAGACTTAGAGGCTGTTTTGAAATTTTATAATGACGGTGGAGGACTTGGCCCTAATAAAGATAAGCTAATGAAACCACTTAACTTGAAAAAACATGAAATAAAAGATTTAATCGCTTTTTTGTCTGCTTTAACTGATCCGGTAATAATCGACCGCCCTAACTTGCCAGAGCGAAATCAAACCCTATTAGAAAGTAAGTAAGAGGAAAACGTCTATGACACTAAGATTAAAACACTGGTTAAGCAGCGCTGTTTTCATTGCCACTCTAGGGCAGAGCAGCTATACCTTAGCTAAAAATATTAGCGGCACCATCAGCTTTATTAAAAAGCCCCCTATGGTCGGTATTGCTTATATTCCATCAGAAGCTTCAAACAGCTTAAAAGCAGAAATAGACCAATTAGATAAACAGTTTACCGCTAAAATGGTTGTAGCTAAACCAGGTGACTCTGTGACCTTTAAAAATTCAGACAATGTTGATCACAACGTCTTTGCCAATGATATCAAACAGTCGGCAAAATTTGATGTCGGGCTGATGTATCCAGGGGGCGAAAAACAGGTGTTAGTGAATTGGCAGGAAAACAGTATTGTCAGGGTCGGGTGTAAAATACACCCTAAAATGCGCACATATTTAGCTGCTATCGATACGCCATATCATGAAATAATTGAGTTTAGAAAAGATAAAAAAACATACGCGTTTAGCATAGCTGATGTTCCAGAAAGTGCTCAAACGCTGTTATTTGAAATTCCCAAATATGATGCTGTAACAATAGATCTTAGCACCGGCTCTACATGGACCGCGGATATTACCAAAAAAGGCAAGCTGCGCGGACAAATCACCATCAACCAAAAGTAGACAAGATATGAAGCCAATAAAAGCAATACTTTTAGCGGCAGGAATGTGCGCAGTATTTCCTCTGCTAATAGCTCATGCAAAGTCACAGTCACAGTCACTGTCACATGCTGAATTGAACATACCTTATCAAATTCACACTTTCGATTTTGATCAAACATTGGTGCCTGACTCAAAAGATTACCAAAAAAAATGGCAACGAATGACGGGGTTCGAGCATTCAGGCTTACACTGGGAGCAATTTGTCGTGGTTTATACCAATAAAGGTAGTGCGGTATATAAACATAACTTTTTGCAATACAGTGCTTGGTTTGATGACCCTGAAAATGAAGATAACGAGCCACAATATCAAACCTATCCTACAGGTACTGCCTTTATCAAAGAAAATTATAAGATAGCTAATGGCAAACCCCATGATTTTACCTCAGTTACTGTGATGATCAAGCGCAAGCCTGGCTTCAATCCCGCAGGTGGTGACTGGGAGTACCTACAATTTAACCAAAACGGTAAGCAAATCATTAGAGGTAAAGGCAGTGACCAAAACGTCAATAACGTGTGCGCTGATTGCCATAGCAATGTTGCTCAGCGAGATTTTATTTTTTCAAATATCTATAGTGGTGCAAGTCAATAACCATGAAATTCCTTAAACAATTCACTCTAAGACAAAAAACCATAGCAGCCACTATCATTCTGGTATTGGTGCTATTAGCAATCACACTTATTTCTTTAGCAAGCTTCTCGTCTACGCAAGCGAAACTAAAAAAAGTTACCTCCCAGTATCAACCTAAAATGTTGAGTGCTTTACAGCTGACTTCGCATTTTTATCATAGCTTAAGTGTCTTGGGTAATTACTTGATCGAAAAAGACGATTACAACATGAATCTTTATCGGCAAAAGGTTGCAGATATTAACGAAACCTTGGCGGATCTTGTCAAGTTAACGAACGTTAATCCAGAATTAAATGATTCAGAACAACTACGTAGAATACGACGTTTAGTTGACGAAATTATTGAACATAACACCTCAATGTTAGATTTAGCGCTAAATAATAATAAAAACATGCCTGCTATTGGCATAGCAACGGCGCATTTAGAGCCTATTGCTATAACAATGAATCAAAATATTAACGATTTACTGGTGGCAGCAGGTGAAAGCCAGCAAGCGCAAATTATCCCTTTAATTGAAAACCTAAGATTTAATTGGATCATGCTAGTCAGTGAGGTGAGAAACTATTTAGCCTTTCGAAAAGGCTTCACCATAGACGAAATTAAATTATTTACGACTGGCGTCAATCAAGCGTTTGAAGAACTCAATAAATATCAAACGGTGCTAGATAGCGATCAAGAAGATCTGCTAGATGAATTTGAACATCATATGTTGTCCTATCAAGACTCCTTAATTAAGGCCATTGACATTCATGCAGGCAATAATTGGCGTGCCGACCGTCTGCTTTTGCGAAAAAACATTACCCCAACCTTACGGAAATTAACTTTTGAATTAGAAATTTTAGTCACTAAGCAGCAACAGCGCATCCAAGAAAGTAATATGGAATTGTCGGCAGAAATCAGTAATGCTGAAAAAATTATTCGCTTATCCATTCAAATTGCACTGATTATTACGCTACTAGTGCTTTTTTTATCCTATCGAAATAGGCGCTTAGCGAGTGATATTCACGGACACCAAGAAAATGAACGAAAAATGCGCCATCAAGCACTTCATGATGCATTAACCAGTCTCGCTAACCGTGCTTTTTTTGATGAAAAACTGCACGAACTATTTCAGCAGCAAGAAGCGGCTAGACAAAACGCTCAACCCAATGAAGACGATCCTGATGAGTTTTTTGGACTACTTTACATTGACCTTGATGGCTTTAAAGATGTTAACGACCATGTCGGACACGACGCAGGCGACTTCATTTTAAGTGAAGTGGCGACGCGTATGCAACATGCCGTTCGTACTTCCGATATGGTATGTCGTTTAGGTGGCGATGAATTTGCTGTGTTAATACAGGGCGTTTTGCGAGTATCGCTAATTGAAAAAATTGCGGAAAATCTTTGTAAAGAAATTAGCGCTGATTTCCACTTCAAAGACAAAATACTTAATGTTAGTGCCAGCATCGGCGTGACTTATTCAACCCACCCAAAACTGTCGCAATACGACTCGGTATCTGACCGGATGAAAGCTATGATTAAACAAGCTGATCAAGCAATGTATCAAGCCAAGAAAAACGGCAAAAATCAATTCTGCCGATACGAGTAATCGAACACGGTTAGTAGTTCGCTGTATTATGCACAGAAAATCCGATATGCCATGAGCATATGCTCTTGCTTAGCGAACTCAATAATAGCGTCAGTCATACTCTAAGGACGCCTCCTCTATGTATAAGATGAGAGCTTCGACAGTTGCCTACAAACATGTCAGGTGAAAAATGGCGATGTTTAGCAAGTAAACCAATACACTCAACTCAAACGATTAGGGTCTATTAATTTCCACCATTTTTGCTGTAGTTAAGTAATT
>JBFJQB010000083.1:0-11904 GCA_041616855.1 Cognaticolwellia sp. | reverse complement strand
TTCACTGTTCGTAAAATTTCAAACGGTGTTGGTGTAGAGCGTGTATTCCAGACACATAGCCCAATCGTTGACTCAATTGAAGTCAAACGTCGCGGTGATGTACGTCAAGCTAAGCTTTACTATCTTCGTGAGCGTTCAGGTAAGTCTGCACGTATCAAAGAGAAGTTGGCAAAAAGATAGTCTCTCTTTAATTAGAAGACTGCTTAAAAGCTTGAGAAAAACCTGTGCGGGAAACTGCACAGGTTTTTTTGTGTCTTGAGTTAACTGAAACTGAATATAACAGTGATGATTTAAGAGAAGGCGACTGATTATCTTTTAATTCGACGACAAGGTAAAATAGTGGGTCATGCAATCCAGTCAGTACAGCGGCACTTCTTAAGGATTATTGTTATATAAAATGATTAATTATTGCAAGTGAAACCGTATATGTGTAACTTTGTAACTGAAATGTTAATGGAATGATTGTTTCTGTAAAACCTTATGTTTTCATAATAATAAAAGAGGAATTCCATTAATGCGCACTCTGCATTTTTTTAAATTGTTTATATCAACGTGTCTTTTTGCATCATCTTGCTCAGTGTCAGCGACACTAATAGAGCGAGATTATTTGGAATGGGGGGATGGTGGCATTACCTTCGATGAAGACAGTGACTATGAGTGGCTTGATTTATCACATACAAGAGCGATGAGCTTCAATGAATATAATGAATTTATAGAACGTTCGGGTGAAGGGTGGATGTTCGCTAATAGTGAATTAGTGAGCAATTTACTTGCTCAGTATACATTAACGAGCGAAGTTAATGATGCCTATGGCAAGGTGACTCATGTTTATAATTATGGTTATCATTATTACAATAAACCACTAGAACAAGCTTTTATCGATATTGTTGACGACCTCATAATTTTAGGTGAAACGATGAGCACAGGTTCACAAAATGATACCGTTAAATTTTATGGCATCAGAGGCTATGTAGAGAATGATCAACAGACTGCGACTCATCAATATGCCGCTTACTATAACGAAAAGAAAACTACCGGTGTCGTGTCCCTAGGGAGCTTTGTCGGGCAGCCAGTAGGTAGCAGGTTTGAGTCTTATTTTACTTATCGTGAAGCGAGACCTGAAGTGATTTTTGATCCAGACTCCCAAATGTTACGTACTTCTTCGGCTAGCTTTGCTCCAGTTCAGGTATCAGAGCCCCCTGCGTTAGGGTTGTTTGCTTTAATTCTATCAATGCTTTTTTTGCGTCGCCATCAGGGATAAATGAATTTTATTTTAATGCCTTAAACGTTCGTTTGAGGTTTTGGCCCTTATGCCATATCACTGCCTTTTATATTTTCAAGCCTTGACGTTATTCTGCTTTAATACTCTTTTTATGACGATTTACCTCAAATTGATATAAATAATTTTTTTTAACATTCGACTTGAGTTCGGTATTCCAGAGTTAGAACTTAGGCTATTATGTTAGAAAGTTAACATTGAATGATAGTTGTTATAGGTCTATGTTTTAAACTCTCAGCAAGCCTTAAAATATCGAGAAACCAAGGAATTAGCATGCAAAAACTAAAAAGCCATTATCCAGTATTAGGGCAGGCAAAAGCCCACACTTATATTGATGCAGAAAAATACGATGCAATGTATAAGCAGTCAATTGAACAGCCTGAGCTGTTTTGGGCGCAGCAAGCTGAAGAGTTTCTTGATTGGTATCAGCCCTGGGATAGTGTTTCTGACGTGGATATGAAAGCCGGAAAAATTAAATGGTTTTCTGGTGGCAAACTGAATGTTAGTTATAACTGTATTGATCGTCACCTAGTCTCAAAAGCTGACGAAACCGCCATTATTTGGGAAGGTGATGACCCAAGTGAAGACAAAAAAATAAGCTATCAGGAGCTGCACGATCATGTCTGTCGCTTTGCTAATTTATTAAAAGCTCGGGGTGTAAAGAAGGGGGATCGGGTTGGGATTTATATGCCCATGATCCCCGAAGTGGCTTATGCCATGTTAGCCTGCGCTCGTATTGGAGCGGTGCACTCGGTGGTTTTCGGTGGCTTTTCCACCGAAGCTCTTCGCTCACGGATTATTGATGCAGACTGTCAAGTGGTTGTTACATCTGATGAAAGTATACGTGGTGGACGCGTGATTCCCCTTAAAGCTCATGTTGATGCCGCAATTCTCGATTGCCCTAATGTCCATACTGTTATTGTCGTTGAAAGAACCGCTGGTGATATTGTTTGGAATGATAAAGTTGATGTGAATTATCACCAAGAAGTTGCAAAATTGCCAGCGGCCTGTGAGCCAGAAGTCATGGACGCAGAGGACCCACTTTTTATACTTTATACTTCTGGCTCTACAGGAACACCAAAAGGTGTGATGCATACCTGTGGCGGTTATTTACTTTACGCCGCCATGACGCATAAATATGTTTTCGATTATAAAGACGGCGAAGTTTATTGGTGTACAGCCGATGCTGGCTGGATAACGGGTCATTCTTACATATTTTATGGGCCATTAGCCAATGGCGCGACAACATTAGTTTTTGAAGGTGTACCCACGTATCCAGATGCGGGCCGCTTTTGGCAAGTGTGTGAGAAACATCAAGTTAATATTTTTTATACTGCGCCGACCGCCATTCGGGCGTTAATCAGTGTTGGTGATAGTTATGTTGAAAAAGCGGACTTATCATCGTTACGTATTCTCGGCACCGTTGGTGAACCCATTAATCCTGAAGCATGGCACTGGTATTATGAGGTGGTAGGTAAAAGTAAATGCCCAATTGTCGACACTTGGTGGCAAACCGAAACGGGGGGGATCATGATTACCTCACTACCTGGCTCGATTGACATGAAACCAGGCGCGGCAGGTAAGCCATTTTTTGGTGTTACACCGGCACTATTTGATAAAAATGGCAACACACTTGACGGTGAAAGCGAAGGTTTATTAGTGATGACGGGCAGTTGGCCAGGGCAATTGCGCAGTGTTTATGGTGATCATGAGCGTTTTTATCAAACCTATTTAAGCCAATATCCAGGTAATTACTTTACCGGTGATGGTGCAAAACGTGATGAAGATGGTTTTTATTGGATCACCGGTCGGGTTGACGATGTCTTGAATGTTTCTGGCCATCGATTAGGTACAGCGGAAATCGAAAGTGCCTTGGTATTACATCCTGCGGTGGCTGAAGCTGCAGTGGTTGGGTATCCGCATGACATTAAAGGCCAAGGTATTTATGCCTATGTTACTTTGATGCATAGTGCGAAAGAGTCTGATGAATTGATTACCGAATTAACAGAGTTTGTCGCCAAAGAAGTAGGGCGGTTTGCAAAGCCGGATTACATACAATATGCACCAGCATTGCCTAAAACGCGTTCAGGGAAAATTATGCGTCGTATTTTACGTAAAATCGCGGAGAACGATCTCGATACTTTAGGTGATACATCAACCTTAGCAGACTCTGCCGTTGTCGAGCACTTGGTGAATAATCGTATTGCTAAAGGCTAAACGATTAAAAGCAGAACTTTAAAAATATAAACTAAAAGAGCGTTAATTAACGCTCTTTTAAAGCTAAAAGTTGCATAATAGCGCTGTACCTGTGTAATTTATCGTGTACTATAATCGATACGCTTATAGTAAGTTAAAGTTTACACCTGAAGGTCTGATGAAAATGTACAATCTGCCATATCGATATTATTTCCTCCCATACTTTAGCTAGTCGTTGCCTAGTGTCTTTGTTAGTAGCAAACATTAACTGCTTCTAAAAACATATTACCTATCAACTACATTTATTGCTCTATTTTCAGGAAAGCACCATGTCAAAACATACTGTCACTGCGTCCACCACTACCACGCCAAAAAGTGGTTTAAACGATATTCATGTCAATGCTGAAGAAATTTTAATTACGCCTGACGCTTTACGAGCTGAATTACCGTTGCCAGAAGCTGGTCGAGTTTTTGTCGAAAAAGCACGTAAGATCATTGCTAATATTATCCATAAACAAGATCATCGGCTTTTAGTGATCACGGGACCTTGCTCGGTGCATGATGTCGAAGGAGCAAAAGCCTATGCTAGAAAACTAAAAGTTTTACACGATAAATATCAAAATAGTTTATACATAGTGATGCGGGTTTATTTTGAAAAACCACGAACCACTGTCGGGTGGAAGGGCTTGATTAACGATCCGCATATGGATGGTTCATTTGATGTTGAAAGTGGTCTTCGCCAAGCACGAGAGCTTTTAATTTATTTAACTGAACTAGGTTTACCACTAGCCACCGAAGCGCTTGACCCAATTAGCCCACAATACTTGGCTGAGCTCTTTAGTTGGTCTGCCATCGGTGCACGCACAACAGAGTCTCAAACGCATCGTGAAATGGCCAGTGGTTTGTCAATGCCTATTGGTTTTAAAAACGGTACCACTGGTGGTCTTAGCGTTGCTATTAATGCCTTACAATCTGCAGCCTCGCCTCACCGTTTTATGGGTATCAACTGTCAAGGGCAGGTCGCATTGATCAAAACTTCCGGCAACCCTGATGGCCATGTTATTTTGCGTGGCGGTAAACAACCTAATTACGATTCGGTAAATGTCGCTTTATGTGAAGAAGCACTAGCAAAGCAAAATTTAGAACCAGGTATTGTTGTTGATTGCTCACATGGTAACTCCAATAAAGACTACCGTCGCCAGCCATTAGTCGCTGAGAATGTTTTCAACCAAATCTGTGAAGGGAACAAGACTATTATTGGTATTATGTTAGAAAGTAATATTAACTCAGGTAATCAAAGCGCAGACTTACCACTTGAAAAACTTAAATATGGAGTCTCTGTTACTGATGCTTGTATCGATTTTGAGACCACAGAGAAACTTATTTCGGCTGCAAGCAAGAAACTTGAAGCTGTTTTAAAACAGCGAGTTAATCATTAAGTTAGCGAATAGGAATGAACACTGACAATGAGCGAAAAAGCTACATTTGAGCAACAATTAAGTGTATTACGCGATGAAATCGATGACATTGATCGTCAACTCGTTGCCTTATTAGCAAAACGTCGGGCGGTTACTACTAAGGTCGGGCACTTAAAAAGTGCAGAAGGAGTACCTATTTTTGCCCCTGAACGTGAAGCTAGCCTGATAAAAATTCGGCGTCAACAAGCGAAGGAAATGGGCGTTTCACCAGAGTTAATTGAAGATGTTTTGCGTCGATTAATGCAAGACTCGTATATCAGCCAAGATGCTAGCGGTTATCGCTGCGTCAATCCCAATTGTAAAAAAGTCGTTATAATTGGTGGCGATGGTCAGTTAGGGCGAATATTTGTCGATTTATTTTCTCGCTCTGGTTATCAGGTACAAAGTTTAGAGCAAAATGACTGGCCAAATAGTGCAACTATATTAGCAGAAGCGAGTTTGGTTATTGTTGCTGTGCCTATTCGATTAACTTCGATGATCATTCAAAAATTACGAACCCTTCCTAAAACATGTATTTTAGCGGACGTAACCAGTATTAAAGAAGCGCCATTGTATGAAATGATGAAAGTTCATACCGGCCCAGTTATTGGCTTACACCCTATGTTTGGACCTGATGTCACCGGTTTGGTTAAACAAACGATAATTGCCTGTGAAGGCCGCTTACCACAGCAATGTCATTGGTTATTGGAACAATTCCAAGTGTGGGGCGCGAAGATATATCACGTTGAGGCACATGCCCATGATCAAGCCATGTCGATGGTGCAGGTGATGCGGCACTTCTCAACCATTGCCTATGGTTATCACTTAATGACCGAAGGTGCTGATATTGCTCAGTTAGTCGAAATGAGTTCACCTATATACCGACTTGAGTTGATCATGGTTGGGCGATTATTTGCGCAAAATCCCGTGCTCTATACTGATATAATTTTTGCCAATCAGGATAACATTGCTATGATGAAGCGTTTTGCATATCGTTTCCTCGAATTACTTGAAGATGTGCAACTCGGTGATAAAGAGGCTTTTACCGCTATGTTTTCACAAGTTGCTGATTGGTTTGGTGATTATGCGGATATTTTCTTGCAAGAAAGTAAAGCGATGTTAATAAAAGCGGACCAATTAAAAAAACATTAGCATAATATATAAAAGACAAGGAACGAAATGAAAACATTTTTTACTATTTTATTAAGTTGTATTACCCTGATCTTGGTTTCAGCTTGTGCTAATAACCATGTGGAAAAATCCACAATGGTGATTGGGGAAGTCAGTCAGCAGTTATTGATCACTCATCATCAAGATTTTCGGAAAAGCTATCAACAATTTCAGTTGTCAGCGCTTGAAGTTGCTGAAATTAAAAACTGGCCGAGTAATTTACACATCGATGTTTACTTCGGTACTTGGTGTCACGACAGTGTCCGCGAAGTACCTCGATTTTTAAAAATTCTGGCGGAAAACTCAACACTGTCTCATCGCATAATTGCTCTCGACTACCAGAAGTCAGAGCCAAATGGCTCAGCCAAAAATCACGACATTAAATATACCCCAACTTTTGTTGTTTATCAGAACAATAAAGAAATTGGCCGTATTATAGAGCGCCCAGCAGTGTCATTAACAACAGATATTTCAGCAATGTTATAGTCTCTCGCTTAGAAAAATAAGTATGATGTGTTAAATACAAAAATCGCAGATATAAAATATATCTGCGATTTTTATTTAAGCCAAATGTATTGCTTACCCCCAAAAAAGGCAGGACATCTACACCTAGTCTAGAGAACAGGCGATACTTGCTAATGCGTTAAAACTTGAAAGCAATACCAACTGAAATTGAGCTGTCTATCCACAACGAGTCATCAAAGTTTGCACTACAACTTTCTTGCTGGCAAAACATCACGTCATTTTCATCAACTAAGGTTGCATAAGCACGCAGCTCTGTTACCAAAGCTATATTTTCAGCAAACTCATAACGAGTGCCGAAGGCAACACTGGCTGAAGGGTAGAGCTCTTCGCCACCTTGGTCTGCATCAAAATAAGCGCCACCAACACCGATACCCAAGGTGGTTACATAGTTTTGCTGACGAAAGAGGGCGACGCCATTAAAATGTGCGTAGGTGATATCTAGCGTTTCTTTTTCATTGTTTTGGCCGGTGAAATCATGACTAACACGATTCAAAAGTATTTGTCCCTGACCATTAACATTTTCTTGCCATGCGATACCAACCGCGATATTGCTACCAGAGTCGACATCAATATTGCTATTATCAATGGCAACGAGGTCAGAACCATACATTTGCCCAAGCATAGCGCTAATTTCTAACTGGTTTGCGATGGTTGTATTCGACATAAATACACTGCAAAGCAGTGCTAGTGTCTTTAATTGGCTATTTACTTTCATTACAACGTGTCCTTTGGTTTGTTATTTTTATTAACTTCGCTAAAAATAGTTGCTGATTTAGGTTAAATTTATAACGATGAAAAAACTCATCTAGCCAAATAAATCAGTCAGTTTTTTCTTGGCTTCTTCTTTTAGTTTTTCTTTGGCGCTATCGGTTAATTTTTTCTTTTGTGTTGCTTTTGCTTGTTGCCAAATTCTAGATAAGGCTTGTTTGATAATTTCACTGCCGAGTTGGCTTGCTGGTAAACCACTATCACCGCCAACATTACTTAAAATAATATCAGGTAATGTAGCATTGTGCTCTTTATTGCCAAAAGCACTTAAATCAAGGGTGAGTGCTGTTCCAGTTAAAATGATTTTGCTGACTTTGATTTGTGGCTCATTACCACTCGTTGTATCGTTCACCGTTGCATCAGCTTTAGGGGTATTGCGTTCGATGGCATCTAATATATCTTGGATATTTGAACCGCCAGTTTGGGTGAACTGAACAAAAGCTGTTGGCGACTTGATCATAATAGCATCAATAACAATAGGCGATGAGGTTAAGCTTGCCAAATTTATGTCGAGTGTCATTTCTCCTAAGGCGAAAGCGTTAGGTTGACTATAAGCTTTAGGGTTTGCTAAATTTATCCCTAGAATACTACCAGCACCAGTAGTAAGTTTTATATCAACAACTTTTACCGTCACTGCCTGCTCCGTCACTTGGCTACCTACTGTTTCAATTTGATTTTTTACGTACTCATTAAGTGAGCCACCAGCTAAAAACCAAAGAGCACCACCACAAAACAATAATAAAACAACAATAATTGAGGCTATAATTTTCACGAGTCAGTCCTTAAAATGTAAAATATGAAGCAATGACCAATATTGATTATTGGTCATTCAGTATGTGCATAACTAAATTATATCTTAATAATCACAAAGTTAATTATTTTTTCTAATTTGCGACCAAAGCCTTAAATCCTAAGCTAAGTTGTATCGAGTGTTGCTAGTATCTAGGATATAGTAAAACTACGGTAATTTTTCGAAAATTTTGAGAGCAATATTTTATGTCTACAGCTATTGGTCGTCGCTTACCCTTACTTCTACTTGTTGGAATGTTAATTATTTTACTGGTCTATTTGCAATGGCCTGAGCAAACACGCAGCAAAGGAAAACACCAACGTATTGTCTCAGTTAAAACGGCTGTTATATCCTTAGCTGAATTTAAAGATGCTATAGAAGCCGTGGGTACGTCAAGAGCTAATGAGCAAGTACTGATCACCAGCAAATATTCTGATTTAGTTGATGAGATCTCATTTCAAGACGGTGAAATTGTTAAAAAAGGCGATATTTTAGTGCGGCTCAATAGTGCAGAAGAAGCAGCTAAGGTCAGTGAGCTTGAAGCGAACCTTGCTGAATCTGTTGCTCAACTAAACCGTTTTCAAGGTTTGTATGCAAACAAGGCAACGTCAAAGTCACTAGTCGATCAACAAGAAGCAAAAGCGAAGGCAATTTCTGCCCAACTGCTCAGTGCAAAAATTAAACTTGCCGACCTTACCATTAAAGCGCCATTTTCCGGCATGTTAGGTTTCCGTGAAATCAGCTTAGGGGCTTTGATTAATGTCGGTGATGTTATCACCAGTTTAGACGATCTTAGTACCATTAAAGTTGATTTCTCCATCCCTGAGCGCTACTTAACCACCGTGTCTATTGGTCAGCGTATTGAAGCGATGAATACCGCCTACCAATCAGAGGTCTTTATCGGCGAAATTACCTCGATAGATTCTCGTATTGATAGCATGACACGCACCTTAAAAGTTCGTGCTGAAATACCCAATGCTGAAAATAAATTACGCGCGGGTATGTTGTTAAATTTACAAATAGTGAGAAACGTTGAACAAATATTACAAATACCTGAAAGCGCCGTTATTCCTATTGAACAACAACACTTTGTATTTGTTGTAGAAGAAAATAAAGCCGTTAAAAAACAATTAGAAATTGGTCGTCGTCAGCGAGGTTTTGTCGAGGTATTGGCTGGGGTTGAGGTCGGTACACAAGTTGTTATCGAAGGCGCGTTAAAATTACGTGAAGGCGTGGCTGTTAATGTGCAAGGGGAGTAAATCGTGATTTTATCTGATCTCTCGGTTAAGCGTCCTGTTTTTGCCACGGTAATAAATTTACTGCTAATTACCTTTGGTATCGTCGCATTTTTAACCTTGCCTTTGCGCGAGTATCCCGATATAGACCCACCAGTTGTTAGTATTAATACTTCATACCCTGGCGCGTCTGCCGCGATAGTTGAAAGCAAAATCACCCAGTTACTTGAAGACAGGATTAGCGGTATTGAAGGGGTGAAATCAATCAATTCGACCAGTCGTGTTGGCCGTTCGAATATTTCCATTGAATTTGACTTGGACCGCGACATTGATGCTGCGACTAATGATGTGCGTGATCGCATTTCACGGGCGTTAAATAACCTACCAGAACAATCTGAACCGCCTGAAGTTTTTAAAGCCAATGATGATGAAAGTGCCATCGTTTGGTTCGTTTTACAAAGTGATACCATGAGCACATTACAGCTAACAGATTACGCTGAACGCTATATTGTTGACCGTTTCTCTGTCGTTGATGGAGTTGCGCGCGTACAGGTCGGTGGCGGTAGAACCTATGCCATGAATGTGCTGTTAAACCGCAAAGCGATGGCGGCGAGAGGTGTAACGGTTAATGATATCGAGCAAACATTACGTGCGGAAAATGTTGAATTGCCGGCGGGTAAGGTTGAGTCAATCGATCGCGATTTCTCAATTCGAGTTGAACGAAGTTATTTAACCGAAAACGACTTTGCGACTATGGTCGTGGCACGAAGTGCGAATAAGTCGCTCGTTTATCTCGGTGATGTGGCCAAAATTGCTTTGGCAGCTGAAAATGAAGAAAACATGTTTCGCGGTAATGGCAAAAATATGGTTGGTTTGGGTATTATTAAACAGTCAAAAGCCAACACCCTTGAAGTGGTAAAAGCCGCGAGAAAAGAGATGATGTCGGTGCGTGGTGGTTTACCGCTTGGGACAACCATTACTAACAGTTACGACTCGTCGGTATTTATTCAAGGTTCGATTGATGAAGTCTACAATACGCTCGGTATTGCCATGTTAATGGTGGTCTTGGTGATCTTTTTATTTTTGGGTAATGTCAGAGCCACATTGATCCCCGCGGTGACTGTGCCCGTAGCGCTAATTGGCTCGATGATGGTATTGTCTTGGCTTGGCTTTTCCATAAACTTGTTAACCTTACTAGCCATGGTATTGGCTATTGGTTTAGTTGTGGATGATGCCATTGTGGTACTAGAAAATATATACCGTAGGATTGAGCGTGGCCAAACGCCATTATTGGCAGCTTATGAAGGGGGCCGCGAAGTCGCATTTGCGGTTATTGCCACCACGCTAGTATTGGTGGCGGTGTTTGTACCATTAATCTTTTTATCGGGTAACGTAGGCCGGTTATTTACCGAATTTGCCATTGCCATTGCAGCAGCAGTTATTTTTTCTAGTTTAACGGCGTTGTCACTGACGCCGATGATGTGTTCAAAAATGTTAACCCATAAAAAGCGCAGCTCATCATTTGGCCAAAAACTGGATAAAAGCTTTGCTAAACTGGAAGGGGCTTATGCTCGTTCGCTTAAAACCAGTATCCACCAACCGCTAATGATATTGTTAGTTATTATTTTAGCGTTATTTTCGCTCTACAGCTTATTTAATCAGCTACCTTCTGAATACACGCCAAAAGAAGACCGTGGTAACTTCTTTGTCATGATGCGCGGCGCTGAAGGCGCCAGTTATGAAAATAATGTCAAAAATATGCAGCAGATAGAAGAAAAGTTGATGGTGTATCAACAAAGTGGTGAACTTGACCGTGTTATTGTGCGCGTGCCGGGGTTTGGCGGCGCCGGTGGTATTGCTATTGTCGGCATGCCTGCGTGGAATGAGCGTGTTACCGACACTTTTGAATTTATTAATAAAATGAATGGTGAGCTCGCTCAAGTTACTGATGTTCGGGCATTCGCCATGATGCGCAGAGGCTTAAGTGGTGGTGGCTCTAGCTCACCCGTCTCCTTTGTATTACAAGGTAATACTTATGAAGAGTTAGCGAAATGGCGTGATATTATTATTGCTAAAGCCCAAGAGAACCCAAAACTACACAGTATAGATAGCGACTACAAAGAAACTTATCCGCAACTGCTGGTTAAAATTGATCACAACAGAGCTTTCGACCTTGGGGTTTCTGTAGGTGATATTGGTCGCACACTGGAAACTATGCTGGGGCAACGTCGTGTCACTAACTTTGTCGAGCGTGGTGAAGAGTATTATGTCATGGTGCGTGGCGAGAAAACGGATTTTTCAAACCCGAAAGATATTGAAAATATTTTCGTGCGTTCAAGTGTCAGTAATAAGTTGGTGCCATTATCTAACCTGATCACGATTGAAGAGAGTGCGACATCCTCTCAGCTCAATCGCTTTAATCGCTTACGTAGCGTCACTATTAGTGCTAATTTAGCCGACGGCTATGCACTGGGTGATGCTTTA
>JBFJQB010000082.1:0-11914 GCA_041616855.1 Cognaticolwellia sp. | reverse complement strand
CTTACCTTTGGTGGTTAATTTATTAGTCGAATATGGTTTGCGAGAACGTATTAAAATAATCTGTGCCGGTAAATTGATCACGCCGTCTAAAGTTGCTTGGGCGCTAGCGATGGGAGCAGATTCAGTAAGTTCAGCCAGGGGTTTTATGTTTTCTTTAGGCTGTATTCAAGCTATGCAATGTAATAAGGATACCTGTCCAACGGGGGTCACAACGCATAACCCGAAGTTACAACAAGGCTTAGACCCGATAAATAAAGCAGAGCGTGTTGCGAATTACCATAAATATATTCAATACGGTGTCGGGTTACTAGCACACTCTTGTGGGGTTAAGCACGCCAGAGTGTTGGCTCGACAACATGTTCGCGTTATACAAGCCAATGGTTTATCTATCGGGCTTGATAAGTTACATCCTTACGAACAAACGAATAATTAATGTAACTTAGTGTTGATTTCAGCCGCTTTGGTATGGCGTAAATGATCAACGAGAAAAGCCAGCAAACCACCGATTGCGCCATATAAGTGCGCGTCGGTGGCAACACTTGCAGCAATAAGTGACTCGACTTCAGCACTGGCACCGTAGACTTGTTCATGAATAATTTTTACGATGACTCCAATGAGTAATATATAGCCTGTTTTTTCTTTATGCTTGATGTCCATGAGAGCCCCCCAGACGAAAAAACCATGTAAAACACCTGAAAGGCCAACATAAAGTACAATATGCCCTGAAAACCAATACATGCCTAAGCTACAAATAATCGCACTAACTAAAAAGACCATCAGGTAGTTTTTATGACGATAATTTTGGCCATGCAATGCCCACAGTAATGCAACCGCCGCCGCATTGAGCATAAAGTGGTTACCGTTTGAGTGAAAAAAATGACCAGTAATTAAGCGCCAATACTCACCAGTCATAACGGCGTTGCGATTATAAATTAGCTGATCTGAAACTTGTCCATCAAAAATAAAAGCGATAAGCGCAATTACAAAGACCAATAATGGGCCAAGGCTATGAATCGGCTGTATGGGTAAAGGTTTTATTTGCAGCATGGGCTTTATAGCTTCGTAAAAGTATTGTAAATTAAAGATATAGCGCACTTTAACAGTTGGTTAAATCTTTAGAAACATAAGTTTTTGAGTTAGTGCGAATTTTTTTGCTAGCCAATGTGGCTTCACCAAAGAGCTATAACGCAACTGCAGCACTAAAAGTTTTGGTCTAGTAGGTGTAGCTTCATTGCGCGGATAACTTTGTTTATAAATCGATAAGGTTACAACTGTCTCTAGCTCGATATCATTTCAATTTTGACTACATAGCCGCTAAATTCGTAGATATGGCAAGCGCAGAGTTATCAGTAAAAAGTAATTTAACAAATGACTTAAACTCGTTGATAAAGTTTCGTAAACTTAACTATCTCATATTTTGCTATTTGAAAATGAATGTCTCGAGTTTTATGTCAACAATGTCAGCGCCCTGAAAAAGCCTGTATTTGCGCTTTTGTGGTTAGTGTTGATAATCACATCCCTGTTATCGTACTTCAGCACCCGAGTGAAGTTAAGCAGAGCAAAGGTACGGTGAGTTTATTACAACAATCGTTAAACAATTGCGAAGTCATCGTTGGTGAAAGCTTTGAACAGTGTCAACAATTAACGCAGTCCCTAACGCAATACGCTGACAATATCGTCTTGTTATATCCGAGTGAGCAAGCCGAAACACTGAGCTTTACAGTGCAAAATAGTACCGAGCTTAAAAAGGTTGGTGAAGTTAACGACAATATGCCAGCTGAAATAAAATGCATTATTATTCTCGACGGTACTTGGAAGAAGGCTTATCGAATGTATATGCTAAATCCTTGTTTACATGAAATAAGGCATATAGCGTTACCGGAAGGAATTCCAGGTCTCTATCAAATAAGAAAGACTAAAAAAGAAAACGCACTCTCCTCTTTAGAAGCGTGCTGTCATGCGCTAGCTCGGTTAGAAAATAAGCCGGATAAATATCAGCCTTTATTAAACAGTTTTGTTAATTTTAATCAATTCCAACAAGCTTTTACAAAGCATGTTGAGTAAATGCGTTTATCGAATACGTTAACTTTTAAAGGTAAATTAGCCACAGCTAATGCCTGTCATTAGTTTAATCTACCGATTTTATTAAGGAACATCATGTCAAATTCAGCCATAAAAGGGCTATTATCATTGCTTTTTATCTCCACCAGTTTGTTGGTTGTTGCCGCGCCTGATAAACAACGAGAAGATCGCGAACCAGAAGCAGCCACCGGTATTCTTGCTAAAAGAACGGCTATTACAGAGCATGCTATGGTGGCTACCGCAAACCCTTATGCCAGTGATGCGGGCCTTAATGTGCTCAAAAAGGGGGGCAGTGCGGTGGATGCCGCTATTGCAGTGCAATTGGTATTAACCTTAGTTGAACCACAATCTTCAGGTATTGGCGGTGGCGCATTTATGCTGCATTGGGATAAAAAAAACCGACAATTGACAAGCTTTGATGGTCGAGAAACCGCTCCCGCTGCGGCAACAACTGATATGTTTTTAGATGAAGATGGTCGTGCTATGCCATGGATAAAAGCAGTTGTCGGTGGCCATGCGGTTGGCGTACCCGGCGTATTAGCTGCGCTAAAAAAAGCACACGAAAAATATGGCAAACTTCCTTGGGCTGTTTTGTTTAAAGATGCCATAAAATTAGCTGAGCAGGGTTTTATTGTTTCACCAAGGTTAGAGAAGTTAGTAGCAATGGATTTTAACCCAGGCATTAGCCAATTACCGGCGATAAAGCATTACTTCTTTCCTGATGGTAAAGCCGTTAAAGCCGGCCAGTTATTAAAAAATCCAAAACTTGCGGCTGTTTATCGCAGTATTGCTAAAGAGGGGATAGAGCCTTTTTATCAAGGCTGGATCGCTAAGAAAGTTGTGGATGCGGTGCAACACTCCGCTATTGCTCCTGGTCGTTTGACTCTTGCTGATATGAAAAGCTATCGCGCGAAAGAGTTACCGGCGGTCTGCGGTCCCTATCGACAATATCAGGTTTGTGGAATGGCACCGCCAAGTTCGGGGGGGATAGCGGTTATTCAAATTCTTGGACAGCTTGAAAAGTTTGATATTGCGAAACTATCGTTGGCAGACGCAGAGTTTGCACACTTGTTTACCCAGAGCTCTCGTTTGGCATTTGCCGATAGAAATCGCTACATTGCCGATAGTAGTTTTGTAAATGTGCCTACACAAGGCCTTATTGCCAAGTCCTATATGGCTGAGCGTGCTGCGTTAATTGATCTGAATAGCGATATGGGTAAAGCCCATGCTGGTATACCCAAAGGCGCGTTAGCACAAGCAGATGACAATGCTTATGAACTGCCATCTACTAGCCATATTTCAATCGTTGATCAAGACGGCAACGCCATTTCCATGACCACCAGTGTCGAGATGGGCTTTGGCTCAGCGCTGATGGTTGAGGGCTTTATTCTTAATAATCAACTAACCGACTTTTCATTAGATCCGAAGAGAAATGGTCAATGGGTCGCTAACCGCCTAGAGCCTGGCAAGCGTCCGCGCAGTTCTATGGCGCCGATGATGATATTTAATCAAGATAACAGCTTAAAGCTTGTTGTGGGTTCGCCCGGCGGTAGCCGGATTATTAATTACGTGGCACAAACCATTATTGCTATTTTAGATTGGCAACTCGAGCCACAATCTGCAATTAACTTACCGCGGATAACGAATCGAAATTATGTAACTACATTGGAAAAAGGCACCGATTTAGTACAGTTAAAGCCAGCACTCGAAGCCAAAGGTCATAAAGTCATCGTGCGTGATTTAAATAGCGGTATTCAAGCGATAGAGTTATCACATGGCAAGTTATTAGGTGGTGCGGATCCTCGTCGTGAAGGTACAGCTATCGGTTATTAACGTCTGTGCTCAAGTCTTACACTATTAAAAACGGCGTCAAAATTGACGCCGTTTAAGTAATAATTTAGTGCTATTTAAAAGGGGTCTTTGAGAATTTTGTCGATAACCCATTTATTATCGATTTGAATTAATGATAAGCGTTTAACATCTTTGATGTGCTCGTCGTAGTAATAACCATCGAAATAAACCGTTATATCAGCAGAATTTTTAAATTGTTCACGAACTTTAACACCGCTGTCATCGGGTTTAATATCCACTTTGTCATAAGACATGTTGAATAAATGGCGAGCAACAGCTTTAGGGGATTTATAGTGCAAAATGATTCGAGCTAATTTCGGGCTACAAACGGATGCTGCTTTCTCGATGTTTTTTTCATTATACAAGGCGTTAAAGAATGCAATAGTCACTATTTCAGGGTCTTCAACATTAGTAATTTTGTTTTTATCTTCTTCGCCACAAGCTGACAATAATAATGCAATGCTTAAGACGATAAATTTTAAATAATTCATATGTTAATAAATGACTTGGAGAACTTAAGCTCATGTTACCGCAAATATTGTAGGTAAAGCTAGGTATTGACGGCTTAAATTATCCAACAGCAACAGTGTTTATAAAAAAAGACCTGACTTTTAACAAATCAGATCTTCTTTAAGTCGCTGAAGCTAAAGTTAACTTGCCGATTTTTATTAGCGATACTAAGGGGGGGAGCTATATCGCTAATAACAGGGTATGCAAGCTTTTATGCAAGCTCTTCTTCAGTAAATGAATCGGTAAATAATGCGCTTGAAAGGTAACGCTCAGCTGAGCTAGGTAGTACCACAACTATGTTTTTACCGGCATTTTCCGGCTTCTCAGCAATACGTTTCGCAGCAATTACTGCCGCGCCTGATGAAATACCGGCAAGAATACCTTCTTCTTTCATTAAGCGGTGCGCCATTGCCATAGCATCATCATTCGATACTTGCTCAACTGCATCAATAATCGAAAGATCTAAGTTGCCTGGAATAAAGCCAGCACCGATACCTTGAATTTTATGAGGACCTGGTTTTAGTTCCTCACCGGCCATCGCCTGGGTAATAACAGGAGAGTCTGTTGGCTCAACCGCTACTGAGGTGATTTTATGTTCAGCAACACTTCTAAGGTAGCGAGTTGTTCCGGTAATTGTGCCACCCGTACCAACACCCGCTACGAAGAAATCAACCTTGCCGTCAGTATCTCGCCAAATTTCTGGGCCGGTGGTTTTTTCATGGATCTCTGGATTAGCCGGGTTATCAAATTGACCTAATAACACGACATTTTCTGGATCAGCATCTTTGATCTCTTGTGCTTTGGCAATCGCACCGCCCATGCCTTTAGCGCCGTCAGTTAAGACTAATTTTGCGCCTAGGGCGATGAGTAATTTTCTGCGCTCTAAACTCATGGTATTTGGCATGGTTAAAGTGATGTCATAACCACGAGCGGCAGCAACAAATGCCAATGCGATGCCAGTATTACCACTGGTCGGCTCAACAATGGATTTACCTTCGGTCAGTAAACCTTTTTTTTCTGCGTCCCAAATCATATTGGCGCCAATACGGCACTTAACGCTAAAGCTTGGGTTACGTGCTTCGATTTTAGCGTAAATATTAGCCGTGTTTTTACCTGTAACAATGCGGTTAAGCTTTACTAGTGGGGTATTACCAATGGAGGTTGAGTTATCTTCAAATATAGTCGACATTTTATAATCCTGTTTTCATCGTATTGACTGGGGTTGCAATACGGTATTAATTATTTGTAGGGGTTAACGCACCAAATTCACTTTAGTTTAGTCAACACTTTGCAATTAGGTTAACGCTTTATAGCAGAAAAAGAAGTGATATTTCGGTATCTTATAGATAAAAATGGAATAGATAGCTAGTTTAATGTCTTTTTACAGCAAATTTTTTGTGTTGAATGATACTGTTTTGTTCCTGGCTGGCGTTTGTCTTTAAGAGTTTTACCTGCCTAACTAATTGCTATTTAGTGCTTTTTGTTCTTTTGTTCTTATGTGGTGAGTATCCGCAAAATAACGCTTAAAAAAAAAGCTTTTGCTGGCAAAACTGTAATGGTGATTCCTTCGACTTTTGCATCAAAGGGTAATATAAATTACCTGTGCAGAGACTAAACTCAGCTATCATGCGCTCAATCATAACCATAAACTAAGTCATCAATAGCAGTGCTTTATTATTGATGACTTTGCCGTATAACGCATGGAAATCTTGTCGTGTTTAGGTAAGGCAACTGTTTAGTTAAGGAGCTGTTTAATTAAAGTACCGTTTAATTAGGGCAACCATGCATAACTAATTTTGCTATAAATGGTACGTTGTTCCCGCTCAAGGTTTTTTAAGCGTTCATCTTGATAGCTGTTGTCCGAATAGCCCAAATAAAATACGGTTTGTGGGTTTATTTTATAGGCATAAATCAATTGGGTAGATAAATTATTACTTTTTGCCGCGTAGGCGGTTGGGTTGTTTTCTAGATTGAAATCAATGTCGGTGTAAACAAGATTCAATTTTAAGTAGCTATTGACATTAAACTGATAGGAAACACGTAATTCTGTTAAGTTTTCGGTGAATACATTGGCATTGTCGGCTTCTAAATCACTGTAGATGTGAGAAAACTCAAACTCCAAATGCTTATTTACGTTATAACTTATGTTGCCGTAAAGTACGATAAAGTCGCCTAAGCGGTTGTTATCGTAATCAATTTTATCACCAAAAGTGAGCTCAAGCTCAGTTGATATTTGCGCGGTTGGCTGGATAGAGCCGTAGATAATGGCTTGATTTTCTTGGAAACGTTCAGTATTGCCGTCAATGCTGTTATCAATAGGTAAATTATAATTTAACTCATGGCGACGCAAGCCTACTTTATCAGCAGCCACCACCATAATGTCTAACATGGATAACATCGGGCCATCAATATTAAAACTGCTACTAATAGAGCGCTCTAATAGTTCACCATTTTCGTTATGTAAAATTTGCCATTGACCGGCCAAGCGCATTTCTTGCCAAGCATTGTCTGGCTCGCCATACATTAAGCGATTAACTAATACTTTACTCTTTTGATAATCTGCGCGGGGCATAAAGCCTAAATCAGCCCGAAAATTTTCGCCAATCTCTTGGTGTTCTGCAAATACTTGCCAATATTCAGAGTCATGCTTATATTCAATTTTAAAGGCATGATCAGTAAAATTTTCTTCTTGGCCGCTCTCAGTGAAATGTGCTGCGTCTTTAGTATCAGCCATCAGAATTTGCGCTTGCAGTGTATTCGAGTCATTTAAACGATATTTTGAGTCAATGCCGGAAACAACGTTATGGTAACTGTCTGTTTGGCGCAAGGTGTTGATAACACCGACAGATAAATCATCATTAACATCATAGCGATACTTGATAGCGCCAGATTCACTGGTCTCGTCTAAGGAAATTAATCGTGAACCAGTATTACCAGGCAAGATAATATTGGTTTGAGTGTCATTGGTCATGAACGCGCCATAACTATGATTGCCTAGAGTACCGGTTAATTTCGCGCCATATTCAGGATCGGCAATATTTCGCGTGTAAACCAAGTCGAAGTTACTAGAGAAATATTCTGAGTTTTCAACAAAAAACTGACGCTTTTCATTGTAAAATAAAGAATAGGTTTTATTGACACTCAGTTGGCCAGCATCAGATTCAACATTAGAAAAATCAGGATTTACCGTAACGTTAAGTAGGGTATTGGCATTAATACCCCAACGAACATCTAAACCCGCATCTAAATTGTCTTCACTTTGCCAGTCGCTTGTTGGTGAAAATATATCGCGACTTTCGCTGTTACTCGCTACTAGTGTCGGTGTAAGCATTAAATTTTTACTGGCTTTAGCTTCTTTAAATCCCGTAATTTCGGGGATTTGGCATAACCAGCAAGCATCGTCACGATCGAGCTCTATATGGGAAATACGTAGTCGAGTATCACGAGGGTATAATCGGATTAGCTCCATCGCCCACGTTTTAACGTCATCATTATCTTCAAAATTTAAGATATGGTAGGGAATAGCAATTTCAACCTGATACCCATTGGTTGTCACCTTGCCAGCAGACTCCCAAATACCATCCCAAGCCGAGTCAGAGCCTCCAGTCATTTCATTTTTAATATTGTCGTGCTGAACGCCGTGAGGATTCACAAAAAATTCGTAACTTAAACGACGATTATTGTAGGTATCTAATTTAAAACCAACGAGGTCATCGCCCCAACGGGTATCTCGATCACCTAAAAAACCTTGAATTAATTCAGGATTAGGGTCTTGGGCTAAAAAGGAAATGTAGAGAAATTCGCCATTTTCAATGACTTTGGCTGTTGTTATAACCGGACTCGGTTTGTTATCCCATGGGCTATTAACAATATCGAGCGATATATCAAGGGCTTGCTGCCATATAGCATCATTTAATTCGCCATCAACTTTCATCTCAAGCTTGCTATGAGGAATGCTTAATTGGGCTAGCTTTGCGTTTTTTTCTTTGGCAAAACTGGGCTGTGCACTTAGGATGAGTGCGGTGGCGAGAGCAGAAAGGCCTCGTGTACTAAACTTCAATTTACCACTCCAATATTATTTTTATTTTTATTTTTTAACGTAACTTATTCAACGTTAACGATAATTCCTTTGCACAAATTGTTACAAATTTGCTAACAGATGGCAATCTATAGTTCAGTTTTGGTACAAAAAAACCACCAATAGTGGTGGTTTCTTTATCAATTTGATTGTATGGAGGTGTTAAGTTAGGGGGTTACTTAAGCCAAGCATAGCTAAATTTCATAAATAAACTACGTTGTTGTTGCGTCAGATCTCTCATTGCTTCTTCGCTGTAATGGGCATCAGAGTAGCCTAAGTAAAATACTGTTTGAGGGTTGATTTTATAACCATAAAGCAGTTCAGTCGATAGCGTTTTACTGTGTCGATTAATATCTTCTGGTGCCGTATATAGGTAGTTGGATGGATTTCTACTCGTATTATTAAAAATTAAACTTAAGCGTAAAAAGCTCTGCACGTTAAATTGATAGGTGGTGCGAAAATCTGTTAATCGCGCGATAAAGACATTATCACCATCGGCATTTAATTGGCTAAAAGTTTGTCGAAGCTTTATTTCGAGGTGTTTGTTGATATTCCAATTGATGTTACTACTGACTCGATTCATCTCCCCCAAACGATTATTGCGATAATCAATTTTATCACCCCAACTTAAATGAGCATTGATGTAAAAACCCAGTAAAGGTTTGGTCTCAGCAAATAAGAAAAATTGGTTCTCAGTAAATAACGTTGTATTGTTATCAATAGCTAGGTTGCTTTTATCGAGTCGACTACCAACACTTTCACGTTGGGTGAAGCCGATACGAAAGTATGAACCATATCGAGCGTGCAATTGGGCGTTAATATCAAATTCTTTCTCTATAAGTTCATTGTTATCATTGTGGGTGATGTCCCAGTCAGAATAAATTTTAAAATTACTCCACCAGTGACCCGGTTCGGCATACCATTTTCGATCGCCACCGACAGAAAACCTATTGTGATCTACACGCGACATAAAACCGAGATCGCCGCGAAAGCCAGCATTTTGCCGCTCATAAACTACGCGGTAATACCAATCGCTGTCATTATGGTAATAGCCAGCTTTAAATGCGTTACCGGTAAAACTATCGTCTTTTAGGGTTCGTAAAACGTTTTCGTTGTAAATACAGTCACCAAATTGACAGTCACCGTTGTTTTCTGGCTCTGCACAACGTGTTTGGTCATCCTCTTCATCGACATTACAAAACTGTTTAAATAAATCATTAGGGTATTGTGTTTTCGAGAACAAAGATTGAAATTTAAGCACGTCAGCAGTGTTTAGACGAAATCTAGCATCTATGCCATTAACATTATTTGAATAATTATCAGCGGTGCGTAGGGTGCTTATCCAGCCGAGCGTGATGTTGTCATTATAACTATAACGATAACGCAACGCTGCAGCTTGTGACTCGTTCTCTATGGTTGCAATTGATGAAGAGCGATTGCCGGGGATAAGTATATTGGTATTTTGATCATCAGTAATAAACAAGCCAAAGGCATGATTATTTTCTCGTCCAGTTAATTTTGCGCCATAATTGGGGGCATTAATATTGCGGGTATAAACTAAATTATAATCACTATCAAAGTAGTCTTGATTATCGAGAAAAAACGCGCGTTTTTCTCGGTTGAATAGAGCAAAGGTGTTGTTAATATTGAGCTGTGCATTGTCAGACTCAACAGTAGAAAAATCAGGATTTATTGTGGCATTTAATAACCAATCAGGGCTGATTCCCCAGCGCATGTCCAAACTGCCTTCGGTATTATTATCACTTTGCCATTGATTATTTTCATCGCGCACTTCAGTTGCACCGACAACAACAGCCGGCGTGAGGGTAAAGTTACTGCCTTGCTTTGCACCCTCAAAGCCTGAAGCCGTGGCAATTTGACAAATTTCACAACTATTACCGCGATCTAAATGAATATTTGATAAGCGTAAGCGTTCGTCACGAGGGTAATACCTAAGTAGCTCTAATCCCCAAGTTTGTTGATCATCGCTTTCTTGAAAATTTAGCATTCTTAAGGGTAAGGCCATTTCAACGATAAAGCCGTCATCCACAATTTTACCGGCGCTTTGCCAGATACCATCCCAAGCATCACTTTCTTTTTGCGTTATTTCACTTTCTATGCCGTCAATTTGTACCCCTAACGGGTTCACTAAAAATCGGTAGGCACTGCGTTGATCGTTATAGGTATCTATTTTTATACCGACTAAATCATCGCCCCATGATTTATCACGGTCTTTTAAAAAAGCGCGAATTTCATTAATGTCGGGATCTTTGGCGATAAAAGCTAAATAAAAATAGCCTTCACTTTCCATTAATAACGCCTCGGTATGCACAGGGCTTGGAGTATTGTCGTAAGGACGAGTGACGTTATTGATTAACACCTTGGTAGCAGACTGCCATTGTGGCTCATTTAATATAGCATCAATAACAATGTTGCCTGAAGTTTTAGCGATATCAATAACTTCATTATGTGTTTCTGCGCTATAGTTGGAATAAACTAACGGGGAAGTTAATAGCATGATAAAAGTCAATATTATTGGCTTTTTGGAAAAAAACATTACAGCTCCAGCTAATTGAGTTACTTAAAGTGATGAATAGCGACATGCTGAATAAGCTTGGTCAAAGTGTCAAAATAAATTCGACAGTTGCACGGTTTAGCGCGTTCAAATACTTAAGTTAATTATTCTCAGAGCCGTTTGGCGTTTTTATAACCTAATGTAGTTCAGAGCAGGCTATTGCGATATTTCGAATGGAATTATTGAAAATGTAATGTAGATTATTAATCAGTTAGCCGAGTTGCAGTTAGATTCTGATAATAATCGCTCGAATCTTAAAATATTCTAGAGCATAATAAGCATAACTTTATTAAGAATGATAAGGCCTTAAAAAATATTATGGTATTTTCTTTACTTGATGTCATTGCGTTAAGCTGTTTTTTTATTTGTTGGGCAGGCTATACCGAGTTTGCACGCAGAAAAGCAAAAACAACCAATTGTGTCGCTAGATGCTTACATCAGCATCGAATTCATTGGATGTATGAAGTTGTCGGTCATGATATTCGTGTTGGTGAAGCCGCCTTATTAGCCAATTTAGAACGTAATATTGCCTTTTTCGCATCTTCAACTTTGTTAATATTGGCGGGTGTTCTAACGTTATTTGCTCAGGTTGAGCGGCTTGAGTCAGTCATTGAATCAATCCCTTATGCTGAATACCCTAACCACGTCATGATCCAATTAAAATTGAGTTTGCTGGCGCTTATTTTTGTCATGGCATTTTTTCAATTTACTTGGTCAATGCGTCAATATGGCTTTGTTAACGTCATGATTGGCGCTTGCCCATTTGACAATAGTGGTCGCAATAAAAATTTACAACAATACGCTATACAGATGGCCGT
>JBFJQB010000081.1:0-12083 GCA_041616855.1 Cognaticolwellia sp. | reverse complement strand
GGACAAGATTAACTCGCCAACTTAGCTGTCCCAACCGGTAATCTATAATCCTAATACATTAACTAGCGCATAAATCGCGTTTAGGTTAGTTAACAAAAATCATTACGCTATTTGCCTGAAAACTCAATAATAAAAATGACAAGACCGTACTCAATGGCTAGGTCTTGATTGTCTAATTTTAGTTTTTTGTCAGAACTTTAGCCATTATTGCTGCTTATTTCTCTTCTTTTAACCAGCGTGCTACTTGTTTAGCAAAGTAGGTTAAAATGCCGTCAGCACCTGCTCGTTTAAAGGCTAGCAAACCTTCCATGACGCAAGGTTTTTCTGCTAACCAACCATTTTGAATGGCGGCCATATGCATGGCATATTCGCCACTAACTTGATAAGCATAAGTTGGTACTTGAAAGTTATCTTTTACTCGACGAACAATATCTAAATAAGGCATACCAGGCTTAATCATTACCATGTCTGCACCTTCATAAATATCCTGAGCTATTTCATGTAATGCTTCATTGCTGTTCGCTGGGTCCATTTGGTAGGAAAATTTATTACCACCTTTAATATTCCCTGCTGAGCCAACGGCGTCACGAAATGGGCCATAGTAATTTGAAGCATATTTAGCAGAATAAGCTAGAATTTTTGTATTAACAAAATGCTGTTGTTCTAACGCTTGGCGAATGGCGCTGATTCGGCCATCCATCATGTCAGAAGGGGCAACCACATCAGCACCGGCTTGTGCATGAGATAATGCTTGTTTGACTAAAATATCTTTAGTCACCTCGTTTAATACATAGCCGTTGTCATCGATAATGCCATCTTGGCCGTGGGTGGTAAATGGGTCTAAGGCAACATCGGTGATCACACCTAAATTTGGAAACTTTGCTTTTACGGCTCTTACTGTGCGTTGAGCTAAGCCTTCAGTGTTGTAAGCTTCTTCAGCCAATAATGATTTTTTGTCGGCAGGTGTTACTGGAAAAATAGCGATAGCAGGGACACCTAAATCAACTAACTCCTGACATTCTTCTAATAATAGATCGATACTTTTACGTTCGACCCCAGGCATAGACTCGATAGCTTCACGTTGATTTTCCCCTTCCAAAACAAAAACAGGGTAAATTAGATCGTTAACTGTCAGTTGATGTTCAGACATCAGTCGCCTTGAAAAATCATCACTGCGCATACGACGCATGCGGCGTGCGGGATATTGGCCAAAGACGTTATGCATAATTATTTCCTATTGTTTTTTAAATTTCACTGAACAAACTCACTTGTACTTTCTCACGCCAGCTTGTTTAGCTTTATGAAAGCTCTTTATCGACACGCTCTACTATAAGGTCTAACCGCTTTTCCTTGTTAAACCATTGTTAGATCATATTTGACTTGTTAATCAATAATGTTTTCATCGCGGTCATTGATTTATTGTCATGCCCTTCAACATCTTGAGCGCAGACCGTACTTGAAATTAACAAGCCACTTAAAAGCCGAGTCATAACATGGATCAATTAGCCATGATGAACCCTTAAATTAAATACTCTTTCACTATTAATGGTGCTTTGCTCAATAATCTCCTGCTCACTATACTCGGTTAGCTCGGCTAGCATCGTGACAATATAAGGTAAATAACTTGGTTCGTTGCGACTACTTTTAGGCTTTGGTCGAATATTTCTTGGCGTTAAATAAGGCGCGTCTGTTTCGATCATTAATCGCTCGAGTGGAATAAGCGAGACAATATCACGTAACTCTTGGCCACGACGTTCATCGCAAAGCCAACCGGTTATGCCAATATACATATCGGCATCTAAGCATTGCTGTAATTCTTTTTTGTTGCCGGTAAAGCAGTGAGAAACCATCGCAGGGACACGCGATATAAAAGGCTTTAAAATTTCGAACCAAGGCTCGAAGGCATCACGTTGATGTAAAAATAACGGCAGTTGCAGTTGCGCTGCTAAGGTTACTTGCTGAGTAAAAACATGGCGTTGGTTTTCAGCACTAGAGAAATTGCGATTAAAGTCTAAACCACATTCACCAATGGCTTTTACACAATTATTGTCGGCTAATTCAGCCAATTGTGCTAAAAAATCTTTTGCTGCATGATCGGCATCATGGGGGTGAATACCTGCAGTACAATTAAGATAACCCGGATAACGCTGGCAAAGTTCAACCGCCTGCTGGCTTTCAAAAACACTGGTGCCAGTCACAAGCAAACCGGTAATGTTTTTTTCTTGCGCACGGCTAATAACAGCTGAAAGATCTTTTTCAAACCGAGCATTGGTTAGGTTGGCACCAATATCAATCAAGGATTTATAAACTCCCTATTTCAGCCGTTTAACGCGAATTTTCTTTTTGGCATTTGGCAGGTTTTTCTTTAAATAAACCGCACTCATAAAGCCTTTTTTCAGTAAAACACTATCGCCGACTTTAATATTCAGATAAGCGCTGTCTGTTTGCTTCCATTGCTGACCATTTTTAAAGCTTAAACGCCATTTACCGTATGGATCTTTAGTTAATTTATCGATGATAAAAACCACCTGCAGCTCTTCTTCTGCGGGTTCAGGCTTTTTAAGGTGCTCTGCGCCAAACTCCGCCGCTTTGGTCGCTGTCACTACCGGTGCTGCTGCTGGTGTTTTTATGGCGGTTTTCGCTACGTCAGCTACATGCGATGGCAATAATACTTGAGCAGCCATATTATCAAAACATGCTAATCGCGCTACATCTTGTTGAATTTTAGCGCATTTCGCTACATCCGCATTAAGCGACTCTGTTGCTTGTGCTGTCATGGATGGTAAAGCCAAAATCGCGATTGTGATCAGGTAAATTCTATTCATTTTTATTCTCCCTTTGCTGTGGTGTCTTGATCTTCTCGGTAGTAGAAAGAAGCGATTATAATGCCCAACTCAAAGAGCAATAGCATGGGCACTGCTAGCATAGTTTGAGAAATGATATCTGGCGGAGTTAATAACATACCGACAATAAATGCACCAACGACAATATAGGGACGTTTAGCACGTAAGCTATTTGGACTGGTAACGCCCGTCCAGCACATCAATATGATGGCAATGGGTATTTCAAAAGCGGCACCAAAAGCGAAAAATAGCTTTAAAACAAAGTCCAAATAGCTACTAATATCGGTTGCTATGGTTACGCCTTCTGGCGCGACAGAAGAAAAGAAGGCAAAAGCCACTGGAAATACAATGTAGTAAGCAAACGCAATACCCGCATAAAATAGTAGCGTACTACCGAACATCAATGGTGCAATTAAGCGTTTTTCATTTTGATATAAGCCCGGCGCAATAAACGACCATAGTTGGTATAAAATATACGGCATCGCGATAAAAATCGAGATAACTATGGTTAACTTAAATGGTGTAAAGAAAGGCGATGCGACATCGGTAGCAATCATTTGTGTGCCAGCAGGCATAACGGCTAACAACGGCTGTGCGACGTACTGATAGATATCTTGGGCAAAGTAAATCAACGAACAAAAAACGACTAATACACCGAGTACCGCATGTAATAATCGTGTTCTTAATTCTAACAGATGATCAAATAATGTGTGGTTTTGCTTAACGGCTGAGCTCATTTACCCTGCTTTTCATTTGGATTATCAGCTAGATGTTCAATTTCATCAGAAGTATTTATTGTTTTTTTAGCTGTTTGATAAGGATTGTTGACCATTTCTGCTGCTTCTTTTAGCGATTTAACCGACGCGGCAACTTCGGGAGATAGATCTTTCATGCCTGATTGTTCGGCTTTTTTTAAGTTGCTATGCAGTTCTTGAATACGCAATTCTTCGCTTAGTTCATTTTTTACGCCTTCACTGAAGTTACGAATACTCTGTATCCAACCACGTACGGTGCGAATTGCAACGGGTAACCGCTCGGGGCCAAGTACCACTAGGCCAATAATTGCGATTAATAGCAGCTCCCAAAAACCTATATCAAACATTAGACTTGGTCTTTCTCTTTTTCAGCGACTTTGCTTTGCTCTGCGGGTTTATCAACTAAACTATCGCTATTAGCTGCGTTTTCCTGCTCTTTATTGGCATTGTCATCAGTAACTGCGCTTTTGAAACCTTTAATCGCTGAGCCTAAATCAGAGCCTAAATTACGTAATTTCTTCGTGCCAAATAACAAGACAACAATCACTGCAATAATTAATAATTGCCAAATACTTATACCGCCCATAAAAAACCCCTATAATTTAATTAAATTCATTATAAAGTTTATAGAAAAAAAATCACCAACTGATATGCTAAATCATGAGGTAAAACTAATTTTGATAAAAATGAATGGTAAAAACAGGTCTTATAGCTACTTTTGCCTCGCATTGTTTTACTTTGCATGGGTAAATTCAGTACTAGCCGATACAGTTCAAGAAACAGAAAAGCGCGTTGAACAAGCCGATGAGCACTGGATGCAAGAATTACATGAAACGGTGTCCAACTCGGTTTATCAATCGGCACAGTGGTTTGATAGTTTTTTTATCACAGATGAGAGTGAACAACGAAACCCGACCACAACCGCCAAAATTCGTTTCGCTTGGTTGCCAAAAAGTCGTGATTGGAACGAAGTGGAAGCCCGTTTTCGGATCCGGGTAAAATTACCGCACTTGCAAGATAAAGTCAGCATAGTTTTGTCTGACGAAACCGATGATGAACTCAATAATTTACCACTAGAATCAGCAAATACAAGGCCCACGACAGAGGAAGAAAAATTTTCTTTAGCACTGAACTACACCGAAGATAAACGACAAGATCGACTGATGAATTATCGCTTAGGTATTTCAGGTGGTGATATCTTTGCCCGAGCTAAACATAAACGTCGTTTCAATATCAGCGACCAGCAGAGCTTTTTATTTGAACCGTCATTGTATTATTACCTCGGTGATGGTTTGGGCGCGAAACTATTATTGGAGTACGACTATCAATTAAGTCAACAATCACAAATTCGATTCAATTACAGTATTCGAGGCTCTGCATCTTATAGTGGTATTCGTTGGAAACATGGTTTTTATAAACTGAAGCAAATCAATGAAACGACAGCGTCAGTAATAAGTTTGCAAGTTGAAGGAGAGCGTAACGGCGAACGAGGCTTTGTAGTTGATAATTACACTTTAGGCTATCGTTATCGCTTTAATGCGCTTCGAGAGTGGTTATATTTTGAAATAGAGCCTTTTTTAGAGTTTCCAGAACAAGAAAACTATAGTACAACCCCTGGTATAGCTTTGCGAGTCGAAGGTTATTTTAACAAAGGTTAGGTCATTATAAATTCGAGCAATAGGCTATGCTCGATACATTTCTATAACATTATTTTCGACTTTGGCTTTGACAATTTTACATGGACGATTGATATGGTAACCTTGGCCAAACTCACAGCCAACATTCTGTAGCTTTTGCAGCATAGCTTCAGATTCAATACCCTCGGCGACTAGCCTATAACCAAATTTCGTCCCCAATTCATGTAAAGCTTTCACTAAAGATAAATTCTTATCACAGTTATTTAACGTTCGAATAAAGCTTCGATCGAGTTTTATAAATTCAAACGGGTAGTTATGTAAAAAATTAAAAGATGACAAGCCGGCACCATAATCATCTAATGCTAACTTAACCCCAAACTCTTTTAGTTTTCGCAGACCTTTAAGTGCGAGTTCAGTATGTCTAGCAAAAGCTGATTCATTAAATTCCAAAATAATGCGTTCAGGTTCAATGGTATTAACGCTGATCAACGTCATCAATTTTGATAATTGATTGGCTTGGATTAAATGACGCCCTGATAGATTGACACCAATATAGGCATTTTCATATTCTTTCGACTTTTTCCATAATTTCAATTGCAAACAAACTTCTTCAATCACCCAAGTTTCTATGTCTAAAATCATACCAGTTTCTTCGGCCATAAAAAGAAACTCACTTGGCGTTAATAAGCCTTTAGTTGGATGCTGCCAACGCAAGAGCACTTCAAACCCTAATGTTTTGGTTGAGGTTAAATCATTAATTTTTTGATAGTGCAATTCAAACTGTTGACTTTTAATGGCTTGCCTTAGTTCTTGCTCAAGTGTCATGCTGGCAATCAGCTTTTCTCGCATACTATCATCAAAGAAAACGTATCGACCGCGGCCTAAACTTTTTGCTTGGTACATCGCGGCATCAGCATCGCGTAATATTTCGTTCGCATCCTGATAACTAACCCGACTTTGCGCAATACCAATACTGGCATTTGAATACAAGGTGTGGCCTTCAAGATCAAAAGGTTGTGCAATTGATGTAATAATACGAGAGGCAATTTCTTCAACATCTTCGAGTGATTGTAATGAGTCTAATAACACGACAAATTCGTCACCGCCCAAGCGAGCTAAAATGTCATTATCACGAACACATTCGCCCAGTCGACGCGAAATTTCAATTAAGAATTGATCGCCAGCATGATGCCCAAGTGTGTCATTGATCATTTTGAATCGATCTAAGTCAATAAACAGCACGGCAAAGCGATGATTTGGATGACGTTTTAAATGTTTAAGAGAATAACTTAAGCGGTCGGAAAACATCGCTCTATTGGGCAGCTGGGTTAAAGCATCATGGTGGGCTTCGTGATATAAACGCGCTTCTGCTTTACGACGTTCTTCAATCTGCATGCGCAAATTGAGATTGGTTGCTTGCAGTTCTCGCGTGCGCTCATTGACAACGTTCTCAAGTGCCTCATGACTTTGTAACGCTTGCTGTTGTAATTTTTTTCGGAGAATTTCTAGCGCAATATGGTGGCTAACGAAGCGAATTAATTCAAGATCTTTACTGCGATAAGCGTTGGCGTCTTGATAATGTTGAATAGCGAATACACCAAAAACTTCACCGTTATTTAATAAAGGCGCTGCTAGCCAAGCCTGTGGTAACTGATGCTCAGGGTAATGTTGGGTAAAAGCAGACTCGGTTACTTCGCCTTGTGCCGTTAGTGTGTAAACTATTTTATCGCTTAACAGTATTGGTTTTCCTGTTCTAAGGGCCATTTCAGATAAGCCGTTACTGAGTTTTCGCGTTTTTGGTTGCGACAGCTTTTCATCACAATAATAAGGAAAGGCTAATTCACTTTTATCCTCAGATAGTAAAGCAATATAAAAGTTTTTTGCCGGCAATAACTTGCTAACTTCGAAATGTAAGGCTTGATAAAAGTTTTCGATAGCTTGAGATTTTGCTGTTAACTCAGAAATATTAAGCAATACTTGATGTGCTTTTACCGCTAATTGTCGCTCAACGATTTCACGTTGTAATTGTTGATTGGTTTCGGTTAATTTTAGTGTTCGCTGTCGAATGCTAG
This sequence comes from Cognaticolwellia sp., assembly GCA_041616855.1. GTDB lineage: Bacteria > Pseudomonadota > Gammaproteobacteria > Enterobacterales > Alteromonadaceae > Cognaticolwellia. The sequence goes on along the minus strand of JBFJQB010000081.1, from coordinate 4,776 downwards.
ACTCCAAGAGCTCTCGACTGCGAACACGATCGATCGCCGTGACTAAATGCTCAGCAATAAATTCTAAAATTTGGTAATCTTTTTCGGAAAAATACAGTTTTTCATCATAGCTTTGTAGGGCAATTACCCCAATGACTTGCTGGCCTCGTTTTAAAGGAACCCCTAACCAATCAACACATTCAGAGCCATATAAAACGATTTCATTGGCTTTTGCTAATGCCATTCTTTCTTGTGCAGAGCAATGCATTGGCTGTTGACGCAATAAAACTAAGCCGGTGAGGCTTTTTCGCCAGTTTGCTAAATCAACATGATCATGCAAACGCATTTCAACTGGATTTTGGCAATAGCTTAATTGTAATTCATCGGATGAATTTAAAAGCGCGATATGAAAACTGTCAGTGACCAATAGGGTTTTAATCACTGATTCAAGGGCATGATAAAACGCATCCATATCGGTCACTGAAGCGGCCAATTCAGATAGCTGTAATAAACCCGATTGCATGGTTTTAAGTTGTCGATACTTTTTAAGTAACGATTTTAATTTAGGAAGTTGGCGTATCGCATGAATTGTTTCCTTCGCCCTCGATTCCATTGTGGGAATTCCGTTTATTATTAGTATTATTTTTGTCCGGATAGTCTAACAAAATAAAATTGTTTAGCTAGACCTAGGTGTAATTTATTCTTGGTAATAACCACTACCTTTAACGTTGGCATAAGTTGCTGGGTGAAACTCTGATATCGTTATTTTTACAGAGATGTCAGCATGATATTTTATATATTTCGAACATAAAAAAACCGGCAGAAGCCGGTTTTTAGTTAAATTATAGATAAGTTATGCCGCCATTGCGCCTTTTAACTTAGCTAGAGCATTTTTCTCTAGTTGTCGAACACGTTCTGCCGATATTTCATATTTATTCGCTAGCTCTTGTAACGTTGACTTGTCGTCATGTAACCAACGAGTACGAATAATATCTTGGCTGCGCTCATCAAGACTTACTAAGGCGTTACTTAATCTTTTATTGGCGTGCTGCTCCCAATTCGAATCTTCAACTTCAGTCGCAAGATCAGACTGTTTATCTTCTAAATATTGCGCGGGAGAATAAGCACTGGCACTGGCATTATCATCATCATCTGTTGATAACTCGAACGCTTGGTCTTGGTTACTCATACGAGATTCCATTTCTAAGACGTCTTTAGTACTCACACCAAGGGTTTCAGCAACATTTTTCACTTCATCGTTACTAAACCAACCTAAACGCTTTTTATTTTTGCGTAGGTTAAAAAATAATTTTCGTTGTGCTTTGGTCGTAGCAACTTTAACAATACGCCAGTTTTTAAGCACAAACTCATGAATTTCAGCTTTAATCCAATGTACGGCAAATGACACTAAGCGTACGCCGACTTCAGGGTTAAAACGTTTAACGGCTTTCATTAAGCCGACGTTACCTTCTTGGATCAAATCTGCTTGTGGTAAACCGTAACCGGCATAACCTTTAGCAACATGAATAACAAAACGAAGATGCGACATAATCAATTCTTGCGCCGCCTTTAAATCATCTTCAGAGTATAAACGAGTCGCTAACTCATGCTCTTTTTCGGCTGTTAGCATAGGGATGCTATACGCCGATTGCACGTATGCCTCAATACTGCCACTTTGTGGAACAGTTAACGCCATTGATCGCATTGATTCACTCATTTAAAAACCTCCTCTTTCAAATCCAGCTCGTGATAGTAACATATATTAGCGACCACCACGACTTTATAGGGCAACATTAGCTTAGAAGACAGGGGGAAACAACAGTCTCTGTCGATTTTTTCATGAATATTTTATTAAACGTTGTTATCAAGGTCTATATATCGCTGAATTACAAGTAGATAACAGCTTGGAAGAGCACACTCAGCGTACTAAAAATTAATCAGCGGTGGGCTCAATGGCACGAATATGCTGGCGAACAGAAATAAAACTGCCTAATAAACCTAAGCCAATGGCGATCAATTGAAGTAGCATAATTTCAAAAAAATTTAACCCTGATAAGACAAATTGGCTTTGATACAAATTGGTTAGTTGGTGCAACGCGCCAGAAAGGTAACTGGCTAAAATGGCGACACAAATACTGGCAACAAAACCGCCGAGTACACCATACCAAACGCCAGCATATAAAAAGGGCCGTTGGATAAAGTCGTCTGTAGCACCTACTAATTTCATTACTGCAATCGCGTCTTTTTGGTTTAGTATGGCCAAGCGAATGGTATTACCAATGATCAATACCACAGATAAGCATAATAATATTGCGATGCCGAGTACTATATCTTCTATGAGGGCTGCCATGGCTTCTAAGCGAGTTAGCCACTCCAAATCGAGCTTACCTTGATCAACCGTGCGTTCTTGTTCTAATTTAAGCAATAACTCACGTGCGGCTTGTGCTTGGCTAAAGCGTTTTGTTGGTGTTACCAATAACGTTGCTGGTAACGGGTTTTCATCTAAATACTCTAAAGCTTGGCCAAAACCAGAACTGACTTTAAACTCCGTTAATGCCTGCTCAGCGGAGATATAAACCACATTAGCCACTTCAGGATACAGCCTGATGCGTTGCACCAAGTTTTGTGCGGCTTTGTCAGAGGTTGATAACTTTAAAAATAGGGTAATTTCAGAAGCCGAATTCCACTGCTCTGTTACAGTTTGAGTATTTTTAACAAATAAATGCAAGGTGGCGGGTAAAGTTAGGCTAATACCTAAAACTAGCACGGTCATGATTGAGGTAAATGGCGTGCGCCATAAGTCACCTAAGCTGCCAATCGCTTGTTGTAAATGGCGAATAACTCGTGCGGTAATTCGCCCAGTCCAGCCGAGTTGGTGGTTGCTTTGTCGGCTATAATTAGTTTGCATGTAACTCACCTGCTGCTAAGCCATCAACAATGCCATCGGTGATCATATGACCTTGCTTTAAGGTCAAGGTGCGATATTTCATGCGGGCAATCAGGCCAAGGTCGTGAGTGGCAATTAATACACTGACACCCATATCATTAAATTCTTCAAATAAACGAATAATATCTAATGACAATTTTGGATCTAAATTACCGGTAGGCTCATCCGCGAGTAATATTGGCGGCTTATTAACAATGGCACGTGCGATACCCACACGTTGTTGCTCTCCGCCTGAAAGCATATTCGGGAAGCATTTTAATTTACTGCTCAAGTGCACCTTATCCAGTGCTGCTTCAACACGCTTACGGGTTTCCTTGTGGCTATAGCCTTCAATGATCAGTGGCAGAGCAACATTATCAAATACCGTGCGGTCTAATAATAAGTTATGGTTTTGAAATATCATACCAATACCACGGCGTACATAAGGTATTTGATGATATTTAATGGTAGATAACTCGGTACCATTAATTTCAATACTGCCGGCGCTAGGCTTTTCCATCATACTCATTAATTTTAATAAGGTACTTTTACCTGCGCCAGAGTGACCGGTTAAAAACGCCATTTCACCTGGGGCGATAGTACAGCTCACTTGCTTAAGCGCTAAAAATCCTCCAGGGTAAGTTTTGCTAACGTTATTAAATCGGATCATAAGCAGTCTTAATCTTCTTGTGTGTCTTGAGTAAACAGGGCATCAATAAAGTCACTGCCATTAAAGGGGCGTAAATCATCAATTCCTTCACCGACACCTAAATAGCGAATTGGAATAGCATGTTTATCAGCAATGGCAAACACCACCCCACCTTTTGCAGTACCATCGAGTTTGGTTAAGGTTAAACCGGTTAAACCTACGGCTTCGTTAAAAAGTTTAGTTTGGCTTAACGCGTTTTGTCCGGTACCGGCATCAAGGGTTAACATCACTTCATGTGGGGCATTAACATCAAGCTTTTTCATCACACGAACCACTTTTTTCAGTTCTTCCATCAAGTGATTTTTATTTTGTAATCGCCCTGCGGTATCAGCAATAAGTACATCTACACCACGTGCTTTTGCGGCACTAATGGCATCAAAAATTACTGAGGCACTGTCAGCACCGGTATGTTGAGCTACTACAGGGATGTCATTTCGCTCGCCCCATACTTGCAGTTGTTCAACCGCTGCCGCACGGAATGTGTCACCCGCCGCTAACATTACCGACTTGCCTTCCGCTTGAAATTGCTTAGCGAGTTTGCCAATGGTGGTGGTTTTACCAGCGCCGTTAACACCGACCATTAAAATAACAAAGGGGCCATGGCCTGAGGTTATATCTAAGGGCTGACTGACTGGGGCAATAATTTTTTTCAACTCCACTTTTAATAACTCATATAACGCTTCTGCGTCTTTAAGTTGTCCACGTGAAGCCGACTCCGTTAGAGAGTCAATGATTTTCGTGGTAGTTTCAACACCGACATCAGCCAACAATAAATGAGTTTCGAGTTCTTCAAATAACTCATCATCAATTTTCTTACCGCGAAATAAACTAAATAGTCCACCACCAAGATTTTGTCGGGTTTTTGTTAACCCCTGCTTTAAGCGCGAAAAAAAGCCAACTTTTTTCTCAGGCTCAGCTGCTATTTCTGGTTCTGGCTCTGTTGAAAGAGCTGGTTCCAGCTCTGCCGGCAATTCTTCCGCAGTAACTTCATCGCTAACAACTGCTTGAATAGGCGACTGAGAAATACTTTCAGCCCCCGTTTCTTGGTGATTGTCAGTGTCAGTTATTGGCTGCGGTTTGGAATCAGGTGTTGACTTTGCCTGTTCAATGACACTTTCGTTAACATCTGCTACTTCAGGAGCAGTTTCTTCTTGCTGCTTTT
>JBFJQB010000080.1:0-12142 GCA_041616855.1 Cognaticolwellia sp. | reverse complement strand
AGTAATAAGTTGGTGCCATTATCTAACCTGATCACGATTGAAGAGAGTGCGACATCCTCTCAGCTCAATCGCTTTAATCGCTTACGTAGCGTCACTATTAGTGCTAATTTAGCCGACGGCTATGCACTGGGTGATGCTTTAGCATTTTTAAATGCGGCGGTTGCCGAGCACTTACCTGACGAAGCACAGGTTGCTTATAAAGGTCAGTCGCAACTATTACAAGAGTCAGGGAACTCCATTGCCTTTATCTTTGTTTTAGCCTTAGTGATCACTTACCTAGTGTTATCAGCTCAGTTTGAAAGCTTCATTCATCCTTTTGTTATTATGTTAACCGTGCCGCTAGCATTAGTGGGGGCTTTAGCAGGCTTGAAATTGATGGGAATGAGCTTAAATATCTACAGCCAAATAGGTATTGTTATGCTGATTGGTTTAGCGGCGAAAAATGGTATTTTGATTGTTGAATTTGCGAATCAATTACGTGATAAGGGCATTGCCTTTGAAGAAGCATTAATTACCGCGGCAACGCAACGCTTAAGGCCAATTGTGATGACAACGTTCACCACGGTTACCAGTGCTATTCCGTTGGTATTAGCGGTAGGACCTGGCGCTGAAAGCCGAATGGTTATTGGTGTCGTGATCTTTGCCGGTGTATCTTTGGCCAGTATTTTTACTTTGTTTGTGGTACCAGGAGCATACTATTGGTTGTGTCGACATACTGGTTCACCACAAGTGATCAGCCAAGAAATTGCTCGTCAGCAAGCTCAAGGCAATGTAACTAAAGCTTAATCCAAAACACATCACCTAGTTAAGTCCATATAATCTCAATATTGTATGGACTTAACTCAAGTATTTTACAGTTTCCTAGCTATACCGCCCACCTAGAACACCCTGTCGAGAGTGTTAACCTCTTCTTGGTAGTCTAAAAAACCGACGTCTTGATTAAAATTTATACTTAAGATATAAAGTAGAAAAATAATAATAAATGTGGAAAATATTAATGTTCAACGTTAATAAAAAGCTGTGGTCATTTAACTTTGGCTGCTTGATGGCTGGATCATTAATTTGGTTAGTTCATCTCGGTAATATGGCCCCCGTGCCGAGCATACTTCACCCACACACTGATTTTATTCTTGATTATTATTCCGGTTCAGTCACCGCGATTAGCGCCAGTATGCTTAGTTTGTTGTTAGTCGTTTTTATGCGTAAAGGGTTTAAATTATGCGCAAGCGAACATACCTTTTGGTTACTATTTCCGATCCTGTGTTTTATCAGTTTATCACTGCTCATTGCTCAATTTATGCTCTCGGCACTGATGTTCGCAGCCATTCCATCATTGTTGGTGTTGATATTGAGTGCTGTGGTTTTTCGATTAAAAGCTCTCAAACAAGATGTTAATTAACCTGTTTTGAATAACTTAGTGCCAATAACGCTTGATAACAAGAAAAGGCTGATAAGCAGTCATTTCTTGTTATGGTTCTGAACTTATTTTATTGCGCTACTGGGCACAAGCGTTGGGCTAATATGTTCAATAGGATAGCAACCTAAAATCTTGATAAAATGGGTTTGTTCAGTAATTTTACTGATCGCCTCTTGTAATGCTAAGTGCTTTAAATTTGCCTCAACATCGACATAAAACATTTCTTCCCATGGCCGCCCTTGAATGGGGCGAGACTCAAGTTTGCACATATTAATGCCTTGCTCTTTTAATACCAGTAGACACTCGACTAGGGCACCAGGCTTATGACCAGTTGCAATAATTAACGTGGTTTTTGCTGGGATTTGCTCAGCAACATCAATGGGTTTTCGAGCAACTAAAATAAAACGGCTATGGTTTTCACTTTGGTTGGCAATCGATTTTTCCAAGGCATGGAGTTGATATAAATTTCCGCCTTCCTCACTACCAATAACCGCAACACTGTCATCTTGTAAATGATAAACTTTTGCCATGGCATCGGCCGTGCTTTCACAGTATTCAATACGTATGTTGTGTTGTTTATCGAGAAAGTTGCTGCATTGTGCAAAAGGCTGACCATGAGCATATATAGTTTTAATTTTACTCAATTGGCTATTAACCGCGGTCAATAAACAATGCTCTATCGGTTGAGTTATTTCGCCAACAATCGACAAGTTAGTGTGCTGAAGAATGTCATAGACTTCATTAATACTGCCAGAACTGGTGTTCTCTATCGGTAACATGCCATAGTCAACCGAGCCGGATTCAACCTGCTGCATAATTTCGGCAAAACTTTGACAACCATGTTCAATGAGCTTTGCCGCTCGGCGAGAAAAATAACGATGACTTGCTAAATAGCTGTATGAACCTTTATCACCAAGAAAGGCAACACTCACCGCGGGCTCTTGAAGGTTTGGATTGGCTAAGGTTTGTAAGAAAGCCTGCTGATTTAACACCGAGTCTTCAATAATGGTTTGAAAAACACGGGTGACATAGTGAGCATCTAAACCGAGCTTTTTACCTTGTGTGATCAAGCTAATTAATAACTCTTGTTCACGCTGTTGATCTCTTACTGGACGAATTTGATGAGCTTTGCTTTTCGCAACATTTAAGGTCAGGGCGCGACGCTCAGCAAAGAGTGTCAGAAGTTGCTGGTCAAGCTGTGTAATTTTTCCACGTATTTTATTCAAATCTAATGCTTCGTTCACCGCGTTTTCCTACTATGTTGTTATGATTTTTATTGCTGCTATCGCTAAAACTAAAAAACCTCCCAAAGGAGGTTTTTTATTGAATGCCAAAACCTAAAGCGCGCTCAGATATCTGAGAGAAATAAAGCCTTAAAAAAAATAGTCGGTAATGTCATTTGCATGACTTCACTTTAGCCACCCTCAAACCAGAGTTCAACTGTTTTCTTGAGGCTTATTTTTCGCTAACGTGATAAAAAGCGCCTTAGCGATTAATTTTGACGCGATATAGACGACATTTAAGCGCTGTTATGTAAATCTAATGCTACCGGCGAGCTTCACTTAGATACACTGATAGATAATTGTAAAGGAGCTTATTATGCCAACGGCCCAAATTACCGAGCGGATGGTACCGATATTTGTCAAATAGGCGATGTTGTAAAACACACGAGCAACCACATGTGTGATAGCCAATTGTTCGATAAAAGTACCGGTATTCTGTGTCGCAATAGCTAACAAAACGGCAGGGGCGAAGATGATCAGTGATTCGAAAGCATTTTCGTGTGCGGCCAAAGCTCTAGCGCCAAAGCCAGTTAACTTTGCTTGTTGTGCCCGTGGATGGTTATTGTTGTAGCCGCCTGAATTTTGCATGGCAATGGCAAGTGGGATTTTAGCAACAAAAGGTAATAGTGCTGCGATAAATAAACAAATAATTAAAGTAGTCATGATTTTTCCTAGTAGCTTAGTTTAGTAACTTAGTAAGGTTAATGTGTATTTGGTTGGGCCAGGCAGGAAGCTTGAGGCTTGACCTTTTAGCCAATTTTCATGGCCTACACCATAGTACGGGCTCCATGGGTGCCCTGATTGGCTGGTGGGCATATGAAAAATGCCACGTTCTTCATGCCCAGGAGAAACCACCATACGTTGTGAAGCGCCAAACGACTTCCCTTGAACACGCGGCATATGGCTATCGCCAGATAATTCAACTTCAGGCATATCAAGCCATTTTCCAATAAAGGGGATCGCTCGGCTTAAGGGATGTTGTATTTTACTGACGTTTTCTTTCCCCCAAGTTGCATCGGTTAGCGAGCTTGATTCAGTCATTTGCTCAAGGGTTTGTTCCAGGCTTGCTTCTAATAAGGCTGCCCAGCTTTCGTGGCTGCGCCAAAGGAAGTTCTCTGGTTGCTGTTGCACTAATTGCCATAATGGCGTTTCTATTTGGTGGCGTAGAGTATAAAAACTGTAATCTTCACTAAGTTTTGCCATATTTGCATTAAAAATATCGAAGACTTGCTCTCTAACGTTTATGCGGAAATTTCTGATAATGCGATAGGCAACAGAATTTGTGCTAGCCGCTAAATGCTTAATGTTGATAATATTTTTAACTTCTTGCCAGCTGGGGTGTTTAACCAACATCGACTCTGTTAATACCTCAGACAACAAAAACGCTTGCCAACGTAATAAAAATTTCGCCCTGTCATCAAGGGCAATATTGAGTAACCTTTGTTCATCAAAAGAGCTGTTAGCAGTTAGGTTTTGTTTTATTTGTGTAGCGCGTGCACCTAAAGCGTAACCACCATTACCAACTTTTTCTAGCATCTCACCACCAATAACACGTGAGTTTGCACTCCATAAACGCGCGTTGTTGGGATTGGTGACTTTTGGGTACTCTTTAGCGGGTAATAGCCCTAACCATTTATTGTCGCCATTGGCCCAAGATGTCGGTACCTCACCAAACGCTTTACTGCGCAAGGGAATGGGGCCCATGATGGTCCAGCCAATATTGCCCTGTTTATCACCAACGATGAGGTTTTGTGCGGGGATGCCTGTGCGAGTTGCAATTACAAATGCTTGTTCGACAGTGCTTGTTGTTTCGAGCGCGGTCATGGCTAGGTTAACGGCGGCTTTATCATGCGCAATCCAACGATAAGCCAGTAAATTACCTTGCGCGTTTTCACCAATAACCGGTCCCCATATAGTGTCTGTGACCGTGATGTTTACAGCTTCTTGGCCTTTAACGGCAATGATTTGCTTGTGCTTGATAAAGTCTTGGTAACCGTCAGGGGTTAAATATTGGCTTTTATCGGCATTGGTTTCAAGAACAATAACATCGCTCCAGTCCCCGTAACTATTAGTGAATCCCCAAGCAATACTGCCATTACTTCCAATAATAATATTAGGTGTGCCAGGGAGTGTCGCACCCGTTACTTTGACCGATGAATGGTCGCTGTTTTGATATTCAAATGAAGCTCTAAACCAGGTATTGGGCACTCGAATACCCAAGTGGATATCATTAGCGACAATTGCGCTACCAGTAACGCTTATAGCGCCGCCTACTGCCCAATTATTTGAGCCAGGTAATTCTTCATCTTGAGCTGATTTTTCTCGGGTAAGTATTGAGGGGGGCGCATTAGATACCGCAGTTTTTATCGACGGGGTATTAAGTAAAGCCATGATACTTTCACCAGAAGCCGACGGCCACGGTGCTTTGGGTAATGGCGAAGCCGTAAACTCAGAGCCATCAAGTGCAGCATCCCATCGACTGCCTTTAGGGTTAAGAAATGCAAACACTTCAGGGCTTAACACCGAGTTGAGTAAACCTAAGGTGCGTTCACGCTGGCCATCTTGATATTGTAAATCAATATACATACTGAGTACGGTTAGGATGGTATCTTCTTCTTGCCATTCAACGGGCTCTTGGCGTAACAGTAAATATTCAAAAGGGGCTGCTTTTAAGTATTTTAAACCTTGATTTACACCACGAGTGTAGGCTTTTAATAAAGCAAGGTCAGTTGGAGGTAGTTGCATCACTATCGCAGAGGCGCGTTCACGAAAACGATGACGACGGATGTCACTATCATAAGGAATCGCTGCTGCGCCAAAGAGGCTAGCAAGTTCTCCAGCGGAGTTTCTGCGCAATAAATCCATTTGGAAAAAACGCTCTTGTGCATGCACAAAGCCAGTCGCTATAGCGATATCTAGACGGTTGCTTGCCGTAATAGTGACATTGCCTTCTTGATCTCGTGCCACGGTGGCACTGGCAGATAAACCATAGAGCGTTTGCTTACCTTGTAGTTGCGGCAAAGCACTGTCGACTTGACTGTATATCCAGGTAATTAAGGTTGCCATGACTAAGAAAAGAATAAAAAGCATGGCGAACAGAGTCGGTTTTAAATGTTTCATTAGCCGTTAGTAAAGTCACTATATCGATAAGCTAGAGTACCTGAAAACGAGCACAGTTAGAATCGACAAATGGCGCTAAATTCATCTTAACGCTACATTTTTACTTACCTTTCTATCCATTTTCACTTGAAATTATGACGTTTCTAAACTTGACCTGAAAGATTTGTTTGATGTTACACTCAAGGTAATATTTTGCCATGATAGGGCTAAATTTATGTTAATGAGTCGTATGAAATGACTATTCTTGCAGACAATCACTTGGCCATAATCGTATTAGCAGCAGGGCAGTCTGCTCGTTTAGGTCAAATGAAGCAATTACTTAGCATTAACGAGCAAAGTTTAGTTGCCAGACAACTAACTCAGGCTTTAGAGGTGACGAGTGAGGTTTATTGCGTATTAGGGTTTAATGCTGAGCAAGTGCAAGCGCATATTGACCATTTAGCAATCAAGACTATTATTAATAGCACATGGTCTGAAGGCATGGCGTCATCGATTGCTAAGGGGGTGGAAGCGCTAGCCCCTGATATTTCAGCCGTCATGATTGTTTTAGTCGATCAATGGCAATTAACGCCCGCTGATCTGTTGGCGCATTATCAATATTGGCAAGCGCAGCCGCAAGCAATTGTCGTGGCGAAAAATATCAGCACCACGAGCGCTAGCGAAAATATGGGGCCGCCAGTGATATTTCCACAAGGCTACTTTGCTGAGTTAAGGCAGTTGACGGGAAAACAAGGTGCAAAAGCCTTATTGCAGAAATATCAACAGCGTTTAGTAAAAGTACCACTAGCGCATGCGTTTATCGATGTAGATACACCAGAGCAATTAAATAATATGCAAAATAAACTTGGCATTAAGCCTATAGATTAACTTTTACCTAGCCAAATAAAGCGAAATCACCTAAACCGAATTTAAAATAACACAGAAGGAAGCGAGTGCATGATCACCTTAACCGTTAATGGTAAAGCGCATCAATTTAATGATGATGGCGATATGCCATTGTTATGGGCATTAAGAGATATTTTAAAATATACCGGCACTAAATATGGCTGTGGTAAAGGCTTATGTGGTGCTTGTACTGTCCATGTTGATGGCCAACCTATTCGTTCATGCGTAACGCCCGTATCGGCAATTGCCACGCAAAAAATAACCACCATTGAGGGGCTGTCTGAGCAGGGTGACCATGTCGTACAACAAGCGTGGAAAAATTTAAATGTTCCGCAGTGTGGTTATTGCCAATCAGGGCAAATCATGTCGGCGGCAGCGCTGTTAGCGCGCAAAGCAAACCCCAATGATGCAGACATCGAACAAGCTATGAGCGGTAATATTTGTCGTTGTGGTACTTACCAAAGAATAAAACAAGCGATTCACCTCGCCGCAGATCTCGCAACTGAAGTGAAAGGAAGCTAATCATGAAACAAATTGAAAATGTTAGCCGTCGCGGTTTCTTAAAAAAACTCGGCATCAGTTCTACGGCGTTAGTACTTGGCGTTCAGTTACCTTCGATGTTAACAATACCAAAAGCTTTAGCCGGTGTTAGCACATCAGATAAGTTTTCACCCAATGTTTATATCCAAATTGGCACTGATAATATTGTTAGCATCGTTGTGCATCGTTCGGAAATGGGGCAGGGGATCAGAACTAGCATACCGATGATTGTAGCCGATGAGCTCGGTGCTGATTGGGAGAAAATAGCGGTTGTGCAAGGCTTAGGTGATAAAAAATATGGCAGTCAAAATACCGATGGCTCACGCTCAGTAAGACGTTTTTATCAACCGCTGCGTGAAGCGGGCGCGTCAGCGCGGATGATGTTGCAACAGGCTGCAGCACAGCAGTGGCAAGTTGATGTTGGTGAAACGTCAGCACTTAATAACAGCATTGTTCATGAAAAAACGGGCCGTCAGCTATCTTTTGGTAGTTTAGTCGCGACAGCGAGCACCTTGGCCTTGCCAGCACAATCAAACTTGATATTAAAAGCGAAAAAAGATTTCAATCTAATTGGCAAGTCTGATGTCGCGTTAGTCGATGGCGAAAAGATAGCTACAGGGGCAACCACGTTCGGTTTTGATGTTGAATTAGCTAATATGCAATATGCGGTTATCGCCAGACCTCCGGTATTAGGGGCAAAAGTTAAATCATTCAATGCCGATGCCGCAAAAGCGATTGCAGGCGTTGTTGACGTTATACAAATGCCTGACTTAGTAGAACCGGCAGTATTTAAAGCTTTAGGTGGCGTTGCCGTTATTGCTAAAAATACTTGGGCAGCTATTAAGGGACGAGAAGCGTTAGAGATTCAATGGCAGGAAAGTGAACATCAACGTTATAACAGTGATAGCTATAAACAAGCACTAGCAACTAGCTGTGACAACCCAGCAAAAGTGTTACGCAGTAAAGGTGATGTGAACAAAGCCTTGTCTGAGGCTGAGCAAGTGCTAAAAGCATCGTATTATGTGCCGGAGTTAATTCATGTACCCATGGAACCGCCCGCAGCAACAGCACATTTTCATGACGGGGTCTTTGATATTTGGGCTTGTACACAAACACCGCAATCCGCACAGAGCACTGTGGCGCAGATCACCGGTGTAGCCGTAGATAAAATCAATGTTAACGTGACCTTATTAGGCGGCGGATTTGGTCGAAAATCGAAGCCAGATTTTATTGTAGAAGCGGCAATCTTATCGAAACAATTACAGCGGCCAATTAAAGTAATGTGGACCCGAGAAGATGAGATTCAAAATGGCTATTACCATGCGGTCAGTTATCAAAAGCTTGCTGCTGGACTTAATAAAAATGGCGATGTGACCGCGTGGCAACATCATGTGGCAGAGCCACCGATTGGTTCAACGTTCAGTAAAGGAGCGGAATTAATTGGCTCAGAAGCAGATTTAGGTTTGATTGACATGCCATATGATATAGCTAATGTCAGTTGTGCGGTTGGTAAAGCTCCAGCACACACCCGTATTGGTTGGATGCGCTCGGTGACTAATATCAATCATGCGTTTGCACTCTGCTCATTTGTTGATGAACTTGCTCATGCCAAAGGTTTAGACAGTAAAGCTAATTTACTGGCTATGTTAGGAGCCGATCGAAAACTTGACTTCTCAACGGAGCAGGCTCAATACGGTAATTACGGTGAAACCTTAGAAAAATTTCCTGTTGATACAGCCCGGATGAAAGCCGTGATAGAAAAAGTCAGTGTAATGGCAAAGTGGGGGCGAACGTTACCTAAAGGTCGCGGTTTAGGTATTGCTATGCACCGAAGTTTCGTTAGTTATGTCGCCTGTGTGGTGGAAGTGTTTGAAAACAATGACGGAAAAATCAAAGTTTCTGATGTATGGATGGCGGTAGATTGTGGTTTAGCGGTAAATCCAGAACGCATTCGCTCGCAAATGGAAGGGGCGGCTATATTTGGTTTATCGCTAACCTTTTTCAGTGAACTTACCGCGAAAGCTGGGGTGATTGAACAAAGTAATTTTGACAGTTATCAAGTGGCTCGATATGCCGATGCGCCAACCACCCATGTGGAAATTATTGAAAGTGACGCACCTCCCGGGGGGGTTGGTGAGCCGGGGGTACCGCCGATCGCACCGGCAATTTGTAATGCAATTTTTAATGCCACCGGTAAACGTTACCGAGAGTTACCATTAAATCAATATAATATTGTTTAACGAAATCATTGTTACCAAGATAGTCGTTGAATTAACATGATTAATTCATTTAAAAGCAGCAAGTTATGCTGATTTTTTATTGAGTGCTGTAAAATAGCAAATGACCTGATAAAATAGCGGTCATATCGATATTTATAGCCAATGAAGTCATTCGCACCAAGTGCTGAATTCAAAGCTTCACTGGTTAAGCAACCATAGGAAAATAAATGGCCTCGTTACAAGAGCAATTGCTAAAAGCAGGTTTAACCACCAAGCAAAAAGCACGACAAGCAAATAGCGATAAACGCAAAACAGGCAAGCAAAAGCGTAGTGGCGTTAAAGTTGATATCAGTTTGCAAGAACAAGTTAAGCAAGACCTTGAACTGGCGAAAAAAGAAAAGCTCGCACGAGATATCGCGCTCAATAATGAAAAAAAGCAGGCATTGCTTGCTAAAGAACAACAGCTAAGAATTTTACAAATCTTACAACATCATCAAGTGACTAATGTTAATGGTGAAGCGGAATACAATTACACCTTTAACAATAAGATTAAAAAGTTATTGGTTGATGCTGTAACACATAAGGCCTTAGTTAATGGCCGTTTAGCGTTATGTGGCATTGACGATACTACTTATATTGTAACCTCTGAGACCGCTAAAAAAGTCGCCAGTTTAGATGAAAGTGTTGTTTTAGTTCAGAACACTAAAGTTGTAGAAGACGTTGTGGCGGAAGATGATCCTTATGCCGAGTTTCAAATTCCTGATGATTTAATGTGGTAAGTCGACATAACCTCGTTAATTTCATTACCTAATTATATCTAACTATATTTACCTAACTAAGAGTAAAACCCAACTATGTTTTTAATCCGTTGGCCGATTGGCCGTTTAATCTTGTTATTAAATTTTATATTTTCTCCTCGTGCGCCAAAACGCTCGTTACAACAGCAAAAAGAAATCGATGCTAGCACCGCACACTTAAGTTTATACCAACTACCGGCTTGTCCGTTTTGTGTTAAGGTCCGACGGAGCATGAAGCGCTTTGGCTTAAATATTGAGTTACGCAATATCAATGACCAAGTGCAATATCGTGAAGAGTTGATCAAAGAAGGCGGTAAAAAAACCGTACCTTGTTTAAAAATAACCAATGAAGACCAATCGGTAACTTGGCTATACGAATCAAATGACATTATTGATTATTTAGTAAAATTCGCGCGATAAAAACATTTTCTTGAGTTTGTTTTGATTGATTAAGAATTTTTTTACCTCTTCTGAGGTCTATTTATCACACGGTAATTGGCTTAATTAGAGGTAAAGATGTTAATTAAAACTAAAAAAAGCTACCAACTGTCTGAGCAAGATGTCACCGACGAGAAGGTGTATTATGCTAGACGTAAGCTTCTGAAACAGCTTGGTTACTTAGGGGCGGGGAGCTTAGTAGCACAATCGACTCAAGCGCAACCATTAGATTTTTTCAGCAGCAAAAAAAAGCCTGTCTTTCAACGCCAAGCGCTAGCGTTTAAGCAAGCCGGTGATGCTCAGCAAATATTAACCCCCGAAGCTAAAATTACCTCCCATAATAATTTTTATGAATTTGGCACCAGCAAAGGCGATCCGCTCGAAAACGCTCAAGCATTTAAAGTGAATCCTTGGCAATTAAGTATTTCAGGTGAAGTCGATAACCCCTACACTTTAGGTTATGAGGATTTATTTAACCGTTTTAGCTTAGAAGAGCGTATTTACCGTCTTCGTTGTGTTGAAGCCTGGTCCATGGTGATCCCATGGGTTGGTTTTTCACTAGCACAATTAATCAAAAAAGCAGCGCCAAACTCACGGGCAAAGTATGTTGCATTTGAAACCCTCTATGATCCTGAGCAAATGCCCGGTCAAAAAAGTCGTCGCATTGGGGGCGGTGTTAAATATCCCTATGTTGAAGGTTTACGTATAGATGAAGCGATGAATCCTTTAACCTTCATGAGTGTTGGTTTATATGGTAAAACGTTACCCGCGCAAAATGGTGCACCAATTCGGTTAGTTGTACCGTGGAAATATGGCTTTAAAAGTATTAAATCCATAGTCTCAATAAAATTAGTTGAACGTCAGCCGCCAACAACATGGAGTAGTTTAGCCGCCAATGAATACGGTTTTTATGCCAATGTTAATCCAGATGTAGATCATCCGCGTTGGAGTCAGGCCAGTGAAAGACGGATTACCACTGGGGGACTATTCGCGCGCAATCGTATCCCGACCTTGCCTTTTAATGGTTATGGGGAAGAGGTTGCTCAATTGTACAAAAACATGGATTTAAAACGGTATTATTAGTGCAAGGAAAGGTCATCGCGGTGGATAAAAATTCTTTTAAAAAGCTAATATTCACTAAACGCGTATTATTGCTAAAAATTACCATTCACTTACTGGCTTTCTTACCGTTATTAGCAGTTTATAGCTTAGCGTTTGTTGATCAGCTTGGCGCTGATCCCGTCAAGGAAGTGATTCATTTTACCGGCATTGGCGCCTTTAATTTGCTATTGCTGTCCCTGTTATTAAGTCCTGTTGCGAAAAAATATCGCCAAGGTTATTTATTACAAACTAGACGGTTACTTGGCTTATATAGTTTTACGTATGCGACGTTTCATTTGCTGAGTTTTTTAGCGTTTGAAGTTCAATTTGATTTGACGCTGT
>JBFJQB010000079.1:0-12195 GCA_041616855.1 Cognaticolwellia sp. | reverse complement strand
TTGCCATCATGATTGAAGTAAGCTTTATGGCATTTGCATTAGCGGAACGTATACGTCGCAATGAACAAGAAAAGCTAACAATGATTGCCTATCACCAAAGCAACCATTTACCAAGACAAACCAATTTAGAGCATAGAATCAATCAAAATTTAGCAGAAGGTTCGCAAAACTTTACCGTGGTTGTGATTAAACCTGAGCAATTTCAACGTATTGAACTTTACATTGATGAGCAAACTCGCATCGAATTTTTTCAACATTTAAACCAAAAGTTATCATCATTATTCCGGTTCAATGATGCGGTGCTTACGATCACTGACCAATATGAAAAACTCTGTTATCTAGAAAATAGTAGCCTCGCTATGGTGATTGATAATGCTGTTAATGAACAAGATATTGCTGTGATCATTCATTCCATTCAGCAGTCCGCTAATGCTGCGTTTTATATTGACGAACTAAAACTACCACTGTCTGCCTATGTTGGCTTGGCAAACTTTCCTGAACATGGTAATTCAAGTGCTATTTTAATCAACAATGCATCAATCGCCGCGAGTAACGCTGAATCAACCGAAAAAAAATGGGCTTATTATACTGAGCTAGGTGAGCAACATAACGTTCAGTCAATCCAATTGGCCAGTGATTTGGAACAAGCAATACAAACTCAAGGCTTTGAGTTATTTCATCAACCACAGATAGACTTAAAAACCCATAAAGTCTGCAGTAGTGAATGTCTGCTGCGTTGGCAACACCCGGTATTAGGCTTTGTCTCTCCTGAGGTTTTTATTCCAATTGCAGAAGATTTTGGCTTAATGCCATCGCTAACATTATGGGTCATAGAAAACGCCCTATTACAACAAACGTCCCTGACCGAGGAAACAGGCCTAAGCCATATGGTATCTATTAACATCAGTGGCAAAGATCTTATTCAGGTTAATTTTATTTCTCAGGTAGCTGAAATCATTAAACGTTGTGATATTAAAGCGGAAAAAATTATTTTCGAATTAACAGAGTCCATTTCTTTCACGAAAAATAGTATCGCTATCCAGACTATTGAAAATCTTATTGAACTGGGCATTACCATCAGCATTGATGATTTTGGCACCGGCTATTCATCTATCTCGCAAATTAACCAATTGCCGTTTCAAGAACTTAAAATAGACCGGGAATTTGTTGAGAACGTTTGTCATGATAATAAACGAAAAGTTATCGCCGAAGCATCAGTAAAAATGGCAAAAGGACTAGGTTTAGAGGTCGTCGCCGAAGGGATAAATAGCGCCTTAGATGAAGAGACGCTACGAAGCTTTGGCTGTGATATTGGTCAAGGTTATTACTATGCTAGGCCTATGTCTTATGAAAACTACCTCGATTGGCTCAAACAACTATCAAATGGGCAAATACCAGCAAGTTTGGAAGGAGAATATATTCCTGCAGAGAAATAACTCGCGCTATTTCTCTGCGTTAGGATTGATTAAGCAATACTAAAACAATTGGTTTTCAAGGGTTTTACCATTGGTTATCTGGGCATAAGGCCAATTTTTTTGGGCTAATAATATTATCAACTCCGCTTCAATAGCGCCTTTACCTTGTTCATTACTAATAACCAGTAAGTATTCTCTATCTTGGCTCATGCTCACCTGATTAACCCCAGATATTTGCAGCATTGTTGAGATGAGTTCAGGGTGATGCTGTTTCATTCTAAGCGTAATATAGCGAACGCTTGCTTTATTGTCTTGGGCTTGATGCTGCGTTAGCTGCCCCTTGTCAAGATAAAGTACTTGATCGCATAAGCGCTCAAGTTCAGTTAAGTCATGAGAGCTTAAAATAAAATTAACGCTACTAGCATGCTCTGCAACAATTGTACGTATCTCTCTGGCATGTATAGGGTCAAGCCCTGCCGTTGCTTCATCTAGCATGACAATTTCTGGGCTGCCTAAAAATGCTTGCGCTATCGCTGCACGTTTGCGCATACCATGTGATAACGCATTGGGCTGGCTATTAGCCACATCTGCCAAACCGACCATATCTAACACTCGATGCGTGTCGTATTTAGCCATTTTATGACTCATGCCTTGTAGGCGTGCATAGAAATTTATTTGTTTTGCGATAGCGAACTTAGGGTCAAATTGCGCGTCTTGAGGTAGGGCAGATAACCGCCCAAATAGGGCCGGACTGCCGGGGCGATGCCCTAATATTCTAATATCACCTGATGAAGGTTGAATATAACCACATAACAAACTAAACAAAGTTGTTTTACCAGCGCCATTAGGACCGACTAACGCCACGGGTGCGCCTTGCTCTAATGAAAAAGTAAGGTTTTGTAAAGCCGCTTTATCGCCATAATGTTTACTGGCTTGTTGAACATCGATAATTAAACTCAAAGCGATGCCCTCTTCAGCATAAAGTGACTCAATAAAAGTAATAAACTGGTTTGTATAAAAGGCAGCAAGTATTGGCTAATCACCAAACTTTTCTGCGATAAAATGCTGCTAATTTGCTCACCGGGTATCAAAAAGTTGAGATAAAGACTGTGGCCAAATTGAGCGTTAATAATGCCAATCGCCAATGGTCCTAAGGCAAAAATTAGCGTGGCATAAACGATTGCAAGTCTTGCAGAATTAACTAAAGTATTGAGCAATGACATTAAGGCAATAAACGGCATCACGACAATTAACAAGGTTAAAGTTAATTTAGCGCCAATTTGTACGCTAGCCGATAAAAGCGCTATATCTCTCGTGCTAGCTAATACGGTTGTCGCTAGTGACGTTATCATAATTAGTATTGCCATGATCAGCAATTGGCCTAAATAGCGGCCTAATAATAACTCTGCTCGGGTTGAGCGCAAGGTAATAAAGCGCAATGTGCCGCGCTGCTTATCTGAACAAAACTGTTCACTACAGACTAATAACGCAAAGCTTGGGAAAAAATAAACCGCCACCAACCAATATATTGCATATTCGGCAACTGGCCACTCTAATAACGCCGACAAGCCTAGAGCGCCAAAAAGTTGCGATGCCATATTTTCAAATGTCGGCGAGGTGACAATGGCTGACGCTGAGCCAACAAAATAATACAAGATAATAAACCAAATAGTGGCAAACGCTAATAACGCCAACAAGCCACGTTTGGTATAAAATAAACGCATCAATTCGAAGTTAATGATTTGAGATAGTCGAGCTAGGTTAATATTCAATCGGCACCAATTTAGTTAGTATTTTAATACCTTGAGATTAAAGCTATAAAAAACTTAAGCTCAAGCTCAAGAGTAATTGTCTCTGTTTAAGTGACTTAGTTATCGATACTGCTATGTAAAAGTAAAGCTTTTAATCTTAACGATATATCCTACAAAGCCACATTGCATTATCGTTAAATAACAAATTTGATCCTAGCTTTAGCGCCTTTCGAGCTATCTATTTGTGGTGTACAAAACAATAACCGAGCTGAAGGTACTTTTAGTTGCTCTACCATATACGCTTTAAATACTTCGACACGTTGTTGAGATATTGCATTCAAACGTGTGATATTTTCCGCAAGATGTGCCTGTGAAGCATCCGTCAGTTCAATATCACTGGCGGTGGCTATTGCGCAAAGCTTAACATTAATTGCGCCTCTATCTGCTAACATTACCGACATTTGACGGCTAAATTCTAATTGTTCAGGGGTGAGGTCTGTTTCGCCGGCTTGATACTCTAAGTCGTTTACTCTGAGTTTTAAGGCAAACTCTCCTGCGGCCATCGCCACCTTCATCACACTAGCATAAGGCACAAATGTGGTAATTAAGTAATCTTTTGCTGCTGACATGGTCGCCTGTTTGACTAACAAAGTTAACAAACCAGAAAAACCAAATGACGGTGAGCTGGTATCGCCTGTTAGCGGTAATGAGAACTCTACATTACCGTCAGAGTCTTTTAACATGCCCAAGGCAACATTAAAGGGGACGCTGGTTTTATCCGTTAACGATCCCGTTTCATAATCATCAGCTGCTGTAAATTCAATACCTCTAAGTAATAAATCTACATCGCCATTGAGTTTATTTCCGGTTAGACCTGCATCTAGCGTTATATCAAGTTGTCCACTTTCAATCTCATATTTTAACGCGTCTTTAATATAACTAGAAACACTAGGCAGGCTGAGCTCTTTAACGACAGCATTAACCTTAAACTGTTGCTCGATAGCAAAAGGCAAGCTACGCGCTTTAACATCAAAACTAGCATATTTATCGCTATTACCTTGCATGTTAAGTAAAACTTCTTGTGTTGGTTTACCGCTATCAACATCTGATAAAAGTAACTCATTAATAGTAAAGTTGCGCACATAATGTGGGGTGACACTACTATCTTTAAAGTTAATTTGTGCGGCATCAAGCAAGGTAAACTGCCCTAATTTCAATACCGGTTGTGTTAGTGTTTTCGTCTTGGCTTTGGTCAGTTCATGTTCAGCGCGCTGATTTACAGCTGAAGCGCTTTGTGCCGATGCATCATCACGGGCTTTATCATTACTGTTATTGTTAGCAAACGCTACAAGCGTAGCTAAGTTTTTCTCTTGATCTAGTAGCACATTGGCCACTAAGCCTGCTAAGGTTATGTCGTTAACCGAAATAAGGTCAGGCGTATACTCGAACTGATTGACTGATAGCTGATTAAATGCCGCTAAGGCAGGCATATTTTCTATCATATTTTTTGAAAACTGACTTTCAGCGACATCAAGCCTTTCAACTTGTACATTAGCGGTATTTTCATGGTATTGAAATGCAATATTATTAGCCGATAAGTTAGCTATGTCAGCAAATAAGGCAAGCTTATCTTTAGATCTTGCCGAAATACCATTCATGGCGAAATTGACCATTGCGTTGACACTAATGGGGTGATGTTCTTTTACGATAATCGCTAGATTTTCACCTTCAAGTCGCTGCCCCTTTATATCTAGCACGATATTATCTTGTTCAACATGTAAATCATCGATTGATACTAACAATTCTTTTATATGCGCTGTTGTTTGCTCATGCGCGATATCAATGTCAATTTTACTCACGTAACTTACTTCGCCGATAAGCTCGGTTATCGAGGCAGGCAGAAATGTTTGTGCTGACGCTAAGGCAATACTTTGCCCTTTTAAATCAATACTTATTCTGCCTTGTTGTTGCAAGAGTTGTGCATTGATAGCGAGTTCTATTGGCGCGCCATCAAGTTTACTGATTAAATTAAGTTTTATATCTTGTTCACTTTTTGACAGCAAAACATCCTGTAATGAGACTGAATCTAATTCAATCGTATGCTTTTGGGAAAAGTGCATTACTTCAACCCTAGCATTGGTCAAGTTAAATGCAGGGATGATAACTTGATAAGGGAAGCTTGCCTCTGTGCTATTCGGTTGGACTTCAGGTGTTGTTACTGACGGCTGTGAGTTTTCGCCCCTTAACTCAACACCGGCGATGTTTAGAGATGAGTCATTAACAGTAACTGGAATAAATATGCCGTCGAGGTTAAATTCTGCAACATAAATTTTATCGAACAATAACTGATGCAAATTTAATTCTGCATTCAGGGTTTGTAATTTTAGCGCGCTATTTTGCTCATTTAATTTCATTTCTAGATGACTAATGCTTAAATGTGCCGTAAACGGGTTATAGCGAATGCTCGACTCAGCAGTCAGAAATAACGGTTTGGGTAAGCCGTGGTTATTGATGACATAACGCATCATAAGCGGTGAAAACAACCAAATCAGACAATAAAGAACAAGAAAGGTAATAATTAATATATGACTCAGGCGTTTGAGGTAACGACCCATGTTAGGTTCCTATACATTGAAGAGAAAATACAATACAAATTTATAGCAGATAGTTTATGCAAAGTTATTGTTACTATTACTTAAAATAAAGCGAACGATAGCCAAGTTAATACTATCGTTCTCAGACAAAAGCTTAACAAGCTACTCCGGTTGTAATAAATCAATAAATTTTTGCGATTGCGCAATTGATTTACTCATTTCAGCCACTAAAGACTCAATATCACGTTTAATCGTTTTATACTCTCCTTGTAATGCGCCAATGGCCTGTGCATTTAGATTATGCTTAAGATATAAACTATTATCTTTTAGCGCGGATAAAACCGGTGCCATTCGGTCTTTAGCCCGATGCATAGATTTGATTAAACTTTGGTAATTACGCTGAGTTTTTCTCAGTTTCTGCTGACTTTGTTGCTTTAAGTTATTACTCGAGTATTGTTGAATTTCTTCATTCCACTCATCAAACAACGCATCAGCAACGCTTTCAATCGCTTCAATGCGAGTAGCTACTTCTTCAGCTGAGGCTTTACTAGCTTCATATTGATCATTAACCAATTCATATTGCGTCGCTAAATCACCGCCATCATAATTTATCAGTTGCGACAATTGCTCTAATGCTGATGTAAATTGTTGCTGAGCATCTTGTTGAGCACTTTGCGCGTTTTCAACACGATCGAGCATAATATCTCGTTTATGCACCCCGACTTTTTCCATCGCGGAATAATAAGCCGATTGACAACCACTAAGTAACACCAGTGAAATAATAGCAAAATACCAGCTTGATAAAGTAACCCTTTTAGATTTTAAAGTCTTCATAGCCCGTTACCGCTCGAATACCTCGCTGCATCAATAATTGCCCATAAATGAGTCACCGCCGCAAATGCGATAGGGAAAATTAACCACGACAGTCCCCAAAAGATACTGGCGAAAACAAAAAACAAAATAGCGGGCAATATCCGCCCTTGCACTAGTTGCCCTAAACCCGGAATAAAAAAACTACATATTGCCGCTAAAACATTACCGCCTGAACCTTGCTGTGCCATATAAACTCTCCAAAATATAAAAGACTTATTAATATATCGTTTTATGGTCAAAAGTATAGCATTACCTTAATCTGTAAACTGCTGTTATTAGTTTGATTTAATGTAAAAAAGTAAGACAAGGGAGTTTTGAAAAGTTGAATAACAGAACAAGTTAAAATTACAGTGGCGAATTCAGCTCTAAATAATTGTGTAGAACCTAGTCGGTTATTTTATTTATTTTCTGGTGTTATCACTTGCTGATAAACAGCCTAAACGCAAGTTTTAATCGCTTAAGTAGCCTTATTTTATTGCGGGTTCTACTCGTGACTGCTTTAAGGTTTCATACGCGCGTTGGTATTGTTTTTCTTGAAAATAAGCTTCTGCTAATTGCTCTAACAAAAGCTTTTTATCGGCTAACATATTAGACTTTTCAGCAAAAGTAATCGCGGCATTTAACGCATTTTGACACGTTAATCCAAAACTTTTTGTACATGTTAACAGCGCGAAACCTTTGCGAGCTAAAAACTGCACCATAATAGAGGGGCTTTCATCTGCAGCTTTTAATGCTTTGAGATATGTTTTTTCCGCTTCGGTAATTTGATTTAATTTTAATTGGTATTCCGCTAACCGTGATAACGCAAAAGCCTGATTTATTATGTTATTATCTTTTACCCCCGTAAGGTACGACAACTCCATGTACTCAATTGCTTTTTCAAAATCTTCCGAATTTTCGTAAACTCGCCCCAAATTGTAGTAAGAAAGCGCTAAAAAATGCAGGCTTTGTATTTTCTTAAAAATCTCGATAGAGCTTTGTTGCAATGCAATGGCTTCATCCCTGCGGCCTAATAAACCCAAGACCCCTGAATAACGTTCTTGCATGGCTCCTTTGTTAAAGGAATCAGGTAGGGCTTTTAAATATCGGTTAGCAATAATTAGGTCTTGCTCACTTTTTGAGTAATTTTCAAATATTGCATTAGCTGTTGCCCGTTCAATGACCGCAGCCGCTTTTAATAAGGTTAGATTATATTGATCACTTTTTACGACCGCTTCGTTAGCTGTTGCCAAAAAAAGATAGTATTCTTCCATGTGTAAATGGCCACGAGCTTTAGCGAGTAAGGTCCTTACTTGCCACTTTTCATTTAAAAGACCACTGGATAACGCTATTGTTGCTGCAGGAAGAACTAACTCCGGTTGGTCGGTATAAAAAGCAACGTCCGCTTTTAGACTTTGTAACTTGGCTTTATTAATGTCGTGAATAGTATTTGATAAAAGTTGTTGCTCAATTTCGGCTAAAGCCTGTTCAGGATGTTTTTCTGACAACTCCACTAACTCTTCAATAGGAGTAGTCTGAGCAGAACATTGTAGTGATGCTAATAACATCAGAAATGAAATAAAAAAAACGTTTTTCAAATATAACAACCTGATAATGTTTACATGAGATAACAGCATAACGAGCCCAATGAAAAAAATATAGTTATTTTTTAACATGAGTGCGTGAACTACTTGCAAAGTTAAAGTCTTGATGTGTGTTTGAGTCGATAGGCGGCATAATATGTAACTTTTCAAATACGCACGCCCAGTGTATTGGGTTAAAGCACTACAGTGTATTGCTGCATGATAACTTCACCTTAATTATTAAAACTGAATTTCTTGCCCTAAGCTTGGAATTTGTGCATTCCAGCCATGTGCTTTCGTTGCAGCTTGTAGCGCAATTTTCGCGCCCTCTTCGCCATGAACTAGGTATAACCTGGGTTTATCACCAGTGAAGTTATTCAACCAAGCTAACAACTGAGATTGGCTGGCATGTGCGGAAAATCCGCCCATGGTATGAATTTTGGCGCGAACAATAACTTCCTCTCCACCGGTTTTAAAGGTTTTTGCACCATCAACTAATAATCGCCCTGGCGTACCAATGGCTTGATAACCGACAAATAGCACATGAGATTGTTCGCGCCATAAATTATGTTTTAAATGGTGGCGAATACGGCCGCCATTACACATGCCACTACCGGCGATAATAATCGCACCACTGACCAATTGGTTCAGTGCCATCGACTCTTTGGTGCTAATTGAATAGCGTAATGTTGGTAGAAAAGTATGTAAACTTTTTGGAATCGCTTTCCCTGACTCTGATTTGGTGGTAATTGCCGCCATATCTTCCTGATTATAAACATTTTGATAACGATGATAAATTTCAGTGACCGCAATAGCCATTGGGCTGTCTAAAAAAATAGCTTGCTGCTTAAGTTTACCTTTTTGATAAAGCTCACCCAGTCTAAAAATAATCTCTTGCGTACGTCCGACCGCAAATGATGGAATAAGGATATTACCGCCATTTTTTGACGCCTCATCAATAAGCTGTTCAAATTCCTCTAGAGTTTCTTGCATGGTTCTATGGTCGCGATCGCCATAAGTTGACTCTAACAATAAAACATCAGCCGTTTCTATGGTGTCAGGATCACGTAACAATGCGGCTTGTGAATTGCCCAAATCGCCAGAAAATACTAACTTCTTTTCCAGCCCCTGCTCAGTAATAAACACTTCAACAATCGCTGAGCCTAAAATATGGCCAGCATCAGCAAACCTTATGTCAATACCTTCAGCAATATTAAACCGTTGGCGATATGGTACTCCTTGACAATATGTTAACGCCTCTTCGACATCTTCCAAACGATATAAAGGTGCTACCTCTTTTTTGCCCGCTCGTTTTTTTCGCTTGTTTTCCCACTCAGCATCGCGCTCTTGCAAAGACGCGGCATCTTTTAGCAACACTACAAGCAAGTCCGTTGTGGGGGTTGTCATGTAAATAGGCCCTTGATAGCCCTGTGAAACAAGTAGCGGTAATCTTCCGGAATGGTCTAAGTGAGCGTGCGATAGCACTACCGCGTCTATGCTGTTAACGTCAAACGGTAACGGTTCTAAATTGGCCGCTTCCTCTTCTCTTCTTCCTTGAAATAAGCCACAGTCGAGCAAGATGTGACTCTGACCTACTTTAAGTAAATACATCGAACCTGTTACACCTTCAATCGCACCATAAAATGTTAACTTTGCCATGAATTTCTCTCTTATTTCGTCATGATGATTTTATAACTTCGCTCTTAAGTCATCTAAGTCTCGGTCAGTAATGCTAACTCTCGCTATCGAGGAAAATTCTGTTAGACCATGACACGCTTAGCGGCACTTTCATTGTTTATCCGCTAATTTAAGTTTAGCAATCTTAATCAATAATATTTTCACTCGTGCTCACTGTTGCGCTCTGCTCTTCCTTACCATGGGTAAAATAGTGCACAACAGTACAAGCGACCACGTCACCTAGTACATTTACTGATGTTCTGCACATATCTAAGATCCTATCCACACCTAGTATTAGCGCGATTCCAGCAGCAGGTATCCCAACCCCCTCAAGTACCATACTCAAGATGATGATGCCTGCTCCAGGTGTAGCAGGCGAACCAATAGATGCGGCAACAGACATGGTAACGATAAAAATATAGCTAGCAATACTCAGGTCAACATTAAACACTTGTGCGAGAAAGACCGTAGCGACCCCTTGATACATAGCGGTACCCGTCATATTAATTGTCGCCCCTAAAGGCACTAAGAACCGCGCAATTTCCGCTTTAATATGAAGCTTATCCTCTACAACTTGCAGTGTTAGTGGCATCACAGCCGCTGAGCTACTGGTAGAAAAGGCCAATAACAACAACTCTCTGATCTGAATAAAAAACATCCTAAATGAATGTTTAAGCGTTATTTTTGCGACAATAAAATAAAGTATCGCAACAATAACTAAGCCTAAAACTACCGTAAGCACATAAACAGCCATGCCCGCGAGCACATCCATACCCAGATTGGCAACTAAACGCGTAATTAAACCAAATACTGCTAAAGGCGCTAATAACATTGCCCATGAAACAATACGTAAGCTTACCTCTTGTAATGCACCAAGTAGGTCAAACAATGGCTTTGATTGCTGTGCTGGAATAGCGAGCATAGCACCGCCCAACACCGCAGAAAATAGAATAACTTGCAACATTTCACCTGATGCCATAGAGGCCAATGGATTTCTAGGAATGAGTGATGAAACTTTATCGGGCAGTTCGGATACCGCCGGAAACCCTTGTGCTACGGTATTTTTTAGCGTCGTAGTCGCAGGGTCGATTAATGCTGTGGCATCAACAAATTGGCCCGGTTGAATATTGAGCGCCAATAAAATACCGATAGCGGCAGCGACCACTGTTGAAATAACAATAAATATCACCGCAATTAAGCCATTTTGTTTAATCGCTGCTGGGTTGTTATTCGCTGCCAAGCCTCTAACAATGGAAGCAACGACGAGTGGCACCACAATCATTTGAATAATAGCTAAAAACACCTGCCCCGGTAATGCAAGCCACGCGGTAATTGCTTTGACTGTATCGGCAGGCAACAGGTTTAAATCGGGCCCCAATAATACTCCCGCAACCACCCCTAACATCAGGGCAATAAGTACTTTCAACCAGAGTCTTCCACTGATTAATTTATCAAATTGCTCTGCTAAATTTTTTAATGGATTAGTATTTTTCTTAGTCACGGTTTGAATCTCAAATTTTTATTCTTTGCCACGCCCTAGCTTTAACTTTAACCTATATTTCGCTAAATGCTTGCTTTTGCCAATTATTTTGCTGCTAGGTCATGTATACGAGTTTACTCACGTAAAAATTAATCTTAAGTTCTTATCAATCGATATAACTGGCTTATTAACCACACAATGAATAGACATGCACGATTAAACTAAGCATAAAAAACTTAAGCATAAAAACTAAGGGTAAACGATTAAATTAAAGGGCTTAAGGCTGAAAATGCCAAATGGTAATGGTTACACTGCTTTTAAACTATCGAAAGCAATAGCAGTAGCTATATGTGTGACGAGTAGTTAGATAGATTGGCACTTCGCAGACAAGCGTTAACTTAAAAGCTCATATTCAGATTGGTTAAGATTTACCTGATGCCGAGATTAAAACAAGATAATTAAAATCGCTAATATGTAACAAAGACTAATTTACTGAAAAATTGCAATAAAAAGTAAGATGAAAATCAGATAAGAGTAATTTAATGATTAGTCAATTTGAACAAAAGCTTAGCGTATCTCTGTAAGCTATAGCAAGAGACAGAAGGTCATTTATAAATAGAGAAAAGGATATAACAGATATTTAATGGTACCCGGGGCCGGACTTGAACCGGCACGCTCTTACAAGCGAGGGATTTTAAATCCCTTGTGTCTACCAATTCCACCACCCGGGCAACGAGAAGTATTTTTAACGTAATAATGGTGACTACGTGACATTACTAAAAGAAATTGAATAACTTTTATAACATCTAAAGTAAAGATTGGAGCGGCTAACGAGACTCGAAC
>JBFJQB010000078.1:0-12271 GCA_041616855.1 Cognaticolwellia sp. | reverse complement strand
GGTTTTAATCGTACGTTTGGTTTTATGAAAGTCTACACAGGATTGTTCAAACGCTAAGCCACAAAAATCCAGTATTCTTCTGACTTGTTGCTCTAAGTCATCAACAACATCTTCATGGTTAACGGTCAAAACAAAACCGGGTAAAATATCATGCCAATGCGCCATTAATTTTAGATAAGCCTGGTAGTAACGCCCGATGTCTTCTAAGTCTTAGCTAAAATCCTGACCTTGTGCAAATAGTTGCTTAAAGCCGCTAAAACAGCAAGCCATGGGCGAGCGCCTGGCGTCAATAATTTTGGCATTAGGTAGAATTAGGCGGATCAAACCTATGTGGAGAAAATTGTTCGGCATTTTATCAATAAAAAATGCGGCTTTATCTCGGTAGACTCGAGTTTCATCGATAAATTGTTGCCCGAAGCGTTGAAAATACTCAGGATTAATGTCATGGAGATTTTTTGGATATTGGCTGTCTTTATTGCCTTGGCTTTGGTTACGGCCTCGTAATCTTGCTGCTAAGCCTAAAATATTGTGTAGTTCCATGGTGCCGTCAACTTGACTATGTGAGGCAAGGATTTGTTCAAGTAAGGTAGAGCCTGCGCGCGGTAAGCCGACGATAAAAATGGGATCAGGAGAATTTAAACCTAAATGGCCACGATTATTAAATAATTCAGCGGTGCAGTACTTTATTTGCTCAGCGACTTGTTGCTCAACTTTTTCAATGCTGAAGCCATTGTGAGCATGTTGTAATTTGTTGCCTAGTTGGTAGGCTTGAAACGCTTGGTCGTACTCTTTTCTATCTTCAAAAGCTTTACCGGTAGCAAAGTGTAACTGTACTTTATCTACTAAGGCTAAATCTTTACTATCTTGTTGTGCTTGCATCTGAGCTATTTCTTTATCACTAAAACGATAGGTTTTAGTATTAGCCAAACTCCAAAAAGCATCACCATAGCTTGGATTGAGTTGATAAGCTTGTTGATAGGCCGCAATCGCTTTATCTATTTCGCCTTGAGCTTTAAGTGCATGCCCCAATTGTAAGTGAAAGCTCGCGGTTTCTTTCGTTTGTTTTGCTTGACTCGCTCCTTGCGAAGCTTGAGCAATAGCTTGCTCAAATAAGCTGATAGCCTGTGTTACATTGCCTAGCCCCGTTAATATATTAGCCTTGGCGATTTTAAAACTGAGATTGTCAGGTTGTTCCGTTAGCAGCTGTTCAACTTGTATCTCTGCTGCTTTGAATTTACCAATACGAATGAGTAAATTGAGGTATTGTGAGCGAGCATAAAGATGCGTAGGTGATAACTCGAGCGCGCTGGCCAGTAAAAACTCTGCATCGTCATAAATTTTTAACTCAATACCTATTTCTGCGAGCAAGCACATACCTTCTATATGATGTTTATTTTGCAGGAGAAAGTGTCGACAAATTTGCTCTGCTTTTAAAAATTTTCTTTCGTGCATTAACTCGGTCACCGCGAGTAACGGGGCTGGTAAGCTTTTTAGTTTAGCTAATTGATTTGCCGCTTTTTGTATGTCTTCATGCTGCTGTTTATCTCGGTACAGGTGTATTAATTCTTGCCAGCTAGCAACTAAGCTCGGGTTAAGGTTAATGGCGTGCTCAAATGATGTCTTAGCTTGTTCGACGTTGTTTAACGCAAGATGGCTATATCCTTGTTCTTGATAGGCACGTGCGTGTGAGTTATCAAGTTTAAGTAAGGCATTAATTGTGTCAAGCGCTTGTGGCAAGGCTTTTAAATAGCGCTGCGCAACTGCTTTTAAATAGTATAATTCTACTTGTTGGGACTTATCAGGTGTTTGTTGCTGTAGCTGTTTAGCTTGTGTGATCGCAGCGTCAAATTGTGCGGTTTGGATCAATTGTTGAATAGATTTTAATTGCGTTGCCATTTCAGAAAAGGTGTTTTTGTTCAACGGTTTGACTCCATGGAAGATCGCGAAAAGTTTTTATGAATGGATTATATTGTGCAAGCATTACTGTAACAATAAAAAGCCGTTTGATACAAATAACAAACGGCTGTATTAATGCTTTAGTGCGGGTTAGCGCTTAACTTATGTCTTAATAAAAGTCATATGAAAATCTAAAGCCGATGGTGCGCGGCCTGTTGGTGACAACTTTGGGTGTAAACTGTTGGGTATCAATATATAAAATGGCACTTTTATCGGTTAAATTGTCGATAAAGAGTTCCGCTTTCCATTCATCGTTAGTGACACCAAAGCTTAAATTTGCCAAAACATAACTATCTTGTACATAACGACCGCCCGCGAAGGTTTGACCATTACTGTCTTGATAATTGACCCCTGAATAAACCTCAGCTTCTTTTTCAATACTTAAGCCTGAACCAGTACCATAGACTAAATTCGTGGCATCTTCTAGGACATAAGCATCCATTGTCATACTCGCAAGCCTTTCGCCAGTATAACTAATTGACGCATTTACATAGCCGGTCATATCTTTATCAATTTGATAGAAATATTCGGCTCTTAAGTTACCTGAAAACTCAGCAGAATAGGGAAGTTTGCTGCCTACTGCTGGCGCAATGCCGGCGAGTTCATTATTGATAGAGGTAAGTTCGGTATCAATAAAGCTAAAAGCACCTGATATGACCAAATTGTCGGTTGCGACCCAGCTAAAGTCGCCGTCAATACCTTTAATCTCAGCATCACCCACATTATCGGTAAAGACTAAGAAACTGATATTTGTTGGGTCGAAACGTGAGGTTTGCAGATCTGATATTTTTGAATAGTAAGCGGTAGCATTAAAGCGCAGGTTTTGATCAAACAAGGTGGATTTGAAACCAAGCTCTACGTTATCTAAGCTATCTGTGGTGGAATACACCGGAATGCGAAAACCATCAAAGGCGCCTGCTTGGTTTTTAGCTAAACCACCACCGACTCGGTTGGTTACCGGTGGCCTAAATCCTTCAGAGTACGAAGCAAACACCATCACGTTGTCAGTCATTTGCCAATCAAGTGAGGCTTTTATAATCGTGTCATCAACGGTTAGTTTACCATCACCATCAAGTAAACTTGTCTCCAATTGGCCACTGGCGATCGCAGCTTGAATTGCAGCGGCTTCGTCGGCACCAAAAAACTCTGTTAAGGCTTCATCACTACCATCACCAAATGCGCGGAGTCGGCCACTAACATCAACGGTGGTTGTTGCCCCTTTAAATGAGTCTTCAATTTCATACCAACGCGCGCCGAAACTTGCGGTTACTGTGTCGGTAATATCAAACTCTAACTGACCAAATAATGCTATTTGATCTATGGTGTGGGTAATATCATTAACGAAACTAATTTCAGATGAAAAAGGTCCACCGTCACTGTTAATGCCTTCATTGCCGGCGAGGGTTCTTTGTAAGTTAGTAAAATAAGGTAAGTCGGTATTACCCAACTGAAATTGTCCCACCGTTGCTAACTCTTGCGAGTCATAAAACACACCTGCGGTAATACGCCAGCGATTTTCAGCCGAAGTATTGACGCGAAATTCATGAGTGATACGAGATGTACTGGTTTCTTCTTTATAAAACTTGGTGGGGTCTACACACTCTTGCGTCTCGGGTGTACCCGCATAGTTACACGCATAATAGGCTGCAAATGAACCGCCATTGGTGTAACCCGTGTAATCAATAGTTGAGTTGATATCTCTGTCGAGGTAACCACCAGTGTAAACAATATCGAGATGCTCAAGTCGGCCCTCTAATGTCCATGTTGTTAAGCCAAAGTCATCGTTGTTATCTTCTGGGACAAAGCGGTTGGTGGATGATTCACCTTCTAGATTTGGATCATAAGAAAACACACCTTCAGTATCCAGAGATTGCTGGGTATGTTGAACTAATAGCTCCCACTCATTATTGATAAGATAAGATAAGCCAAATCGTGCACCTGCATAGTTTGCGGTATTAAAGTTATCGGCCACTAAGGCATCATTTTTGGGGGCTGTTACTGGCACGTCTTCAGGGTTTGTTAATGCATCACCTGATACTCGACTAATAACCTCCGCACTGCCGTTATAACCGCCTTCTCCGGGAACATTTAATATATTATCAATCCAACCACCTTGATGATCATTGTAGGCGGCGACGCGCACGGCAATTGAATCAGATAACGACATATTGAAATAGGCTTCAAGCGAGTTGCTCATATCGCCACCTTTGGTGAAGCTAACGCTGGTATCTACGCCTGCAGCAAAGCCATCATGATGGGGTTTATTGGTGATTAACCGCACGGTACCAGATTGCGAGCTCGCACCAAAAAGTGTCCCTTGTGGCCCCGGTAATACCTCAATACGCTCAACATCAGTCGCGTAAATATCTAAATTACGTCCTTGCATTGATACCGGTTGTTCGTCTAAATAGAAAGCAACGGAGGGCTGTAATGCTTGCACCGATGATACGGCAATACTGGTTTGTGTGGTTGCTGCGCCGCGAATATAAATTTCGTTTTGTCCAGGTCCTGTGCCCTGAAAAACTACATTTGGTAAAAACTCAACATATTCGTCAAAGTTTGCCACCCCAAGCTTTTCTAGACTATCTCCGGTTAATGCGGTGACAGTAACCGGAACCTCTTGAATCGACTCCGCCCGTTTAGTCGCAGTAACTTCAATGATCTCTATGGATGCTTTTTCTTTCTTTTTTGTTTCTTCGGCGTAGAGTGAGCCTGAGGCTGCGAGGGCCGTTAAGACCGCACAGTGCAGCTTAGTGAGTTTCATATGATGTATCCCCTGGTATTTTATATTCCATTAATTTAATACTGTTAGTGTTCTAACTATATTTTGGTTTTATTATAGCATAGCAATACAGCTGTGGTTATTCAAAAGCATGCTAGGTGATTATTAATTAAGAATAACTGTAAAGTGTCTAAGCTCATGCAGTCAGCTATTTACACGGTAAGTTAAGCAGATATAATATCAATACAAATTAATTCTAGGGGAAGATTTTGTCTTTAGTCGACAAGAGTCAATTAAATAAGAAAGTATTCGTTAGCGCCTCGACTATCATTATCGCACTGCTACTTTATACCGCGGTATTACCTAAACAAGCGCAAAGTTTTTTTAGCGTCATACAAACAAGTATTGTTGATAATGGCAGTTGGTTTTATGTGCTTAGTGTCGCATTTATCTTCTTTTTTGTTATTTTCTTAGGGCTGTCGCGTTATGGAGATATTCGTTTAGGGCCTGATCATGCGACGCCTGATTATTCTATGCTCACCTGGCTTTCTATGTTGTTTGCGGCCGGAATGGGGATAGGCTTAATGTTCTTTGGTGTCGCAGAGCCACTGATGCATTATTTATCGCCACCAACGGCTGAAGTTGGCACAGTCGCTGCAGTTCAAGAGGCGATGAAAATGACCTTTTTCCACTGGGGATTACATGCTTGGGCTATCTACGCGATTGTAGCCTTAGTATTAGCGTATTTTAGTTATCGACACAATTTACCCCTAACCCTACGTTCGGCGTTATACCCTTTAATTGGTGAAAGAATTTATCAGTGGCCGGGACATTTAGTTGATGTTTTTGCCGTTGTCAGTACCGTTTTTGGTGTGGCGACTTCATTGGGCCTCGGCGCATCACAGGTTAACGCGGGTTTTGGTTATTTGTTTGGCATTGATATTTCTGTCACTAATCAAATAATTATTATGTGTGTGATCGTTGGTTTAGCGGTTATATCGGTTGCAACGGGCTTAGATAAGGGAATTAAAATATTATCTGAAACCAACATGGTGTTAGCTGTACTCTTATTGTTGTTGATATTTGTGCTTGGGCCAACGATATTTTTATTGCAGGCTTATTTGCAAAATATTGGTGATTATCTCGCTGATATCATCCATAACACTTTTAATTTATTTGCATATAAAAAGACTGATTGGATAGGCGGCTGGACAATATTTTATTGGGGCTGGTGGCTTGCGTGGGCGCCGTTTGTAGGCTTGTTTATTGCGAGAATATCACGGGGTCGTACGATTCGAGAATTTATTATCGGTGTGATGCTAATACCGACAGTGTTTACCTTGTTTTGGATGACTATTTTTGGTAATAGTGCCATTGACCTGATTCACAACCAAGGGGTTGTGGGGTTAGGGGAGATGGTCAGTAAAGACTCGTCCGTGGCATTATTTGTTTTTCTAGAAAACTTCCCGTTAAGTTCTGTACTGTCATTTTTTAGCGTTTTGATGATTGTGATATTTTTTGTTACCTCCTGTGATTCGGGCGCAATGGTGGTTGATATGCTTTGCTCACATGGTAGTAATAATACACCGTTGTGGCAGAGAGTTTATTGGGCTGCAGGCATAGGTGTCGTTGCGGCGATATTACTGCTTGTCGGAGGACTCAATGCACTTCAGACCATGACCATAGCGAGTGCTTTACCTTTTGCTATTGTACTTTTTTTCGCCATTATTGGCTTGATAAAAGCGTTAAGAGTGGAAGCGTTTAAACAAGAAAGTCAGCTGATCATGGCTTTACCTCATTCTAATAATGAGCAGAGTGATAATTGGCAAATGCGTTTAAAAAATATTGTAGACTTTCCAAATAAAGCTAATGTTAATAAGTTTATTAATCAAACCATTGCTCCGGCATTTGATTTGGTAGCCAAAGAGCTAGAGGCGAATCAAATTAATGTCATCATTTCACACGAAGATGGCTTAAGCTTAATTGTTCAACACGGTGAAGAGCAAGAATTTGTTTATCGAGTATTGGCTCGCAAATACTCACAACCAGACTTCGGAACAGAGGCCGATGACGATGAGCAAAGTTATTATCGCGCAGAAGTTCATTTAGGTGAAGGAGGTCAAGATTACGATATTATGGGCTGGTCAAAAACGGCCGTGATCAATAATATAATTGACCAATACCACAAGCACTTACATTTTTTACACTTATTACGTTAGTCTTATAGCTGGCGCTTTTACTTATTCTTCAACAGGTATCAAGTCAAAGCGCTAAGGCTGTTTGTTGGCATTTATCGTTATTTATCACCGTCAAAAGCGGCTTTTAAGTTATTGGCAAAAGCAATAAACTTTTCTTTAATGGTTCTTTTAATCTCGACATTTAATGAGCCTAATACCACTTTGCCTTCGATAGTAATGATAGGAGCTTGGCGATTAGCCATTGAAGGGGCTTTATTTTCTATACTGCTGATAATGCCATAACTTTTGCAGACTACATTGATATTTTCGGGGATGTAAATCTTATTGCTACCTAAAATACAATTTAATTTTATGGTAACGTTTTGATTTTGAAATACTGCGTCAGTAAAGTCGAGTACGGCTTCACCTAAAATGTTATTCACGGTTATGGTTTTGGGGACATACCATTGGCCGCTACGTTCGACATTACCTAAAATACTTTGCAAGCTTAAGGTGTCATCACTATCAGCGTTGCTGTAGCTTGGGGTAAATTGATGTTCTTTTTTATCACTGTAGCTAGTATCAGCTTTTAGGCTTAAATCAGCGACTAAGTCAACAATTTCTTGGTGTGATTCGCTATTCATCGCTTGGTCTAATCGACGTTCAAATGCCTCTGCTGAAATCACACCATGACTGTAATTATAAATTAACTGGTCAATAGTTTCTTCGCGTACTTGTTCAATTGGGCGGTCTTCAAGTATTACTGACATGGGTCACTCCGTTGCACGTTATTTAAATTATCTGATTAGACTGTTAATGGTATTTACTATAGCAAAGCTAAAGCCAATTTTTTATTTCTTATATTACAGCGACTTACGGTTTTTAGCTTTGTTGTGAATATCAAAAGAGCTATTACTTGGTTAAATTGCATAATTTTAGGCTGATTCGACTATTTTAGATTTCGTGTCGCCATATTAATATTAAGCAGTCGAGATGAATGTATAGCAGATTGCCGTTTATTTATACAATACCTTTTAATAATAAAGCCCATAAATTTTAACATTTATGGGCTTTATTTGTTGCTTATTGGAGCTTATGTTAATGCGTTAACTTAAACGTTAAAAGCCACACTGTTTACCCTGGTTTTTATCTTTTAACCAAGTATGCAGCGGCGCAAAATAGTCAAGAATCGCGGTTGCATCCATTTGCTCACTGCCGGTTAACACTTTATAAGCTTTTTGCCATGGCTGACTTGAGCCCATTTCAAGTACGGTATTGAGTGCTGCTCCGGCATCTTTATTGTTATAAATAGAACAACGATGGATAGGGTCAGTATTACCTGAAATTTCACACAAAGCACGATGGAATTCAAACTGCTGAATATGTGCTAAGAAATAACGAGAATAAGGTACACCACCTGGAACATGGTATTTAGCACCGGGGTCGAAAGCGTTCGCATCACGTTCAATCGGAGCGGTTACACCTTGATATTTTTCACGCAGTTCCCACCAAGCACTGTTATAGTTTTCAGGGTTAACTTCACCGGAATAAACCTGCCAGCGCCACTGATCAACCATTAAGCCAAATGGGATAAAAGCAACTTTATCTAATGCCATTTTCATTAATAAACCAATATCTTTTGATTCATCTGGAATGGTGTCAATTAAACCAATCTCTTTTAAGTACTTAGGCGTTACCGATAGTGCAATAGTGTCACCAATCGCTTCGTGGAAACCGTCGTTTGCACTATTTTGATAGTAAACCGGTTGGTTTTGGTAAGCCCGTTGATAAAAGTTATGACCTAATTCATGATGAATGACCGAGAATTCTTCACCGGTTTTCTGGATGCACATCTTAATGCGAATATCATCTTTAGCATCTAAGTTCCATGCTGATGCATGACAAACAACGTCACGGTCGGCGGGTTTAGTAAACAATGAACGCTGCCAAAATGTTTCGGGCAATGCTTCAAAGCCAAGTGAGGTAAAGAAGCTTTCAGCGCCTTTTACCATTTTTATTTCGTCATAGTCGTTGGCTGCAAGCTGCTCAGTAACATCATAACCCGGATCGGCATTTTCCGGCGCGACTAAATCATAAATATTGCCCCAAGACTGTGCCCACATATTACCTAATAAATGGGCTGGAATAGGCTGATCTTGTGGCACTTTATCTTCGCCATAAGTTTTGCCTAATTCAGAGCGGACATAGCAATGTAAGTCGTCGTATAGGGGTTTAACTTGTCCCCATAAGCGATCAAGTTCTTTAGCAAATTCATCGGCAGGCATATCGTAATTAGAACGCCACATTGCGCCTAAATCTGCGTAGCCTAAACCTTGCGCACCTTCGTTAGCAAGCTCAGCTTGGCGAATGTACAAAGGTTTCATATCAGGACTGATAGTACGCCAGCCTTGCCACATTTCAAGTAGTTCATCGTAGTTACGAGAATTAGCCATTTTAGCGGTCATTTGTCCTAGACTTAAGGTCTCTCCAGCTTGCGAAGTGTAGGTGCCTTTCCCATACATACTACCTAATTCTGCGCCGATTTTTGCCAGTTCAGCTGATTTTTCAGAGTCTTGCGGTGCAGGCATAACCAGACTTTGTTTTAAAATATTGAGTTTACGACGTTGATCTTCACTAACGTCAACATCGTCAAATTTTGCCGCTTGCATAGCAAATCTAACACCAGCTTCGGTTGATTTTTGATTGGCCGCTGCAGCAAGTGCTGAGGTATCTTCGGTGATAAAGTTGGCATTGATCCATGCTGCACGACTGCCTTCGAGGTTTAATTGCACGAGTTCTTTTTCAGTAGCCGCTAAAAACTTCGCTGCATCTTGCGCGGTTAATGCTTCACTAACTAGGCTGGCAGGCTTAGCATCGTTTTTCGTTGTGCTATCACCATTACAAGCACTTAAGCTTGCTGCGACTAAAATTGCAGCGCTAGTCAATTTAAATGTTGGTTTCATAAGTATCCGTTCTTGTTTTTGTTAGCGCTAAGTCGCGCTTAATCAGCGTAATAAAAGGTCTTCGCTAGTGTAGAGTGAGATTAACATCTTGGCAATAGTATTGCTTTTGACATGTTCAGCGCCGAGTAAATACTTTAGCGGCTAATACGAGAATCGTTGTTAGTGTTTAGGCACTATGAACAAGCTTTTCTGGTAGGGGGCGTTTTTCTTTGTTAGATAATAATCCTAGTTGCGTTATTTTAAACGCTTGTTTAAACTGCTTGTATTAATTTTTTGATTAAACCACCACTACGGCGTTGTTTTCTTATGAGCACGAAGAATAAAATATTAGATGCAGCAGAGAGTCTGTTTGCAGATAAAGGTTTTAATGGCACGTCTTTACGTGAAATAACCAGTCAAGCAGAAGTTAATCTTGCGGCGGTTAATTATCACTTTGGTTCCAAGAAAGAATTAATAAAAGCGGTTATGTCTCGTTACATGAATGAGTTATCTCCGCGTTTAGAAACTGCCTTAATTCAGATTTGTGAAAGCGAATCACCTAGCTTAATTGAGGTTTTTTCAGCCTTTATTGACCCGCTGTTATCTTTAAACGAATTTAAAAATAATGGTACCAGTAACTTCTTACAACTTTTAGGTCGAGGTTATACCGACAGCCAAGGCTTTTTGCGCTGGTTTTTAACGACCCAATATCCCGGTGTTATTGATAACTTTGTTATTGCTGTACACAAAGCTTATCCAGAGCTAAGCGCTGAAGAGATGTTTTGGCGCTTGCACTTTACGATGGGAACTGTGGTTTTTACTATGTCTTCCAGTGAAGCTTTGATTGATATTGCCAAAAGTGATTTCGAACGTGAATTGCAAATCTCGGATGTTATCCATAATGTTATTCCTTATGTCGCTGCAGGCGTTGGTGCGCCAATGCCAAGCAATACCCGAAGTTAATAATCAAGGTATCTAATTTTTCTGAGCAAATATGCCGTTTTAATGAAATAAGTGTCTTTGTTTATTGGTGCTATTTAGGTAGAGTAGCAGCATCTTAATATATGAAAGTGTTGCTATGGGTCCAGTCATGCTTGATGTGCAAGGCACATCATTGTCTCAAGAAGATAAAGAAATTATTCAACATCCTTTGGTTGGCGGCTTAATTTTTTTCACCAGAAACTATCAATCGCCAGAACAAATTAAGCAATTAACTCAGCAGATCCGAACGGCTGCGAATAAACCAATGTTATTAGCGGTTGATCATGAAGGCGGTCGTGTACAGCGCTTTCGTGATGGCTTTTCGTTGATCCCCGCGATGGGAAAACTATGGCACATGTCAGGGCAAAACCTCGCTTTAGCAAAAGAGCTTGCAAAACAAAGTGCGATTTTAATGGCATTTGAAGTGCAAGCAGTGGGGATTGATATTAGCTTTGCCCCAGTATTAGATATTAATAACATTAGTGATGTTATTGGCGACCGCGCGTTTCACCAACAACCTGGACACGTTACTGAATTAGCTGAGGCGTTTATTGATGGCTTACACCTTGTGGGGATGAAAGCAACGGGTAAGCATTTCCCAGGGCACGGCAGCGTCAAAGCCGACTCTCATATTGACTTACCGATTGACTCACGCTCAAAAGCAGAAATTTTCCAACAAGATTTAACGCCATTTAAACAACTTATTAGCAAAGGAAAAGTAGATGCGTTGATGCCCGCACATGTTATTTTCCCTGACGTAGATAGCCAAGCCGTTGGCTTTTCGCAATATTGGCTACAAAACATTTTACGTGCGCAACTCGGCTTTAACGGCGTAATTTTTAGTGATGATTTATCAATGCAAGGCGCGGCGAGTGCTGGCGGCTACGTTGAGCGTGCTGAAGCCGCACAATCTGCCGGTTGCGATATGCTATTGCTATGCAACAATCGCGATGGCTGTGTTGATGTATTAGATAACGCTAACATTTCAACTTCGGTAGAAAGTTCAATGCGCCTTTCCAAGCTGTTGAAAACCAACGCTGAAACACCTGCTTGGGCATCACGTAGTGAAAACCCGATATGGCAGCAAGCGAGCCAATTACTTAACGAGTATCGTTAAATAATTCACCAACGAAACAACCTTCTAATAGCAAATAATAATAAATAATATTGGATATTTTTATGAAACTCACTCGACAGTTATTCATTCCGCTGGCACCTATTTTAGCCGTAAGCTTTTATTTCCTTTTGCAAGCTTTAGGCTTAGAAACTAAAGCGGCTATCGCCGCCGCTATTACGTTATTAACGGTTATTTGGTGGGTGACGGAAGCACTTCCTATTCCAGCAACGTCATTAGTGCCTTTTGCTTTGCTACCGCTTTTTGGCGTAGTTGATCACAAAACGGTCGCATCAGCTTTAGGTAGTCATGTGATTTTACTGTTAATGGGCGCATTTATGCTGTCAAAAGCCATTGAAAAGAGTGGTGCCCATGAGCG
>JBFJQB010000077.1:0-12372 GCA_041616855.1 Cognaticolwellia sp. | reverse complement strand
GTTTGCACGATAACATCAGCAATTTCTTCATATAACGGATTACGTTCAACAGCTAAGTTTTCAAGTACTGTTCTAGGTTCTTCATCAGTTTGCAGTAGCGGACGACGTCGGTCTCTTTGAGTACGAGCAACTTGCTTATCAATAGTTGTTTCTAGATAAACCACAATGCCACGTGCTGATAAGCGATTACGAACTTGTGCGCTGATCACGGATCCACCGCCAGTAGCCAAAACAATACCTTGTTTTTCACTTAAGTCTTCAATAACTGATTCTTCTCTCTTACGAAAACCTTCTTCGCCTTCAAGATCAAAAACCCACGCGATATCTGCACCAGTACGTCGTTCAATTTCTTGATCAGAATCAAAAAATTCTAAATGTAGCTTATCTGCTAATTCTCTACCAATGGTGCTTTTGCCTGCGCCCATCGGGCCCACAAGGAAAATGTTACGTTTTTCTGCCATTAGATTAATTAATACTCGTTTATTTATTACGTGAACAGGTAAGAGGGAACCTCCCTCGAAAATTTCAAGGGCGCAATTATCGCAATTGTTGGGTGCAAATTGCAAGCATGTAAGGTGAAAACACCACCTTACATGCAAATTAACTTAAAATCTTTCAGTAACTATGCGTGGAGTAACGAATATTAATAATTCTTTTTTCTCATTAAAGTTACTACTATTTCTAAACATCCAGCCAAAATAAGGGATATCACCTAAAACAGGTACCTTAGATACTGAACTAATAATTTGTTGTTGATAGATGCCACCAAGCACGATAGTTTCACCATTATTAACTAACACTTGAGTGCCGATTCTTTGTGTATCAATCGCTGGGGCAGTACCATTTGAAACATCTGATACCGTATCCTGTGTTACCACTAAGTCTAAAATAATGCGATCATCTGGAGTAAT
Source organism: Cognaticolwellia sp. (assembly GCA_041616855.1). Classification (GTDB taxonomy): domain Bacteria; phylum Pseudomonadota; class Gammaproteobacteria; order Enterobacterales; family Alteromonadaceae; genus Cognaticolwellia. The sequence goes on along the minus strand of JBFJQB010000077.1, from coordinate 11,461 downwards.
ATGAGGCGTTACGGTTAAACTCAATACCGCTTTTTTAAACTGTGTTGATGTCGCACCACTTGACGCTGCTTCCTGATAAGGAATTTCAACACCTTGCTCAATATAAGCTTCTTTCTGGTTCGCTGTTGTAATGCGAGGGCTGGCAATTATTTCGCCTTTATTTTCTTTTTCCATCGCACTTAATTCAAGATCTAAGATAGTGCCATCGGCCAAGCGAGCAACCTGAAACGCAATACTACCAGCAGGGTTTGCCACAGGTAAATTGACATTTAGTCGATCACTTAACGAAGGGATGACACCTGTACCGGCACTGTTAGCACCTGATATTGTTCCTGCGGTTGAAGATTCTCCATCGGTATCAGTTACCCCCCAGCGAATACCTAGCTCTTCATTAATATTATCTTTTACTGTTACCATACGTGATTCAATAATCACTTGACGAACAGGTATATCTAACACCGCCACCATACGTTTAATATCTTCGATACTATGCGCGGTATCGCGGATCAATAAGGTGTTAGTACGCTCATCAACGCTCACACTGCCACGTGGTGATAAAATACTGTTGTCTTCATTTTTAATTAAATCAGCGAATTCTGCCGCTTTTGCGTAATTAACTTGTACATACTCTGAATACAGCGGCGCTAACTCTTCCACTTGTTGCTGTGCTTGCAAGTCGCGTGCTTCTCGCGCAGCCAGTTCATCGCTTGGTGCAACCATCAGGATGTTGCCTTCCATGCGCTTGTCGAGTCCTTTCACCTTCAAAATAATATCAAGTGCTTGATCCCAGGGCACACCGTCTAATCTTAAAGTAATATTGCCAGCAACGGTATCACTAGTAACTAAGTTAAAACCATTGTAATCAGCAATAATTTGTAAGACGGTACGGACAGATATATCTTGAAAATTTAAGGATATGGCTCTACCACTAAAGCTCTCTTCTTCCCCAAGGTAGCCATCTATTTGCTCTTTAGTATTGACTGTTAATGAGAATACATCATCAAACTGTTGATGTTTATATTCAAACTGGCCATCTATATCAACAACTAAACGTGCATTTCGACCTTCTTTAAAAGTTTCAATACCCGTTACAATAGTACCAAAATCCGTCACATCTAATTTATAAATGAAATCTTCCAAAATTTCAGTGTTATGAAATTCGATATAAAGCTTACCTAATTTGTCGCTAACATCTACCGCCACTTTACTGTCGATGAGTTTAACTAAGAGTTGCGCCTCATTTTCCTGGCCACGTTTAAAGTCAATATTATCAATCTGGTTTATAAAACCATGTCCGAGCGGAATTAGCTGAGTTAAGGTCTTATTTACCTGTCCCGTGTTTAACGTTAAGGCAAAAGTATTATCTTTTTGAACAACATCAAAAATTGAAAGTTGCTGCAAATTAACGTTGGCAACAACTTTGCCCGCCATTTTTTGCACGGTAACATCTTTTACACCGGCATGCTCAATCAACGTTTTTGCAATTGCTGGATCAAATTGCTCTGCATCAAAGGTTATTTTAACTTGAGCAGGTGTCATCGAAGTGGTTACTTCCGGTGGCACAGCAATCTTATCTGACAACTCAAATACCAATTCAATTTCATTATTTTGAATGGTGTTATAGGTTATCCCCGTTAGTTCGTTCGCCCACGAAAAAGTGGATAATAAACATAAATAGGCGGCCGCGATTAACTTGGTTTTTTTAAAATTCATCATAAGATTATCGTTTTTTATTTTATTTAATAGCAACATTACTTCCTTTGCCCCTCTGCACTTGTCTCCGTCATGGCAACGACAGTTTCACGTTCCACCCAGCAGCCAGTGCCATCTGGGATTAGCTCTAATACTTTCACGTTCTCTTGATTTACTGCGGTGATTTTCCCATGATATAAACCAACATAACTGCCAACGGCCACGCGGTGTAAGGTGTTATCAGACGCTTCGACCAATGCCCAAGTAACCCCTAATTCACCCAATGTGCCACGCATGGTTAAATCACTTAGTGAAAACTTCTCTAACGGCTGTTTTCGTCGTCGTGGATCTGGACTTAAACAGCCTGACATTTGCTGAATTTTTTCTTGAATGGCCTCTGGTTTCGGTACATCAAATGGACTACGCAGTACATCAGCGGAATAATCAAAATGACCAAAAACAGTTGCTTCAGGCATCGGAGCTATCGTACTAGCTGTATTGGCTTGTACATCGGCAATATGTGCCTTCAAGTCATCAGTGTCACTAAAACACCCCGTTAACAGTGCAACATTCAATAGCAGGAATTTTTTCATTATTTGTCTGCCTCCCGATAACGATAGGTTTTAGCTTGCAACTTTAACTTTAATTCTCCCGAGCCTTGTTTTTGTAAATTTATGTCAAAATCATGCAAGGTGACAATACGCGGCAAACCAGCAATTCGGCTGACGAATTGCCCAAATTCATGATATGAGCCTAATACTTCAATATCGATAGGCAACTCAATATAAATTTCTTGCTCTATTTCCGGCTGCCAATTCAATTTAACAAAATCTAACCCCGTCGTGGTACCGACAAAAGTAATATCATCTAATAAACCAGGAGTTTCATGACTTTCAGGTAAACTTTTCAGTTGATTGGCAAACATTGCTTCTGCTTCAATCATTTGCTGTTCAAATAATTCTAAATTAGCGGCGATATGATATTTAGCTTGATATTGTTGCTTTAATGTCGCCTCTTCAGCTGTCACACGCTCAAGTTGTTTAATTTGATCACTGATCATTAACGCATAGCCCAAACCTAAGACTAAGACAACCAAAAATATAGATAAAACAATTTTTGCCGCTTTCGGCCATTGTCCAATATTGTCGAGCTCTAGACCATCAAATTGCTCCATAAATTCTGCTAAATTAACGTTCATTATGGTGCTCCTTTTTCGGTGGATGCGTTTAAGTTAATCAATCCTTTAATACGAACGCGCATTTTGAAATCACTTAGTAATTTACTTTTAGCATCATTTGACGTTATCGACTCGAGAATCGCTCCCTCAAATAAGTCAGAACTCTCAATTTCTCTAATCATATTAGCTAAGTGGTTATTAGATTCACTTTTGCCGATGATATTTAAGTTATTATCCTGTTTTTCTAAACGAGTAAGGTAAATACCGTTAGGTACAATTTTTGCTATTTCGTCTAATACTTGAGTGCCGACATTGCGACTGCGTTGCAGTTGTTCAACCACACTGGTGCGCTTTTCAAGTTCTTTTTTCTTTTCATTAAGCGACTGTATCTTAGCAATTCGTACATCCAGTATTTGAATTTCATTTTTTAAAAACTGATTACGAGCATTTTGGCCATCAACACGCATTTGATAAAATTGATTTACTGAAAATACAATGAAAAATGCGACCAAGGCAACTACCGTTAAGACCGTAAAATATTCTCGTTGTTTAGCTTTTTCGGCTTCTTCACGCCATGGTAATAGGTTTATATATGCCATGGAACAAAACTCCTTAATGCTAAACCAGCGGCCACCATATAACGCGGCGCTGTTTTGGTTAACTCTTCTTGATTAATGCTATTTGAAATTTCCATACCAACAAAAGGGTTCGCTATAACAGTATGGATACCTAATTCTTCTTGTAGCAGTTGCTCTACACCTTCCACTAAAGCACTACCACCTGAAATAACTAAGTAATCAATTTTTTCTTTGCCGCTACTGGTCAAAAACATCTGAATGGCACGACGAATTTGTTGTACCAATATTGTATGAAAAGGAGCTAAAACTTCAAAAGTGTAATTCGGTGGTAAATCATTGGTAAGCTTTGCTAACTCGGCTTCTTCAAAAGACTTATTATAATAAGAGACAATTGAGCGAGTATACTGCTCACCACCAAATAATTGGTCGCGACTGTATATGTGATTGCCAGCTTCCGTGACAGAAAATAGCGTCATGGTCGCGCCCAGATCGACGGTAGCAATGACTTTATCTTTCGCGTCATCTGGCAGTTGCCCTAAGGTTAAATCATAAGCACGACTAATGGCATAGGATTCCACATCAATTACTTTAGTTTCGAATCCTCCCGCCTCTAACGCGGCAACTCTTGCTTCAACTGACTCGGTCCGAGCAGCACTGAGTAAAACATTAATTTTACTTGGATCTGACTCGTTAATATCGAGCGACTCAAAATCTAAACTTACTTCATCAAGTGGGTATGGTATTAAACTATCAGCTTCAATTTCTATTTGACTCGCTAACTCTTGCTCAGTTAAAGCAACATCCATATAGATGATTTTTGTGATGACCGTTTGTCCAGATACCGCAGAAGCAGCTTCACCTATTGACGAGGAGATTTTTTTACGTATTTTTGCCACCACCTTGCCAACAGCATCGATGTCCTGAATTTCCCTATCCACAATTGCACCTCTTGGCATCGGCTCAATAGCGACAGTTTCCAGAACATATCCGGTATCATTTTGGTTCAGTAAAACAGCTTTAATAGAGTGAGAACCAATGTCAATTCCAACCATTAACGAGGTCTTTTTTTTCCATAAACTACTTAACATAGAATCCTACTAGAACATTTTATTATAATAATATTAGGTATAAAGTTCGTATAAATACATTTATTACATGCTTTTACAGGATATACTAGTACTATTCTGTCAATTTTATAACTTTTATTGAGCTTTTTTTTGTGTTTTCTATAAAAAACCTTTTAAAAACGGGTGTTGCATTGATATTTGTCGGAATTTTGGCGTTAGTCGGAATTTACTTATCAATGCGCTCAAGTTTACCCAGTGTCGAATCATTGCGAGATTTACAATGGCAAACGCCAATGCAAATTTTTAGTGCCGACGGCAAACTTATTTCCCAATTTGGTGAAAAAAAGCGTATTCCCTTAACCTTGGATGAAATGCCGCAACAATTAATCAATGCAATATTAGCCACAGAAGATGATCGCTTTTATCTTCATTTTGGTGTTGACCCTATCGGTATGGGTCGAGCCATATTTGGACAATTAACGGGGCAGAATAAAGGTGGCGCAAGTACCATCACCATGCAAGTTGCGCGTAATTTTTTTCTGACTCGTGAACAAACCTATGTGCGAAAAATTCGCGAAATATTTATTTCTTTCCACATTGAGAACTTGCTAACTAAAGACGAGATACTTGCGCTCTACATGAATAAAATAGCCTTGGGACATCGCTCTTTCGGATTCGGCGCTGCTGCACAGGTTTACTACGGTAAAGACGTTAAGGAACTGACCTTAGCAGAAATAGCGGTACTAGCAGGATTACCTAAAGCACCTTCGACCATGAATCCGATTAGTCGACCAGAGCGAGCGTTGCAAAGACGTAGCGTTGTATTACAGAGAATGTACATCGCCGGCTATATCAATGCACAAGAGTTATCCGTGGCAAACAAAGCCCCAATTACCGCTAAAAAACACGGCGCCGAAATTGAATTATCGGCTCCATATATTGCGGAGATGGCGCATCAGGAAATGATCGATCGTTACGGTAAGGACACGGCATATACTGGCGGTTACAAGGTGTTTACTACGGTTACTTCTACGTTACAAAATGCCGCAAAGCAAGCCGTAGTAAACAATATATTAGCTTATGATCAACGCCATGGTTATCGTGGCCCAATAAATACATTAAGACCCGATGAGGTAGTAGCGGATGCTAGCAAATTGATGCTAGAGCCAATTAGTGCCGAAGAAATAGCTCTTGCACTCGCCCCAATAGATGGCTATCAAACACTTGTGCCAGGTGTGGTAACCCAAGTATTTGAACACTCTGCGCACATCAGGTTAAAAGACGGCTCGGATGGCGTAATCGATTGGCCAGGGATGTCTTGGGCGCGAGCCTATATCAATGATGATAAACAAGGCCCGCCACCGACTAGCGCTAGTGATATTGTTAAATTAGGTGATGTCATCATGGTGACTGCCACAGAGTCAGGCTATCGCCTTAGCCAGTCGCCAGATGTTAGCGCCGCCTTAGTGTCCTTAGCTACAGATAATGGCGCCATAAAAGCTGCGGTTGGCGGCTTTAGTTTTGAGCAAAGTCAGTTTAACCGCGTCACTCAAGCAAAACGCCAAGTCGGCTCGAATATAAAACCTTTCATCTATTCTGCTGCACTAGACAGCGGCTATACCTTGGCATCAATAGTTAATGATGCCCCGATTAATCAATGGGATAGAAGTTCAGGTGTGGTCTGGCGACCGAAAAATTCACCACCTATTTATAATGGCGAGATTAGGCTCCGCTTAGCATTAGCTCAATCGAAAAATGTCATTGCTGTGCGTTTATTGAGGGATGTAGGTTTGGACAAAATAATCCCTTATTTAGCTTCCTTTGGCTTTAATCCTGATGACTTGCCGCGCAATGAATCGCTCGCGCTTGGCTCAGCATCTTTAACACCTTTAGAAGTGGCAACCGGTTTTGCTACCTTTGCCAATGGCGGATTTCTAATCAAACCTTATTTAATTGAGCGTATTGAAGATTCTTTCGGTAATGTGTTATTTCAGGCCAATCCAGCTATCGCATGCGACAAGTGTGAGGAAGTGATTTCAAACAGTCATGATGATACAGCGACAAGCAATGCACTAATTGGCACTCACGATATCGAATTTGAGCCACTAAAAGACCAAGTGCTCAACAAAGCTGAACGAGTCATTAGCAGACAAAATGCATTTTTAATGACCGAAGCCTTAAACTCAGCTATTTGGGGTGCAGACTGGAATATAAAGCCTTATTGGCAAGGTACCGGCTATCGCGCACGCGCACTTAAACGCCGAGATATTGCCGGTAAAACCGGTACCACTAATCAGGCAAAGGACGCTTGGTTTTCTGGCTACAGTCGCAGACTCGTCACGACTTCATGGATAGGCTTTGACGATCCTAGCCGTAACCTAGGTCAAACAACTTATAATAAAAACTTAACTAACGCGCAAACAACAGGCAAAGAATTCGGGGCTAAGTCAGCACAACCTGCCTGGATTAACTTTATGAAAGTTGCATTAGCCGAGTATCCTGTTGAGCCTTTTGAGCAACCCGCAGCACTCATGTCTGTGCGCATTGACAAAGCGTCTGGAAAGTTAACCACAAAAACAGATAAATCAAGCCAGTTTGAATATTTTGAAATAGGTACTGCACCCACTGAGTATATTAGTCAAGACGTCAGCAGTGAAATTCTCGATGGTAGTAATATCGAAGAGAGTAACACAGAAGACATATTCGATTAACAGTCTAGCGAACATTGAGCGGCCACAGTTTTAAGTATACCGCTAGATACATCATTACTAAAAGCTCAACAATCGTTGTTATAAAGTTTCGTTAGATAAGTCTCTGAGTGGTAAAATAGTTTTCAACCGTAATTTTTACCACTTTCTATTAAATTTTTAATAATCTATTTAAGGCTAATACCGCTGCATTTTCTTGACCAAACAGTCAACCAGAACTAAAACCTAAGCGATTGATTTAAATGTAAATAACAAGCACGTGGTAAGTGTTTTTTTTTATTCCATACGATTAATGGTTGTCATACTCCACATCTTCCTTTAAGAATTTATGAAAGTCACCATGAAAACTTTCACAACGAAAGAAAAAAAACTTTCGTTTTACTCAATGATCGCCTAAAATTGGCGCCCACAATCGGAATACCGAAACTAATCATTAAAAATCGTCATACTTTTAGGAGCGAATTCGCAATGGCAGCTTTAGAAAACTCAATCGATTTATCTTCATACGGCATCAAAAATGTTGCTGAGATAGTTTACAATCCGTCTTATGAGTTACTTTTTGCTGAGGAAACAAGATCTGATCTCTCAGGTTTTGACAAAGGTGTCGTTACAGAGCTCGGCGCTGTTTCAGTAGACACCGGAATTTTCACTGGTCGCTCACCTAAAGATAAATATATTGTTCGTGATGATACGACGCGTGATAGTGTTTGGTGGTCAGATCAAGGTAAGAATGACAACAAGCCAATGACGCAAGAAACGTGGGCTAGCTTGAAAGGGCTAGTGACCGAGCAATTATCTGGCAAACGTTTATTTGTTGTTGATACCTTTTGTGGTGCTGACGATGCTACCCGCTTAAAAGTTCGCTTTATTACCGAAGTCGCATGGCAAGCACATTTCGTTAAAAACATGTTCATTCGCCCTACTGATGCTGAGTTAGAGCATTACGAACCTGACTTTGTCGTTATGAATGGCGCAAAAACAACCAATCCAAACTGGCAAGAGCAAGGCTTAAATTCAGAAAATTTCGTCGCATTTAACTTAACCGAAAAAGTACAACTGATCGGGGGTACATGGTATGGCGGCGAAATGAAAAAAGGTATGTTCTCAATGATGAACTACTTTTTACCATTACAAGGCATTGCTTCAATGCATTGTAGTGCAAACGTTGGTGAAGCTGGCGATACTGCGATTTTCTTTGGCCTTTCTGGTACCGGAAAAACCACCTTATCAACGGATCCAAAACGTCAACTAATTGGTGATGATGAGCATGGTTGGGATGAAAACGGTGTCTTTAACTTCGAAGGTGGTTGTTACGCAAAAACTATCAACTTGAGCAAAGAGAATGAACCTGACATTTACAACGCCATTCGTCGTGACGCACTACTAGAAAACGTCAGTGTCAACGAGAAAGGCCAGATTGATTTTGATGATAATTCAAAAACTGAAAACACCCGTGTTTCATACCCTATTCATCACATCGATAATATCGTCAAACCCGTTTCTCGTGCTGGTCATGCTAAAAAAGTTATTTTCTTAACGGCTGATGCATTCGGTGTATTGCCACCGGTAGCGAAATTAACACCCGCGCAAACAGAATATTACTTCTTATCGGGCTTTACCGCGAAACTTGCCGGTACTGAACGAGGTATTACAGAGCCTACACCAACGTTTTCAAGTTGTTTTGGCGCCGCATTTTTAAGTTTACACCCAACCCAATATGCAGAAGTGTTGCGCAAGCGTATGCAGGCTGTGGGTGCTGAAGCTTATTTAGTGAATACCGGTTGGAACGGTACAGGTAAGCGTATTTCCATTAAAGATACACGCGCAATAATCGATGCGATTTTAGACGGTTCCATTGATAACGCAGAGACTCAAGTACTGCCATTATTTAACCTAGATATTCCAACAAGTATTGAAGGCGTTGATGACAGTATTTTAGACCCACGTGATACATATACCGAGCAGGCTCAATGGCAGGAAAAAGCTGCCGACTTAGCCACTCGCTTTGTAAATAACTTCGATAAATTTACCGATACTGAAAACGGTCAATCTCTAGTTGCTGCCGGACCTAAAGTGTAACGCATCGCCCTATCTTTAGACTAAAACATCAACTAAAAAGCCGTCGTGAAAACGACGGCTTTTTTATGTCAAATATTGCTGCTTAGCAGTGCTGAAAAATTAATGTTTTTCTAAAATAATAATTTATGTAAACGGGTTTCGTTTAATTAGTCGTGCGTCATAGGTAAGCAAACTTCAGCTTTTAAGCCTCCGGCTAAACGATTCGACAAAGCTACTCGTCCGCCATGAGTATCAACAATACGTTTAATTATCGCTAATCCTAAGCCGCTTCCTCCTGTGCCACGGGCTATATCTCCTTGTGTGAAAGGTTGAAACAAGCGTTCAATATCAACATCGGGGATGCCAGGGCCTTCATCACAAACACAGAAACAAATTTCATGCTTATGTTTATCATGTGAAGTTGTCACTGTAACCTTACCGTCAGAGTAACGTAAGGCATTTTGCAGTAGATTTGCTAGCGCACGCTTCATCGCGACATATCGTAATGGGATTTTTGGCAACGGTTCGGCATTAAAAACAATTTCGCGTCCTAAGATACTCTCTGACTGCACGACTTCGTCGATCAGCAGATTAATGTCAGCCAATTCAGCTTTGTCTCTACTATCATGACGAATATAATCAATGAATTGATCTATGATGGTGTTCATATCATCAATGTCACCCTCAATACCATCCTTTAAAAATTCATCTTGTTGAGAAATCATTTCGGTTGCTAAGCGAATCCGGGTTAAGGGCGTTCGCAAATCATGAGATATACCTGCCATCAATAAATTTCGGTCATCTTCGAGTTGCTTAATGCCTTTAGACATATGATTAAACGCCCGAGTTACCGCAACAATCTCTGTAGTACCTCGTTCAGTTAGAGGCTCAGGAAAGTCCCCGCGTCCTACAACATGAGCCGCATGTTGTAATGCGCTGAGCGGTCGATTCAGTTGTCGAACAAACAGCCACCCCCCCATCACACTCAAAACCCCTAAAATAATCAGTACGATGATAAGCGGCGAAAAGTTTTCTTCCTCTAAACCGTTAATGGGTATTTTGACCCAGTAATCAGGAGCTTGTGGTGGACGGATCCAAAATAGGTACTCATCGCCTTGTGAAATTCTTACTTCCGCGGGGCCGCCCAATAGACTAGACATTTCATCAGAGCGAAAGGCGTAATACACCGCATCTTGCAGGCCTAGTTTCATTGCCGCGGCTTCGCGATACACACCGATACCGGTTTCTCGCTGAAACGCCTCCCCCATTGCTGGGCTGATCGCTTCATCTGCAATATCGATAAAAACAACCCGTACTTGCTTTGCTAACAACTGATTCACTTGTTGGGCATTAGGTTGAATGATATATATCGACATCGATATAAACGACACCACCTGATTAATTAACAGCAAGACGCCAATTAATAGCACCGTTTGGCCAAAAGCACTACGCGGCAATATTTTCATAGGTTTCTACTGAGCTCAGCCGTTGCACCATGCATTGTAGACAACTTAGGCAACAGATTTTCCTTCTGGAACAAAGACATAACCTAAACCCCAAACAGTTTGAATATAACGAGGTTTTGCTGGGTCTTCTTCTAACATCCGGCGCAAACGTGAGACCTGTACATCAATACTACGCTCTAAAGCAGAATAGTCTCTGCCACGCGCTAAATTCATTAACTTATCACGCGATAACGGCTCACGAGGATGTGTGATCAGCGCTTTTAACACCGCAAACTCTCCGCTCGTCAATGGCATATTGACATCACCTTTAAGCATTTCACGGGTAGCAAGGTTAAGCTGATATTCACCGAAGGAAATCACATTTTCTTCTTGTGACGGTGCCCCTGGCGCCTCTTGAACTCTACGTCGTAACACCGCCTTAATGCGCGCTAATAATTCCCGCGGGTTAAAGGGTTTCGGCATATAATCGTCAGCGCCAAGCTCTAAACCAATGATACGATCGACCTCATCACCTTTCGCGGTTAACATCACAATAGGAATATCATTTGAGTTTTGACGTAAACGGCGACAGATAGATAAACCATCTTCGCCGGGTAACATTAAATCGAGTACTAACAGATGAAAGTTTTCACGCTCGAGTAATCTATCCATTTGCTCAGAGTTTGCCGCACTGCGAACAACAAATCCTTGTTCAACTAAATACCGCTCTAGCAAG
>JBFJQB010000076.1:0-12732 GCA_041616855.1 Cognaticolwellia sp. | reverse complement strand
TTATCAGTAAGTAAGTCGACGACTTTACCTTTACCTTCGTCACCCCATTGGGTGCCTAGAACTACGACGTTTTTACCCATGTTCACATATTGGTAAGAAAATTAGGCGGGGATTCTATCAAATATCAATATTGAGTCCAAGTAATAATTGTTGATTTTTAATGCGATTAAAAAAAAGTCATTGTCAGCGCAGAGTTAGCAAGAAAATTAATTTATCGCCCAAAATAACACTAAGCCCATTAACACTAAAAAAATACCAACTTGTCGAATAGCGCTCACCGATTCGTTGGCCAATTTTAACACGTAGGCGCGCCATTTATTCGGAAAAAGCGCCGGGATCAGGCCTTCAATGATTAACGCAATGGCCACTGCCATTATAAGTGTAGAGAGCATTTTTTCTCCTGATAATTTCCAGAGGCTAACGTTAAGAACTTAGTTTGGTTATCTATAAATACACAAAAGCCATGACAGTGTCATGGCTTTTCAATTATAACTTAACCTTATGGTTATTTCGTTTTTTTACCATTTTTTAGGTAATTAAAGAAATCACTATCAGGCTTAACCACCATAATATCGCTCTTAGAACTGAAACTCTTCTCATAGGCTTCTAAACTACGGAAAAAGTTGTAAAATTCAGCATCTTTACTATAGGCATCTGCATAAACTTTCGCAGCTAAGGCATCACCTTCACCACGAATTTCTTGTGCGTTCTTCTGCGCAGTCGCCAACATTACCGTCACTTTAGCGTCAATGGTTGCACGAATAATTTCTGATTGCTCTTGACCTTGTGAACGATGCTCTTTCGCTACCGCAGTACGTTCTGCACGCATACGTTCATAGATTGAGTTACTCACTTCCGTTGGTAGATTGATAGCTTTAATACGAACATCAATCACTTCAATACCTAAATCTTCACGACTACTTGCTGCACTCTCTAGTGCTTTTGCCATGATGTCATCACGATCGCCAGAAACGATTTCTTTAATAGTACGGGTACCAATTTCAGTACGTAGACCATTATTGACCTTCTGTTTCAACAAGGCACGAGCATTTTCAATGGAGCCTGAAGTACGTAAGTAGTATGTTGAAAAATCCACGATACGCCATTTAACAAATGAGTCGACCATTAAATCTTTCTTTTCAGAAGTGACAAAACGATCAGGCTCTTCATCTAATGTTTGAATACGTGCATCAATTTTACGAACCGTGTTAATAAATGGAAATTTGAAGTGTAATCCTGGTTCATACACTTTCATATCGCCGGTATCACCGTCACGTTTAATTTTTGAAAATTGAAAAACAATGCCACGTTGGCCTTCAAACACCACGAAAACAGAAGAAACAGTAAGTACAAATATCAAGGCTACGATTGCCAATAAAAAATTCTTCATGGCTTAATCTCTCCCATTATTGAAACGGTCATTACGGCCGGATATTGCAGGTGCACTATTATTATTTGATGGCTGAGTTACCGTTGGTGATGATTGTTGAATCACGCGTTGACCACCAGACTGTTGTTGCATAATTTTGTCTAATGGGAGGTAAATCATGTTATTACCACCATCAACATCGACCATCACTTTGCTGGTATTGCTGTAAACATTTTCCATCGCCGTTAAATACATACGTTGACGAGTCACTTCAGGCGCTGCTTGATATTCAGGCAGTAACTTATTGAAACGAGCCACGTCACCTTCAGCGTCGAGTAAAATTTGCGCTTTATAAGCTAATGCTTCTTGCTCTAAACGCTTAACACGACCACGGGCACGCGGTTCAATACCACGGGCATAGGCTTCTGCTTCACGTAAGAAACGTACTTCATCTTCTTGTGCTGAAATAGCATCATCAAAAGCGTCTTTAACTTCCTCTGGAGGACGTGCGTCTTTAAAGTTAACATCAACAATAATTAAACCTAAGTTATACGGTTCAATGATTTTCTCTAGCTCTTTCCATACTGATTGACGCACTTCTTCACGACCACTGGTCAAAATGTCATCCATTTTTGCGTGACCAATAACGTAACGTAAAGCACTATCAAGTGATTCGCTTAAACTGTCATCAGCATTAGTGACACTAAAAATGTAATTGCGCGCATCAACAACACGATATTGAATTTGCATCTCAACACGCACAACGTTTTCATCTTTTGTTAGCATAAAGCCCGAAGATGGTAAGTTACGTGTAGTTTGCATATCAACCGGAATAATACGGTCAACAAAAGTCCATTTCCAACTCAAGCCCGGTTCAACCATACCGGCATATTGACCAAAGCGTAAAACAATGCCTTTTTCAGCCTCTTTAATGGTATAAAAACCAGCAAAGACATAAACCAAAATCGAAGCAATAAGCAATACCATGATGCCGATACTAGAAAAACTTTTTCCAGATCCGCCCCCTGAATTTTTGCCACCAAAAATACCGCCAAATTTATTGCCGATATCTTTTAATAAATCGTCTAAGTCAGGTGGACCTTGGTTTTTGCCACCTTTATTTTTCCAGGGATCTTTTTCGTTATTCCCCGGTTCATTCCAAGCCATGGTAATCTCCGCTATAAAAAAATGAATGCGCTAACTGTTATATAAACAATCTAATATATCAGTCTGTTAAGTTTGAATAAAGTGCTCTATTTCTGTTTCGTCTTGTTTTAGTAATTGATTCCATTCTCGAACAGGTAACTTTATGTCTATTAGACAATTACCTTGCTCGTCATAATGTTCATCTGTAATACAATCTAACTGGTAAAGTTGACCGCGTAGTTTACCTGCACTCGGCGGTAAACACAGCACATGTTTGATAATTTGTTTGCCTAATCGCTCTGCCAGTGCCTCAAATAAAAGCTCAATGCCAATACCTTGCTGGGCAGAGAGCCAAACACGAATAGGCTGACCATGCTCGTCACGATCTATTCTGGGTTCAACATCATCTAAGCGATCGATTTTATTACAAATTAATAATTGTTGGACATCGCCTGCTTCAATCTCTTTTAAAACTTCTTCTACTTGTTCAATGTTTTCATTACGGCGTTCATCTGCAATATCAATAACATGCAGTAGCAACTCTGCCTCCCTTGTTTCCGTTAACGTGGCTTTAAATGCCGCCACTAAATCATGTGGCAAGTGTCTAATAAAGCCAACAGTATCAGCAAGGATCACACGCCCAACGTCCTCTACTTCAATCTTTCGTAGCGTTGGATCTAAGGTGGCAAATAATTGATCGGCTGCGTAAACATCAGCCTGTGTAATGCGATTAAAGAGTGTTGATTTACCCGCGTTGGTATAACCGACTAAAGATACAGTTGGGATCTCGGCTCTATTTCTTGCACGACGCCCTTGTTGTCTCTGCTTTTCAACTTTTGCTAAGCGTTTGCGAATATTGACCATACGTTCACGTAATAGACGTCGATCCGTTTCTAGCTGTGTTTCGCCCGGTCCCCGTAAACCAATACCACCTTTTTGGCGCTCTAAGTGAGTCCAACCACGGATGAGTCGGGTACTGATATGGCGTAATTGCGCTAATTCAACTTGCAACTTGCCTTCATGGGTTCGCGCTCTTTGGGCAAAAATATCTAAAATTAAGGTGGTGCGATCAACCACTCGACACTGGCACAGGGCTTCAATATTTTTTTCCTGTGATGGCGCTAAGCTATGATTAAACAACACAATATTAGCATCGTACAGCTTGACGGCATCGGCGACTTCTTGCGCCTTACCCGTACCAACAAAATATTTCGGATGCGGGGTACTGCGTTTACCTGTAATGGTATTTAACGCAGTAATACCTGCAGAGTCTACAAGCATTTCGAACTCTTGCAGATCTTCGCGGGTGTTATCATCAGGGAAATCTAAATGAACAAGTATCGCCTGCTCACCTGCTTGATACCTATCAAACAAATGAGCGACTCCACACAATACTAGCTTTTTGCATTAATCTTCTAAATCCTGATTAAAATCTGTTTGGTTAGCTTGCGGCGCAGGCATAGTAGAAACTGCGCGCGAAGGTACTACCGTTGAGATAGCGTGTTTATATACCATTTGACTCACGGTATTTTTAAGTAGAATTACAAACTGATCAAATGACTCTACTTGCCCTTGTAGTTTTATGCCATTAACTAAGTAAATTGCTACTGGAATACGATCACGACGTAACGCATTCAAAAATGGGTCTTGTAAAGATTGCCCCTTTGCCATTATTTGGCCCCTTTTGTTATTGTTAGTAAGTTAAATTTTCGTTTCAATTTTTAAAAATTATTCAATAAATCTAGCTGGTTAATGCACAACTATTTTAATTATACATCAATGTTTAAAGTTTGCTTACTGCCGACAAAATTACTTTTAAATTATTTTCATCTTCCATATCTAGCCAGTGTAAGTTTTGCCAACTTCGTAACCAAGTCAACTGCCTTTTCGCTAACTGTCGCGTGGCACAAATACCTTTAAATACCATGTCATCATGGTCAAAGTCACCCGCTAAATGTTGCCACATTTGTCGATAGCCAACACAACGCATAGACGGTAGATCAAGATGCAGATCGCCTCTTTGTTTCAACGCCACAACTTCTTGTTTAAAGTCTTGCGCTATCATTTGCTTAAAACGCAACTCGATACGCGCGTGCAAATCACTGCGTTCTTTTGGTGCGATAGCAAACTGTAAAACATTTCCGCTAACTTTATCACCTTTTATTTGCGTCAATTGTGTCAAAGTATTACCTGTTTTTCGGTATACCTCTATAGCGCGTGCAAGACGCTGCGGATCATTAGGGTGAATACGCTCTGCAGATACCGGGTCAAAACCCTGTAATTGCTCGTGCATGGCAAGCCAACCTTTCTCAGCTGCCTCTGATGCTATCGCCTCTCTGATGTTTTGATCCGCTTCCGGCAATGGCGAAATACCATCAATTAAGCTTTTAAAGTACATCATAGTACCGCCGACCAACAAAGGGATACGACCTTTTTCGCGACTGATTGCAATAGCTTTCAGCGCATCTTGGCAAAAATCAGCGGCAGAGTAGCTTTCGCTTGGATCTCTAATATCAATTAATTGGTGTGGGTATGCAGCTAATTCCTGCGCTGTAGGCTTAGCCGTACCAATATCCATGCTCTTAAATACTAACGCTGAATCAACACTAATAATGTCACAGGGCAGCGCATCAGATAACGCCATTGCTAAGGCCGTTTTACCTGATGCCGTTGGTCCCATTAAACAAATCACCGGCGGCTGTTTTGTATCAATGTCCTGAGTCTGCTGTATGTTAGCCTCGTTCGTCATGCTGATAATATTTTACTCTAACAGATTTATAGAAGATGTGAGGTCAACTTCGACAGAATTCAAGCGTAGTTGCTGGTCAAATTGACAATTAAAATGACTTTGGGCATTTCGCCAGACTTGTAATGCATACGCTTGACTGTTTTCCTCACTTAACATCAATGAGGCTAAGGCCATTTGCCAATCAATTTCTTCATGCACTTTATCGCTCTTTTCAACATCTAACTGACTCATTAATTTATCAAAACTATTAGCGACATCTTTGTTTCTTAGTAATGCTGGAAATGCACGAATTTGCAAGGTGCTAGCATTTATCGGACGGATATCCATACCAATATGTTGAAATTGCTCGGAATTTATTTCTACAAATTTAGCAATTTTTTCACTGACCGTAATTTTTATTGGTAACAATAACGGCTGACTTACTAACGATTCATGCCAGCGTTGCTTGATAGTTTGCAACCGTAACAATAAATTCAGCTTCTTCACTGACAACAGGCGCAGCGCTTGCTGTTGTTGAAAAACTAAATAATGCGGTGCTTGCCAAAATAAAATTTTTGTTTGCTCAGCTAATTCATCCTGAGTTGCAGATGCGTTTCCTGTTGACGTTGCAGGCTCGGTTGCTACTGAGCTCGACATTGCTTGGGTTAATTCAGGCTCTTTTACTTGTGCATCAAGTGCTAACGGCGTCATTAAATCACTGTAGGCTTTAGTCGCCTGCGGATTAATTTTTGCTGAATAATGCTGGCTCGCGCTACTAGCAAAATTGTTTCGCGGCCCAGCATTATGATGACTAACCTCCACATTAGGGTTATCTAGCTGTTGAGTATGCATACGGGTTCGCAATGGCGTGACAAAACTATTATCCTGCACCGCAGCTCTATGTTCAGTGCCACTACCGTGCTCGGGGTGAATAATTTCGCCGGTGCTATTATCAACATTAAGTTCAAGCTCATTTTGTAAAGCCCGATGACATACCGAGTAAATAAAATCATGAACATAACGCCCTTGGTGAAAACGCACTTCATGTTTTGCTGGATGTACATTGACATCAACGTCTCGAAAGTCGAGCTTTAAAAACAACACAAAGGCTGGGTAACTATCGCTGGGTAATAAGTCAGCATAAGCTTGACGGATGGCGTGATTAATCAATTTGTCTCGCATCATTCGCTCGTTAACATAGCTATAGCACAGATCATTTTGATTGCGGAAAAAGCTCGGCTGGGCAATCCAACCATGCAAATGAAGCCCATCATGCTGGCAATCCACTTCGACGGCATGATCTATAAACTTTTGCCCACAAACTTGTGCTACACGTTTATTGCGCTGGATAGATGAATTAGCGACACGAAACTGCTTAACCACCTTGTGATTATGGCTAAGCACAAAGCTGATATCAAAATGGGCTAAGGCAATGCGTTTGATCACTTCTTCAATATGAGTAAATTCTGTTTTTTCCGTGCGTAAAAACTTTCGCCTCGCCGGCGTATTAAAGAATAAATCACTGACATCAATGGTGGTACCGTTGGGGTGAGCCGCGGGTTTTACTGACACCGCCATATCACGGCCTTCAGCATTAGCTTGCCAGGCGGACTCTTGCGCCTCCGGTTTGGAAGTTAAGGTTAAACGAGCGACCGAGCTAATACTGGCCAACGCCTCACCACGAAACCCCAAACTGCTAATGGCTTCTAAATCATCGAGGTCTTTAATTTTACTGGTGGCATGGCGACTTAAGGCTAACGCCAACTCGTCTTTCGCGATACCCTTGCCATTGTCGATAATACGAATGCGCTTAGCACCGCCTTTTTCAATATCAATTTTAATGGTTGTCGCGCCCGCATCAATGCTATTTTCGACTAATTCTTTAACAACGGAGGCTGGACGCTCAACCACTTCACCTGCGGCGATTTGGTTAGCGAGGCGAGCGGGTAGTATTGCAATGGTCATGCGAAAGTTAATCTGCCTGTGGAATTTTTAAGGTTTGGCCAATTCTTACCACATTAGATTTGAGGTTATTGGCTGATTTTAATTGCCTGATCGATACTTTATAGCGCTGAGCAACGACAGAAAGCGACTCGCCACGGCTAACTCGATGCTCTCGAATACGTGTCGCAGCGATTAACGTGCCATCTGGTGGATTACGAGAAAAGTAGTCATCTACCGCAGTATATATAGCTTTCGCTAACTTCTGCTGATGTTTGGCATTATTTAAACGCCTTTCTTCTTGTGGATTCGAAATAAAACCGGTTTCAATTAATACTGATGGAATATCTGAAGATTTCAACACCGCTAAGCTTAAACGTTCGGGTTTTTTCTTATGTAATTTTGTGACTTTTTTTAGCTGTTTAACAACATGCTCGGCAAAATCATAGCTGCTGGCCATGGTGTATTCTTTTTTCATATCCGCTAATGCAATCGCTAAGTTATTATCCTTGGTTTTTTTAATAGTTTCGCCCGCACCACCCAATAACTCGGAGTTTTTTTCTCGATTCTTTATCCAGCGGGTAAATTCTGAATCGGCGCGACGTGTTGCTTGCACTAATACTGAAGCACCGCTAGGTTGTGATGACGTAAAGGCATCGGCATGAATAGAAATAAGTAGGTCTGCCTTAGATTTTCTCGCCAACTCCGTTTTGCGGTCATGATTAACATAATAGTCGCCACTGCGGATCATCACCGCTTTAAAGCCCTGTTTTTTATTAATTAAATTGGCAAGTTTTTGAGCTATTTTTAACGTAATACGTTTTTCATAGGTGCCAGCCGCACCGATTGAACCGGGGTCTTCACCACCATGTCCCGCAACAATGGCAATAATAATATCACGCTTGCCTTTGCTATTGTCATGGGTCGCAATCGGTTGACTTTCTTTATCATAAAGGTCGATAACCAGTCGATCGCCATATTGCCCAGCAGGCGCCAATGGAAAAACTGAAACTCGATAATCATCTGCTAACTCAAGAACTAAGCGCGTACTACCTTTATGTTTTGGCGTGCTAGTACGAATTTTTTTAACTCGGCGATCGGCTTTGATGGCCGACATTAACGCCGCCTTATTTTTACTATTTTTAAAATCAATAACCAGCCGTTGAGGAGATTTTAACGAGAAGTATTTAAAGTCAGGTTTTTCACTAAGATCAAAAACAATTCGGGTATTTTCAGGCGCCGGCCATATCCGCACACTCTCAATTCTATTACTGGCATTAGCAATACTTGCCAAGCCTAGACAGAGCATGAAAATAGCCGTAATTTTTCTTACAAAACGCATTGAATTAATTACCTCATAATAACTTACGCTGCTGGTTATTTTTTATTATATTGCTTAACCATGCTTGCAATCTAGGCAATGGGTAAGCAAGCCAGCTATTTATTTTCGGCGCTTTTGTTAGCCATAATTGCGATTACACGTTCGCCTAATGCTGTTTTGGCCTGCAATGACACTTGGCGTTGCTCGTCATGATAGGCTAAATCTATCACCATATCTGGTTCGGCTAGCATACCCTCGCCTTTTTCAGGCCATTCAATAAAACTGCAACAGTTGCTGTTAAAGTAATCCCGAATCCCCATATACTCTAATTCTTCTGCATCTGCTAAGCGATACAAATCAAAGTGATATACTTGCCAGTCTTGTAAATCATAGGGTTCAACTAAGGTGTAAGTTGGGCTCTTTACATTGCCAACATGCCCCATACCTTGGACAAACCCTCGTGTTAAGGTGGTTTTACCTGCGCCAAGGTCACCGTTCAAATAAACAATAACCCCTTGTTTTAGTTCTGTTTTTACAATACCAGCTAATTGTTTACCTAAGGCGATTGTTGCCAATTCATCCGCTAATATAAAAGTTTGTTTTGTCACAACATCATTCATCGTTTCGTTAGTACTTCTAAAGTATCGCATCTATTAGCTAATTAATAGCATTCGCTGTTAATTAGCCGCTGAATTACGGGGAGTAAATCGCTCGCTAGTATACCGATTTCTCCGTGTTTATTTGCAATAATATCAGCTGCACGGCCATGAATATAGACACCTAAGCGTGCGGCGCTGAATAAATCTGGCATTTGCAAGACCAATGCACCGATAAGACCCGTTAATACATCTCCCATACCACCGCTCGCCATACCGGGGTTACCGGTAGGGTTAACCCAAACTATATCGCCGTCAGAAATTAAGGTGCCAGCGCCTTTTAACACACAAATACCACCATATTGCTGGGCTATTTTTTTCACGGCTGAAAAACGGTCAGCTTCAATTTCGGTTATCGAACAAGCTAATAAAGCGGCGGCCTCACCTGAGTGAGGCGTTAATACCCAGTGCTCAGTTTTTATCGGCTTGACAGCCAGCAACCTTAAAGCATCGGCATCAACCACTTTCGGCTGTGGGTAAGTAATAACAACATCAAATAATGTTTGCGACCACATTGTTTGCCCAAGCCCAGGGCCGAGGATAATGACTTTTGATTTTTGCATCCCCGACCATGCCTGCAAGGCTTTTGCCGAATTTGCCACCACCATAAGCTCCGGTTGTCGTGTCAGCAAAACAGCGCGTGATTGTTCATGGCAACAAACACTGACCAATGACGCACCTGAGCGCAAAGCAGTTTGTGCGGCTAAACAAATAGCACCAGTAAAAGCGTGAAATCCGCCAACAGCTAACAACATGCCAATAGTACCTTTATGACTACATGTGGCTCTTTTTCTAACCGCAGGTAAAGTATTCACATCTTGGCGAAAACATGACGCTGCGGTTAATTGCGCTATGGCTTGGTTACCCCCTAAAGTTTCTAGCTGCAAATTGCCAACATAATTTGCCGCTTGTCCCGTTAACAAACCTTGTTTGTAGGCGATTAGCGTCACGGTTAAATCCGCTTCAATCGCAACAGGCGATGGCGTGCCTAAATCAGCATTCAGCCCTGATGGCACATCCACTGAGATACGCGAGCAACGTTGGTTATTTATTTGGGTAATTAATTGCGACAGTGCCGGCGATAATACCCCACTAAAGCCAATACCGAATAGGCAGTCAATAATAAGGTCGCCGTGAAACGTTTCTACGCCCATCATCGTTGCCTGTGTTGATTGGCAAAATTCCAGCTGTACTGAAGTTGCTTCAAGCAGTATCAGTGCTTGTTTTGCATCTCCTGTTATATCATCGCGTGCAGCATTAATTAACACACTGACTTGCAGCCCTGCTTGCTGAGCTAATTTTGCAATAATGTAACCGTCACCACCATTGTTACCTTTGCCGCAAACAATCAGTAACTTGTTAGCTTCGGGGAAGTGTTGCGACATTTGACGAAATACAGCTTCACCTGCTCTCTGCATCAGTTCAAATAAGGTGATACCAAGCGCTTGCGCTGCATCCGCTTCATAGCGCTGTAGTTGATTAACCTTATAAGCTTGGTGTGTTAAACTTGTCGACACTTGCAATACCACCTTTATCGTTAAACATTCGGCTACCATGACTACACCTGCTATTAACTATCGAGATTTAACAGAAAAAATCAAGCTTTGGGGTCAAGAACTTGGCTTTTCACAAGTAGGGGTCAGCGATGTTGACTTATCTGAGCACGAAGGGGCTTTAACGCGTTGGTTAGATAATAATTACCATGGCAATATGGATTATATGGCGCGTCATGGCTTAATGCGTGCTAGAGCAAAGGAGTTGGTGGAGGGTACGCTCAATGTCATCAGCGTGCGTATGGATTACTTACCTGCTGACGCTAAGTTTGCCCGTATTTTAAAGAACAAAGAACACGCCTATATCAGCCGTTATGCACTCGGCAGAGATTATCACAAATTAATGCGTAAACGTTTGAAGCAATTAGGCGAAAAAATTAAAGCTCATTGTGAAAACTTTAATTACCGCCCTTTTGTTGATTCAGCGCCAATATTGGAAAGACCTCTAGCAGAAAAATCCGGACTAGGATGGGTTGGCAAGCACTCACTACTTATCAATAAACAAGCAGGGTCATGGTTTTTTCTCGGCGAACTTTTAGTTGATATCCCTTTGTATACTGATAAAAAAGCGGAAAATGACTGCGGCAGCTGCGTGGCATGTATCAAAATTTGTCCGACTCAAGCTATCGTTGAACCATATGTGGTCGATGCAAGGCGCTGTATTTCCTACCTGACAATAGAGTTACGGGATGCAATTCCGGTAGAGTTTCGACCGTTAATGGGGAATAGAATTTATGGTTGCGATGATTGTCAATTAATTTGCCCGTGGAATAAGTTTGCAAAACTTGGCTGTGAAGATGACTTTAAACCTAGAAATAACTTAGATAATATCGCGTTGTTAGAGTTATTTTCTTGGGATGAAGAAACTTTTTTACGTAAAACCGAAGGCTCTCCTATTCGTCGAATTGGTTTTCAATGCTGGCAGCGCAATATTGCCGTTGCGCTCGGTAATGCTGAATATTCAGCGCGTAATGTTAAGGCCTTAACGGATAAAACCACTAGCTCTGCCCCAATGGTTGTTGAGCATATTGAATGGGCTTTGGCGCAACAAAAATTAAAACAACAAGCATTAACTTCAGAGCCAAACTTACGCTTAACCGCTCGGTTAATTCGCTCGGTTGAAAAAGGTATGCCCCGCGATGCCTAAGATCCAGCTAATCGTCTTTAGTTAATTGTTGCCATTTCTGTGCTAAGTCTTCAAAGGCAGCTAGACTTTTACCTTCGAGGTTTTGCTTGAGTAGCTCTGCAATAACCTCTTCTGCAGATGCTAGGTTTTCAGGGGTGTGCTGCTCATCTTGCTTAATTTTTATCAGTATTTTTAATTTGCTAAACAACAGCTTTACGTTACGCGGGTTTAATTTTAATGCTTGTTCAATCGCATCAAGTGCTGGCAGTAATCGATTTTTCTGAAAATGCTCAACCGCCATGGTATTAAGTTCTTTGGCGGTAAAGTGTATATCTTCACGCATTTCAGTTTCTTGTGCAATATAGCGCCTGACCACTTGGCTATTAAGTGAATCACCAGATATTTGATTGTTAATCGCTTCCAGTAACGTTATCGCATCTTCACGCATGCCCAGCTCATGTAATACTTTTACGCGATCTAAATTATCCTCAACAACCGTACTAGGTTTAAGTGACATGTGGTTTTCAACCAATTTTGTCGCTTTTGCTTGTTCATTACGAACATTATGCAACCTCGCTTTTACGACTAACAATTGCTGTTTAAAAAAACTAGAGTCTTTACAGTCATGTTCAAATTGCTTGATATAACGATCCGTCTGTAGCAATATCTCATTGGCACTTTCATCAGGGGTTGCACAGGCTAAATCGATACCCGATCTGATCACATTAAGTAACAACTCTGGTGAGTCGTGAATAGAGTTTTTTGCTTGTTCAGCGATATTTCGCGTAGCGACATATTGCCCTTTATGATCATGGGTTAAACGCGCTAAATCCCATGACTTTTTATTACGTTCAATATTTCTCGGTGCCAGTGCCATGGCTTTTTTAATTTC
>JBFJQB010000075.1:0-12778 GCA_041616855.1 Cognaticolwellia sp. | reverse complement strand
TAAAGGTTAAAGCCTTGGCAAAGTCGGCGGCTAGTCATGGGGTTTCTGATGATGTGCAGGGGTTAGAAGATCACGAATATTATTATAAAAAGTCGTCCGATAGAGAACCTAGTAAGGAAGAAGGGCACAAAGATAGTGCCGCTGATAATATTGAAGCGAGTCCGGTGCCTGCGGATAATACTGGACAGCATGTTGATATCTTTGATGATAGCGATGAAAATAAAGACGGTATTACCAGAGATAAAGAGGGTAAGCCCCATTTAGACTTGTTTGTTTAATTTGGATTAGTCAGCACTTGGGCTTCAAATTTCAAAAATAACTCTTTATTTAAGCTCAAGGCCAGCTAGTGATCTAAAGCGAACGGTGTGGCTATGTTGTTTTGATGTGGGCATTGTAGCCTCCTCAATGTTATAAGGAGGTGTCCACTAAAGTGGGGGAACTTCACAGTCCCGCTTTAAATTCTTGTTAGAGGTTTGTTGCTTGAGGCTTAAATCCACGAATTACCCAAGCAATTAACCAACCGAAAATATATATTACAGAAGTTATTGCTAGATAGATGAAAATTGCATTTTTAATTAATTCGCTGTTTCTATTTTTTGAGACGCTCTCAATTACTTTCCAATAGTCTTTAGCCGCAATTGCAATATCTTCTTCTGTGTCTTTCTTTTTAAAGATTAAGGTATGCCCATTTGCCATTTCAGCTTCGACGACAATTCCTCTTTTTTTTGCTTCATTTAGTTTTGCTTCTATTTGAGGCTTTCTTCTTGATTCAATTTTAGCAAACACTAACATCGAATAGTTTTTCTCAGACATTGAAGAATAAAAAGAATCAGAATGATAAATATTAGTTGGCTCAACTAAGCTCGAGATTACGTAGCCGCCAGTAAAAAACAGGAAAATAATAGAAGTTAAAATCCATAACCTTTGCCAACCGTTTAATCTCATCCTGAAAAACCTCTAACGTCCTGTTAACAGGCAAAAAATTGTTGGCTAAAATGTTGAGGAACGAAAACAGCCAACTGTTTTTTGTCCTTGTTTAACAGCTTGTTAGGCATCTTTACATTGCCTTGTTTTTATTTAACTGCATCGCAGTAATATAAGTTAAAAACGCTCGTCCTTGCTTAGTAATAGTGTACTGATTGTCGCCACACTGCAATAAGCCCCATGAAACAAAGAAGTTTAAATAATCCGATAGTTTTGCTTCAGCTAAGGATTCAGGGTTACTTTTTTTGAACTCTTCAAAAAAAGGTAAAATATCTGTCGTTTCAGAAGTCCCTGACTCCTGAACAGATAGAAACTCAAGAAGTCTAATTTGAGAACCAAATATATAGTAATACACTTTTTCAAACGCAGAAGTTAATTGTTGTTGAGCTAAATTTTTAACTAAAACATCTATTTTTTCTTCGTCTGTATTTATTTGGGAAAGTTGACCACGAATACGTTGGTCTATTTCGTCTCGGAGACCTGTTGGATCTTCTGGTATCAAATGTTTCAGGTCTTGTTGTTCAGAAGGAGTCGCTTTGGTGGTTTGTTGGCCATCAAAAAAGTGGATCTCTTTATCACCATATTTGGCAGATTTAACACCACCACCAAATAAACTTTTTAATTTATCTTTGACTAGAAATACACTCACGACCACAACTATTGGCCAAGCTAAATTACTCACCATTTCTACTATGAATTGATTATCATCCATGTTCGATAATACTCCTAGATGCCTAACAATTTAATAGTGCGCGATTTGCGCATTTTCCTGCTCAAGTATCGCGCACTTTTATAATGCCACTATTAATATCAAATTTAATAAATCTTTGCTAGCTAAAGCACTTATAAATAAATCTTACTATTTTTAATAGACAAAAATGCGCGATTTGTGCATTTTCCTGAATATAGCGGCGCTACAACCAAGCTGTATTCACATACAGTTTTTTCAAATTACTTTAAAGTAATGTTTTTAGTCTGCTATGGTTGCGCTGTAAATTAATTATTAAGTTGAATTAAAGCAAAAAAACGACTGTTTCAGGCTCTGGGAGAACGAATCAACGTTGTCGTTTTATCCGACTAAAGATCAATTAGCTTATTGCCCATCAATAAATAGCGCCATATGGGGCATTCCTTTCAAATAGATAAGGCATACGCACAGTTATCAATCTAACATATCACTAACGTATGGTGTTTATCTGCAAGCCAACCACGCTGATGTTCATGACTTGCCCCAGTGTAATTAGCTTTACCAGACAGAAAAACACGCCAACGCAACGCCAGAAGAGGTGGTATTGGTAACCCCGCTGTAAACCTTGAGTTGGCTAATTAATGCTTGGTCTTATTTTCTCTTTGTTCTGGTTCTATTGTTTTTTTTAACTGGTTTCTTTTTCTTAGTTTGTATAGGCGCTTTTGAAAACTCTTTATGAAAAGACTGCTCTGTAACAACAGGAATGACTTGCCCAATACTATTTTCAATATTGGTTAATTGCCTCATATCATTTTCTACGGCAAATGATATAGCCATGCCGCTTTTTCCAGCACGAGCAGTTCTTCCTATACGGTGTATGTAGTTTCTTGGATCTTCAGGAAGGTTATAGTTAATGACTAAGGTAATATTATCAACATCAATGCCACGGGCAGCAACATCTGTTGCTACTAATACTCTTAAAGTCGACTCTTTAAAGTTTTGTAACGCTTGCTCCCTAACGGCTTGTGTTTTACCACTGTGAAGGCTAGCGGCAGTTATTGATGCATTTTCTAGTGCTTTAACAATAATATCAGCGCCATACTTTGTTTTACAAAAGATAAGCACTTTTTCAAAGTCAGGGTTTTCTAAGATATTAAACAGTAAAGGTACTTTATTTGATTTATCAAGGTGGTATACGCTTTGATTAACTAAGTCGATAGTAACCGTTTCTGCAGCAATTTGAACTTTTGTTGGACTAGTTAATATGGCTTGTGCAAGTATCTCAATTTCAGTTGGCATAGTGGCTGAAAATAACAGTGTTTGTCGCTGCTTTGGCAGTTTAGATATGATGGTTTGAACATCGTTAAAGAACCCCATATCAAGCATTGTATCTGCTTCATCTAATACAAATACTTCTAAGGCCGCAAAATTTATATCACCGGTTTCAATTAAATCCAATAACCTGCCAGGGGTGGCCACTAAAATATCAAGTCCAAGTGCGATAGCGTCAACTTGCGCTTGTCTTCCTACACCACCATAAACAACCTTAGTTTTAAGCCCTAAACCATCAGAGTAGTCATCAATGTTTTGCATTATTTGCGAAGCAAGCTCACGTGTGGGCGTTAGTATGAGCGAACGTGTACTCTTGGCTTTGATGTCAATTTTATTTTGGCCAAATTTATTGATAATCGGTAATGAAAACGCCGCCGTTTTTCCGGTTCCCGTTTGCGCGATACCGAGAAGGTCATTGCCTTTAATAAGCACTGGGATACATTCTTTTTGGATCGGTGTCGGCTGTGTATAGCCTTTAAGATTAACGCGGTCAATAATTGACCCTAAAAGTGCAAACGCTTTAAATTCTGACATGCTGTCTCGGTATTCTTTAATCAATAGGCCGTTATTCTAACAGAGTGCTTTAACATATTTAAGACGTATTAAAGATACCGGCTTTGGACTAATCTCCGCAAAAAAATTCACAAAAAAAAGAGTTCAGAAATAATGGGTACTGTTCCCTTAGTTTTTCTTTTAGTGTATTTATTAAGAGGAAGATAATTAAAAAAAGGCGGTATTGACCGTAAGCCACAGAGTGCAAAATATCAAAGTTGGATTTACCTTCGGCCTTATGGCAACTTTCGAATTTAAGTGGTCGCCAGTTGAGATGACTTTGACTCGTAAGTAATAACCGCTTTAGGCTCCACTTTGTTGCTATATTCGAAAAACGGACGTGAAAGAATATTTGCTTGTTAGTTTTACAATCCAAAGACTTCTTCGAATTTACCACCGTTATTTAATCGTTCCAAGCCCCAATAAAGGGCTTTTGGATCTAAAGCTTCAATCGCTATTCTTGAAGCTTGATATGATTTAACACTGGTATTAGGGAAATTATGAAGAAAGAACACCGATTTGATTTGCTCTACGTCATCTTTTGATACTTTAATGTTCTCAATTTGAAAAGGTGTCCGATAATCTACTTTAATCGCTGTGCCTTCGATAAACCAAGCGGGTAATTCAGTATATTCAACAAAAAAGTTTGTTCTATACCTCACCTCAGCGTGCACAAGTTCATGAGCAATAACATCAACATTTAAGCCTTTAGGACCTAAGAAAATACATTCTCTAAAGAACCCAGTGTTCTGCATACCTGTAGGGTTTAGTCCAAATTTAGTATATTCAAGACTATTCGTAGCGATTATTCGAGGAGAGGACTTTGTCACACCATATATCTGTTCTACCCGATCATAAGCTTGATTAATTGTGTTGTGCAGTAACGAAAGTTGTTCATTGGTTAAGCTAGAATCCGAATATACATTAGAGTATATCTCTTCAAAACCAATTAAAGTTACAGCTTCGCACGCTATAGCTTCTTTCTTAAAAAATAGAAAAGAAGACATTAATGATAACAGGAATAAAATTAAACTTACTTTTAGAATGCGCACAAACTCTCCTTGTAAAAGTTACGCCTAATTAACCGGCAAAAGATTGTTGGCTAAAATCGCGAAGCGGAACTGATAAAACTGTAACAGTCCCGTGCTTAATGCGCTTGTTAGGCATTTTTCTTACCGAGGATATATCGTTTAAAAACATAGCCCCAAGGCATTGCTAAAATTGGCAACAAAACCAGTGCAAATGCAAAAGCGGTTTCTTCAATGCCTGAACCTACAAGTTCATTAGATTGCCAGAGTGGATACACCACCAAAATTAGCCAGAGCACTTTATAGAAAATTTCAAGTAAAAGAATGGGTATCATTTCAACTGTTCTGAATATCCCCAACAGCGCTAAGGCTGAAAATGCAGCCCACACACTCCATGCCACGGCCTCGTTTTCTTCCCAGGCGCCCGAATAAGACAGTATGTAGCCCCAGACGTCCTTACCTAGCACAAAAAACATTAAGACATAAATCAGCCGCATGAAATAAATGTTTATCGGCCTGATGCCGTCAAATTTTGTACTCTTGGTGAATAAATTCTTAAACATTGTCGAAATATCCATATAAATATGTTCGCTGAGCAAAATACCAACGCCCGGTGCAGCCGTTTGTTATCTGTGTTGTTCATACAAGCCTGAAAACTCTTCTAAAGAGTCTATTATTGGATGGTTTTCATTAGCTGTTATTTTTTCTTTTTCATTAGTATTTTTAGAAATGCTATATATCCACTCATATGTAACTTCTGACTTATCCTCAACAACGCCTAGCTTTGCAAGTACTAGAAAGTAATTGTTAGCGAAATCAAATTGAATATCGCGCATGCGCTTTTCAGCGTCAGACTTAACTTTAAGACCATTTTCTTTCTTACTTTTTATGAATTCCCATAGATCTATAGCTGCATAAACAAATACACCAAACCCTAAGATAAGTGACAATACATGCTTTGGCTCTCTGTATTCGGACTCATTTACTATGACGACCAGCATTAACAAACCAAAAACCCCAAAGACCAATTTAACTATCAGTTTCAACATGTGATGATTCCGTGATGCAGATAACGCCCCAAGCAGCGGAAAACGCGAACGTTTTGGCGCAGCCAGTGAGTGCTTTTCCGTTGACTTGGTTTGTTATGTTTTAAATGCACTCTACTTGCCCATAACTATCAACAAGTAGTATTTTATTAAAATCATGCTGAATATTTAATTTGCTGTAAGCCAGCTTATAAGAATCGATATCTGCTACCCAATAATCATTAAGTAAAGCTAGCCAATACTCACCTTTATATGATTTCGCCTCGCACTTTTTTAATTTAGACGTAATACGATCACTCAACATGTTCATAGTATTGCTAAGTATATTAGCGTCTGAGTACCTGTTAGCTATGGCACTAATTATCTTTTTGCCAGATCCTCTATCACCATCATAAATATTTATTGAAATTCTATTATTTTCAATAACTAAATCTTGTTTAACAACACCAGACTTAAGCTGATTTAATATTTCTTTTTTTAGCTCACTTTTTGTTTTTCTTATATTATTAATAGGGGCACCCAAGACAAGAAAAACGCACTTACCCTCTGTGATATCATTTTTCATTTGCCGATCCAATTCATCAGAAAGAGTCATTGCAGGTCGGTCATGAGCATGCCTTGAAACCATTTCACCTTTACCGTTTTGAACTTGCTGTACCAATTGAGTTATTTCTACCGCAATACTTTTTCCGTTCAATTGTAAGTATGCATCTGGTGGATCTTCTCCTTCGGTGAAGTTTCCTCCAAATTTTTCAACGATTGAATTCATCACAAAGACTTCGTCTGGTCTCATACCTTCCTTAAAACATAACGCTTAATACCGCGCGATTTGCGCATTTTTCTGCTCAAGTATCGCGCACTTTGATATTTTCACTATTAATAACAAATTTAATAAATCTTTGCTAGCTAAAGTACTTATAAATAAATCTCACAGTTTTTAATAGGCAAAAATGCGCGATTTGCGCATTTTCCTGAATATAGGGGCGTTAACACCAAGCTGTATTTAAATACAGTTTGGTAAAATCACTTTGAAGTAATGTTTTTAGTTTGCTTTGGTGACGCTGCAAGTGAATTAATAATTTGAATTAAAGCAAAAATCGACCGTTTTAGGCTCATTTCTGACTTAATCAACTTTATGATTAGATCAAATACAAAATTGAACATATATGAGCCACTGCATTTAATTTCTTGAGTAAATCGCTACTTTTACCTTGCTAGCAGTTTACTCGGAACTTTTAATTGCCTACTTATATTTAGTTTTTTTGGATTAAATTTAGCGGTATTTCTCCTGTTATTTTCAGCCGTGATGATTATAATGAGCGCAAATTTATAAATGTCGTATCTCCATGAGTGCTGTCGAACATGCGTTTTCACATCAAGGGGCTTTAGCTAAAGCAATTAAAGGCTTTTCGCCGCGCCAAGCGCAGCTTGATATGGCATTGGAAGTTGCTAAAGCGATTGAGCAAAAAAGTTCTCTTGTGGTTGAGGCAGGCACGGGTACTGGTAAAACTTTTGCTTATTTAATTCCTGCTTTGCTTGCCAATAAAAACCATGCTGAAAACGACTTAGGGCAGCAAAAAATTATTGTCTCAACCGGCACTAAAAATTTACAAGAGCAGTTATTCCATAAAGACTTACCATTAATTCGTAAAGCACTTGCCAGTAATGCTCAACTAGCACTTTTGAAAGGTCGTGCTAACTATCTTTGCTTATATCGTTTAGAGCAATATCAGCAGTCACGTGGGCAACTTGACGCCCAAACTTTGGCTGACTTTGTTAAAGTGAGAAGCTGGGCGAATGGCACCCAAAGTGGCGATATTGGGGAGTTGGTTAATGTTACTGAGGGCTCAGCGGTTTTTCCTTTTGTTACTAGCACTGTTGATAATTGTTTAGCTAAAGATTGCCCGAATATTGACGATTGTTATTTAATAAAAGCGCGTGAAAAAGCCATTGATGCTGATTTGGTGGTAGTGAACCATCATTTGTTTTTTGCGGATATGGCGTTAAAAGACACAGGTTTTGGTGAGTTAATTCCAAAAGCGGATGTGATGATATTTGATGAAGCCCATCAAATTGCCGATATCGCCAGTGAATATTTTGGTGAGGCATTTTCCACTCGACAGCTGCTTGACCTTTGTAGTGATGTTTTACAGGTTTATAGAACAGAATTAACAGATGTAAAACAACTGGCTAAAGCCGCTGAAAAGCTATTAAAAACCAGTCAAGAATTTCGTTTGCTATTTAATTACGACCCCGAGCGTGGCAATTGGCGTGAGAAACACCAACAACAGCGCTTTGCCCATGCATTTACCTTACTCAAAACCGATTTAGACTTTCTTTATCAAGTGATCAAACTCTGTGTCTCGCGTAATGAAGCTATAGACAACTGTTTCGATCGAGCGGTAAACCTTTTAACACAGTACGAAGTGATGGCTGATGTTAATGCTATGGGGATGAGCTTTTGGTATGAAACCACCCCTCGACATGTTGTGCTGCATAAAACGCCATTGTCAGTGGCAGACAAGTTTGGTCGTTATGTTAGAGACTCAGGTGCTGGTTGGGTATTTACCTCAGCAACCCTTGCTGTTGATGGTGCATTCAAACATTTTTCTAGTCACTTAGGTATCGAGCACTCGGCCAGTTTATTACTTGATAGTCCGTTTGATTACGCCAAACAATCACAATTAATAATTCCGCGCTATTTACCTGCTGCTAACGATAGGAACCGAGCTAAGGCCTTGAGTGAGCTGGCAATACCGTTAATCGCCGCCAGTAATGGCGCTTGCTTTATGCTATTCACCAGTTATCGCGTTATGCATCAAGTGGCCGAGTTGTTGTCAGAAAGCATTGATAACCCGTTATTGGTGCAAGGGCAAATGGGGAAGCGAAAATTATTAGAAGAGTTTGTCGAGCATGACAGCGCGGTGTTATTGGCCACGGCCAGTTTTTGGGAAGGCGTTGATGTGCGCGGCGATAAACTTACGTGTGTGATCATCGATAAATTGCCTTTTGCCTCACCGGATGACCCGTTACTGCAAGCGCGTAGTGAAGATGTTAAACGCCAAGGTAAAGACCCGTTTGCACAAATACAACTACCACAAGCGGTTATTGCCTTAAAACAAGGGGTGGGGCGTTTAATTCGTGATGTGAACGACAATGGCATACTGGTTATTTGTGATGATAGACTGGTTAATCGGCCATACGGGGAAGTTTTCCTGAAGAGTTTGCCAGATATGAAACGCAGTCGTGATATCGCACAAGCAGCAACTTTTTTAGCCAACCTAGTCAGCCATGACTAAGGTGATTTAGTTGCGTGACTTGCTAATAAATCATCATTAAAATAAAGACTATCATGCGATGTGCAAAATAATGCTAAACTCGCCGGATTAACGATAACAGTAATTTAAAAGGTTTTTTGACGTGAATTTTTTGGCCATCGACGCCTCAACTGAAGCTTGTTCAGTCGCAATTAATTATAACTCTAAACAGTTTAGTGAATATGAACTGTGTCCTCAGTCTCATAGTCTGCGTTTATTGCCGATGATTGACAGTGTTTTAAAAGCCGCTGATGTTAAATTGGCAGAGCTCGACGGCATTATCTTTGGCCAAGGCCCTGGAAGTTTTACGGGGGTGCGCATTGGTATTGGCGTAACGCAAGGCTTAGCTTTTTCGGCAGAGTTACCCGCTCGCGGGGTATCAACCTTACAAGCGATGGCCCAACAAGCTTATGATGAACAAGATCAAGATAAGGTTATCGCGGCAATTGACGCAAGGATGTCAGAAGTTTATACCTGTTATTTTGAGGTTGACCCACAAGGCATTATGCAAGCAAAAACAGCTGAAGCCGTGTTAAAACCCGAGCTGGTTGCCTCGTATTATCAAGCATTAGCCCTGCCAGCTTATGGCGTAGGTACCGGCTGGGATGCTTATCCTGAGCTAGCTGCATTAAAAACTAATGCTGATTCACCTAAGATATTGTTTCCAACCGCCTTAGCAATGTTGGCGATTGGACAAGTAGACTTTAAACAACATTGTGTTGATGCCGAACACGCTCAGCCGAAATATGTGCGTGATACTGTGTCATGGAAGAAGCTGCCAGGGCGTGAGTAAATAACCTCATTGCTGCTGTTTGATGTTGCTCGAGTTAAAAAATAGTTTTCACCTTAACTAGAAATTTGATAAATTAATTACTATGCAAGTCAATAATTCTGCCAATTCAGTCTCCCAAGCGCCAATAGCCTTGGGGAGCAACACATCAGTACAAGCTCAAGAGCAGCGTACTAGGGCTGTTGCGCGTGAAAATTTTAGCGCTGAAGAGAGTCAAAGCCAAAAATCACAAGTTGATATCAATTCAAAGCAACGTCTCGATATTGATGAGCAAGCGATTGCGCTGATCGAACGGGAACAATTACCAGCCAATAACAGTGCTAGCAATTCAACACAAAATAGCCAAAACAATAGCTACAATAGTGGTTATGATGCGCCATCTAATCAGAATCAATTGGCCGTTGCGGCATACCAGTCGGTTGACACCATAGCTCAACGCGATAATATTGAACAAGTTTTTGGCGTTGATTTATTTGCCTGATTCATTGAAAAACAAAAACCGCACACCTTCTGCAACCTCATCATTAAGTTTCGGCGCTAAATATCAATTTTGGTTAATGTTGCTGATGGCCTTGATCATTTTACAACTGCCCGTGATTTCCATTCCCTTTAAATGGTTGGAAAGCTATTTTCATGAAATTAGCCATGGTTTAACTGCGCTATTAACGGGGGGAAGTATTGTTCAAATTCAACTTTTTCCTAATGGCGCGGGGCTGTGTACTACCCGTGGTGGTTCGACATTTTTAATTAGCCTAATGGGCTACGGCGGTGCGATATTGTGGGGATGTTTAATTTTCTCCATTGCAACCATTCATCGCAAAATTGCTCAAGCCCTGTCTCTATTGTTGGTTGGGTTATTAGCGTGTAGCATTTTATTATGGGTGCGAGATGTATTAACCTTACTTATTGTTTTAGTGTTGTTGGCTTTAGTACTGGCGCAATTAAAATACTCATCAGAAAAATATCTGCAAAAGCTACTGCAATTGACCGGTTTATTAGTGTTACTCAATAGCTTAATGAGCCCACTTTATTTACTGGATGGTCAAGCAAGAGGTGACGGCGCTGCCTTAGCGGCGATAACTTATATTCCTGAAATAATCTGGGTTGTTATTTGGTTTGCTGCCGCGTTATTTGCTACCGTGCGACTTAGCAAAATGTCATCAGCTAAAACTCGTTAGAGTCGCTAAAATTATTGACTCAATTTTACTGTTATTTTGCCAGCCCTTGGTTTAAAAAAGGATTTATATGTCATCAACTTGCCCCATTAAAGCCGTTGAATTTGCTATTAACGGCCATAAAATTAGTGGCATCAGTAACGCTAACAATGATAAACCGGTGCTGCTATGCTTACATGGCTGGCTCGACAATGCCGCAAGCTTCCAACCCTTGATACCCTATTTATCAAATTATCATGTTATTGCTATAGATTGGCCTGGGCACGGTTTATCTAGCCACCGCAGTGGTGATGCGCATTATCATTTTTTGGATTGGGTTTACGATTTAATCAGTTTATTTCGCTCGCAGCAATGGCAGAGTATTGATATTGTAGGTCACTCGATGGGAGGAATGGTCGCGTCTGCATTTGCGGCGGCATTTCCTGAACATGTTAAAACTTTAACATTGGTTGATTCTATCGGCTTTTTGACTGCAGATGCGCCAACAACCGCTTCGCAACTTCGTAAAGGTTTTCTCAGTCGGTTAACGCAACAAGCGAAAATGAGTAAATATCATCCAAATTTCGAGTCTGCCGTTGACGCTAGGGTAGTGGTGTCAGATTTAAGTCGCGAAAATGCGGCGTTAATTGTTCAGCGCGGAATAGCGCAAACCGCCGAGGGTTTTATGTGGCGCTCAGACAGCCGTTTGCGTGCGATTTCACCTTATCGTTTTACCATGGCGCAAGCTCAAGCGCTTATTTCTGCTATAACCGCACCGGTGCAATTGCTTTACGGTGATAAAGGTATGGACATGGTAACTGCAGGGATAAAATGCTTTGGCCCGTTATTTAATA
Source organism: Cognaticolwellia sp. (assembly GCA_041616855.1). GTDB lineage: Bacteria > Pseudomonadota > Gammaproteobacteria > Enterobacterales > Alteromonadaceae > Cognaticolwellia. The sequence continues at coordinate 1,033 of JBFJQB010000075.1, read as the reverse complement.
GCTTAACGGTGCATAAGTTGGTGGGAGGACATCATGTTCATATGGAGCAAGCTGAGTATGCCGCTCGTTTAATAAACTTGTTTATTAAATCGCCGCAGTAAATAAAATATTGAATAAAGTTTTTAACTAGTTCAACTATAATCGTTTTAGTGATTAAGCGTTAAATTTAAACAAGTGTTTAAATTTACTGGATTGACCAGTGAAAATTTGATAAAACGTACCCTTAAAATTAAGCATAAGAATAAAAGAGGAAAGGCACAGTGGAAAAAATTTGGCTTGAGAAGAGTTATCCTCCTGGCGTTCCGTATGATATTGACCCAGATAAATACGCATCTATTGTCGATATGTTTCATAAATATACCGGTATTTATGCTGAGCGCGCAGCATTTATTAACATGGGGGCGGAAATTAACTACCGTGAACTTGCTCAACAAGCCACAGCCTTTGCTGCTTACTTACAGCAAGACTTAGGCCTAGTTAAAGGTGATAAGTTTGCCATTATGGTACCGAACTGTTTGCAATACCCTATTGCATTATTTGGAGCCTTGTTAGCGGGTTTAACCGTGGTAAATGTGAATCCGCTCTATACCGCACGGGAATTAGAGCATCAATTAAAAGACTCAGACACTAAAGCGATTTTGATCATTGAAAACTTTGCCAGCATTTTGGAAAAAGTTATTGATAAAACGCCGGTTGAAAAAGTTATTTTGACTTCGCTAGGTGATCGCTTAGGCATGATTAAAGGCGCCATTGTCAATGGTGTTGTTAAATACATTAAAAAGATGGTGCCCGCTTTTAATCTTGCTAATGTTGACCACTTTAATAAAGTGTTGGCAAAGGGGCGTAACTTAAGTTTTACTCCAGTGACACTGTGTGGTGACGATTTGGCCTTTTTGCAATATACCGGTGGGACAACTGGGGTTTCAAAAGGCGCGATGTTAACGCACCGCAATATGGTTGCTAATTTAGAACAAGCAAAAGCTGCAATTAAGCCGCAATTAGAGGAAGGGAAAGAGCTCGTTGTTACCGCGCT
>JBFJQB010000074.1:0-13252 GCA_041616855.1 Cognaticolwellia sp. | reverse complement strand
ATTCGAGTTTTTTCATCTCAACTAGCAATGCTTCGCGTCCGCTAATTGAATCTAAAACTTGGCGAGTATAGTTTGATTGCTCCTTCATCCAGCGCTCAATTGTAGGGTCGGTCATTTTTTCTACTTGACGAAAGGGGTCGACGATAGTTATACCGTGGTATATATCTTTAGCGGGCTCTGGTTTTAACAACTCTGGCTTTACAATTGGATTGGCTTGACAGACAACAGCAGTTAAAAATAGTGACACTATAACGGCAAAAAGCGATTTAAAGCTTCGCGCAATGATCTGCTTAAAAAGTTGACTCAACATATTTATAACTCCGTTTATTATTAAGAGCAATTCCGCTTACTATCCAATAACAGCTTAAATTAACACTAACGGAAACACAGAAACTATGAGTATTGAAGACTAGTTCATATATCTAAATTATTCAAAGCACTGTGCTCTTGCAAAATTCGTGGCTCTTGAATTGACAGTAAAAACAGGCACTGGATGAATTTTAAAGCGTGATGATACTAAGCCTGATGTCAGAGGATTATAGTGTTCTTGGGGGAGTAGGGGCTACAGCACAAATTAAGGCTAGGGCAGCTCGAGCTTTTCGAGTAGATTAAAAAAGCGCAAAGATGCTGATATTAGCAGGTGAAACAACTAATTACCGCACCGATCGCCAATACTTACCGCTGCTGTTAGAAGGTCAAGGGTAGCAATGAGCCTATTGCTGTCGTTGATATATAGTCCTGAACGCTAAATTTTTCCACCCTTTGGTCAAGTATGATCCTAAAAATGATATAAATTAGATTTCAGCTTTGAGATTATGAAAACTGACAACAGTAATGATTTCATGTTTTTGTAGCACATAGAAAAACAAGGTCATAATCATTGATAAATTTAATGCCCCTTAAAGCCTAATACCAAACCAGTATTTAATTGATTTCACTTTTAATCAGTGGATTCTTGAGTTCAAAACTAATTCTGTCAGCTAGATTTAGGCGGCTATATAAATGACCGAAGTGTTGGTCAAACATGGCCTTTAAGGTGCCATTTTTAATGATCCGTTCTAATCCTGTATTTAGGTGTTTCGCGAGTTCAGGATTATTGGGGTTTACATAAAAAACTACAGGAAAATTATAATGGAGCATTAATGTCGGCGCTATAGTTAAATCCAATTCTTCCAAATCAGCTTGTTGATATACTTGTTCAATTTCATTGGCTCCCAGAGCTAAATAGTCAAAGTCATTATTCACTAAATAATTAAAAATAGTTTCAAAATTACCTATCTCAACAGTTTTATATTGATTTGCTTTAAATAAAGTAACATCTGCCCAGCCGATAGGAATTCCTGAGCGCATTTTTTTCATCTCATCGATCTGCTCTATTGCATCAAAACGTGCTAAATCTGTTTTGCGGATGATCAATAATCGCTGACCAAGCAAGCCCTGCATTATGGGTTTAGCGATTAAAATTTTGTTTTCTGCATTGAGTTTAGGGTTGCCTTGTACAGTGGCAAAAACATCAAATAATTGCTTGCTAAAAACACTTGCTTCTTCACTGATTGATAGATTACGTTCATCGATATCAATACTTGTCTTCACGCCAGCTGCGTTGAGGGCGGCTTGTAGTACTTGTTGTTCGTAAAGTTGTCTTGAGGGCGTTTTATTGCCGTTCCAGAATGAAATTTGATGAGCTTGTGCCGTCAGGGGGACCAAGAGTGTAAGACAAATCAGATAATGACGAGTTAAACAAAATAAATTTTTCAAAAGCAAACCTCTTAACAATGGATGGAAAATGAAGGGCGAGTCAAGGTTGGTTTGAACAATACCCAGTGCAGATTAATCTCTTATATTATAGTAATTATTTTGCTTTCTAAAGAAAACATATAAGCTTTAACTTTTAATATTAGGCGAACCTGACAATCTCTTCTTTTTCTTTTTCAGACGGGTAGCCTTATCAAAAGCACATCTTTGAAAATGACTATTCTCTTTACCAAATCTCAAGCTTTAGGAACCTATATTTGACAGTAAAGTTTCCGGCACATTCTATTTTTATTTCTTGTTTGCGCACTATGAAGTCATGCCGTTAAAATACTCTGATCGGTGGCAATGGGGCTGAGTTGTCTATCATAAAAAGATATGTCTACGTATTTGCATACGGTAAAGAGCATAATATTTGATTAATGATAACGACCGCCTTATTGGATGAGGCGAAAAAGGTGATTAGACCTGGGTGAGCTTGTAGATGTCTTAGCAAAGCAAAAAGACTTAGACTTTATTACAATTTTTAAGATGGTGCATTGCTTATGCAAAGCTGAATTAAGAGCACACTCTTCTAGATATTCCTGTGACTAAACATACTTAAATATAGGTGATAAAGCCTTAAAGCATGCTAGCCGTAAATTACCGGTAAATTTTTAAATATAAAATTTCTCAACCGGTCTCGAATTTTCAACTAAAGTGGCGCTCGCCAGACAAATTCCATGTGAATTTTATAGCGCTTGTGTCAATTAATTCTTCTGGTACAATCAGTTTCAATTACCGTCTATATTATAGAGATCTGGAGCCCCATGGTTATAAAAGCGCACAGTCCAGCCGGATTTGCCGAGCAGTATATTGTTGAATCTATTTGGAATGGTGGATTTCCACCGGGTACTATATTACCCGCTGAACGTGAATTATCAGAACTTATAGGCGTAACAAGAACAACATTAAGAGAAGTGCTACAACGCTTAGCACGTGATGGTTGGTTGACCATTAAACACGGTAAGCCAACAAAAGTTAATAACTTTTGGGAAACCTCAAGCCTTAATATTTTAGAAACGTTAGCACAGCTTGATCAAGAAGGTATTCCTGATTTAGTTGACAACCTTATGTCAGCACGAACTAATATTAGTGCGATATATGTTCGTGGCGCTATTAAGAATAACCCTGAAAAAACCATTGAGTTATTGTCAGCCTTTGCAGAGGTTGATGATACCGGTGAAGCGTTTGCAGAATTTGATTATCAGCTGAACAAAGAACTGGTTGTTGCTTCAGGTAACTCAATTTACTTGTTGATTTTGAACGGCTTTAGAGGGCTATACTCTCGCTTAGGGAGCTTGTATTTTTCTCACCCGCGTGGTCGTGAAATATCAAGAGCGTATTATAAAAAATTGATTGAATTAGCTAAGGCTGGTCAATTTGATGAGTCAGTATTTGCCGTGAGAAAATACGGTATTGAGTCAGGTAAACTTTGGCTTGAACTAAAAGATGAAGTGTTAAAAGAGCTCGCAGAATAACAAAATAAAAAGTTCTAATTTATCCAATAAAGGCGACTAGATAGTTGCCTTTTTTTTGCTCTGCTCATCGGCTTTTGGGCATTGTGCTATGATCTCGTCCTCGCCATTTGCATTTTCTTGCAGCAGTTTTACCTCAAATTGCCAGAGGTAATATAAGTGTTTTAATACTTCATCTTTAGAGTCAGCCAGTGGTATCTGTTGGTGCGGAATATAACGTAAGGTTAATGACCTGTCGCCGCTAACATCAGCGTTAACTATTTGAATATTCGCTTCTAGGTTACTGAGGTTATATTGCTCAGATAGCATGGCCCTAATTTGTTGGTAGCCACTTTTATTATGTATGGCACCGACTTCAATGTAGTTTTTATTACTGTCATCATGTAGATGAAAAAATTTAAATTCTCGCATTAATTTTGGCGATAAAAATTGGCTAATAAAGCTTTCATCTTTAAAGTTTTCCATGGCGAAATGTAGTGTATCAAGCCAATTACTGCCCGCGATATCGGGAAACCATATTTTATCTTCTTCGCTTGGATTTTCACATATCCGCCTGATATCGATAAACATATTAAAGCCAAGGGCATAGGGGTTAATGCCAGAGTAGTACGGGTTGTTATAGTCGAGTTGTGCAACAACATTGGTATGGTTATGGAGAAATTCCAACATAAATTTTTCTGTCACTAGACCTTCGTCATAGAGGTGGTTAAGAATGGTATAGTGCCAAAAACAAGCCCACCCCTCATTCATTACCTGGGTTTGTTTTTGTGGATAAAAATATTGCGATACTTTTCGAACAATGCGCACCAGTTCGCGTTGCCAAGGTTTTAATAATGGAGCGTTTTTCTCGATAAAATACAGAATATTTTCCTGAGGCTCACTCGGAAAGTTCGGTTTTGCTTTAGTCGCATCTTTTTCATTATCAGGTATGGTTCGCCACAACATATTTACCTGCGATTGCAGGTAAGACTCTCGCTCTTTTTGACGTTTTAGTTCTTCTTCCATTGATATTTTTTGCGGGCGTTTATAACGGTCAACACCATGGTTCATTAAGGCATGACAGGCATCGAGGCAAGCTTCAACTTTGTCTATACCATGTTTATGTTCGCAGTCAGCGATATATTTTTTAGCAAATAATAAGTAATCAATAATCGACCCCGCGTCTGTCCATGATTTAAACAGGTAGTTTCCTTTAAAAAAAGAGTTATGACCATAGCAAGCATGCGCCATAACAAGGGCTTGCATCGCCATGGAGTTTTCTTCCATTAAATAGGCAATACAGGGATCTGAATTAATGACAATTTCATAGGCAAGACCCATTTGGCCACGTTTATAATTTTGTTCGGTTTGAATGAATTTTTTACCAAAGGTCCAGTGATTATAGCCAATAGGCATGCCGACACTGGCGTAAGCGTCCATCATTTGTTCGGCGGTAATAACTTCAATTTGATTGGTGTAAGTATCTAAACGATAATGCTGAGCAACACGAGCAATTTCATTTTGGTATTGTTCTAGCTTTTCAAATGTCCAGTCACTACTATCGTCAAGTGGTTTACGCTTACTCATAAAACCTCCTCTGCTTACTATTGTTATGCTGCCTGTACACTTTTTTTCTTGAATAGCGATCTAAATACGGGGTATATATCTTCCACTGTTTTTATGTGTTCAATTGAAAAAGTATCATCGACCTCGGCAATTTCTTCATACTGTTGCCATAAACTCTGATGCGCTCGTTGGGTAATTTCTATGTAACTAAAGTAGCGGGTTTTTGGTAAGATACTGTCCCGCATGAGTTGTTGGCAGTAGGGAGAATCATCAGCCCAATTATCACCGTCAGAGGCTTGCGCGCCATATACATTCCATTCTTTTTCATTATAGCGCTGCGCCATAATATCTAACATTAACTCTAACGCACTTGAGGCGATGGTACCGCCGGTTTCTTGGGAATAAAAAAACTCATGCTCGTCAACTTCTTTGGCTTGAGTGTGGTGGCGAATATAAACTACATCGATGGTTTGATAACTGCGCGTTAAAAACAGGTATAAAAGAATATAAAAACGCTTAGCAATATCTTTAGTTGCTTGATCCATCGAGCCTGAAACATCCATTAAACAAAACATGACCGCTTTTGAGGTGGGTACGGCTTGTTTGGCGTAATTACGATAACGCAAGTCAAAAGAGTCAATAAAAGGGACTTTGTTAATTTTCTCTGTCATGAGCTCAATGGCTTTTTTAAGTTTATTTTTAGCTTGGATATTTTCGTGTTTATCTTGCTCGAGTATCGCTAACTCTTTTTCGAGCGCTTTAAGTTGTCGGCGTTTGTCAGCTGTCATGGCAATTCTGCGTGCAATTGAGCCCTGTAATGATTTTACAATATCGATGTTTGACGGCACGCCCTCAGCACAATAGCCAGCGCGCACTGTTTTATAATCAATCACTTTATCTAACTGATTTTGCGCCATGTTAGGCAGCTCTAAATCTTCAAAAAGTAGGTTTAGATATTCATCCTTTGAAATAGAAAATACAAAGTCGTCACTACCTTCGCCGGTATTGCTGGCATCACCTTGACCGCTACCTTGCCCAGGCTGCTGTGGCGGCCGAGTAATTCTATCGCCAGTGGTAAATTGATCGTTGCCAGGGTGTACTCGATCTTTTATGCCGCCACTGCCTTGATTGAACACTGGTTCACTTAAGTCTTTTTTCGTGATGGTAATGTTTTCGCCACTGGTGACATCGGTAACACCACGGCTATTTATGGCTTCATTTACGGACTTTTTAATTTGGCTTTTATAGCGTCTAATAAAGCGCTGTCGGTTGACAGTGCTTTTGTTTTTGCTATTTAAGCGCCGATCGATAAAATTTGTCATACGTGCTCCTAACTTAGTCAGGGTAGGGTAACTAAGTACAGCTTAAGAGGATTTTCTTACGCGTAAATACCACTCTGAAAGTAATCTAACTTGTTTTTTGGTGTAACCTTTAGCCATCATACGTTCAACAAAGTCATCGTGCTTTTGTTGGTCATCATTTGATGTTTTAGTATTAAATGAAATAACAGGTAGCAAATCTTCAGTGTTTGAAAACATTTTTTTCTCAATAACCGTGCGCAGCTTCTCATAGCTTGTCCATAATGGGTTCTTGCCATTATTGTTCGCTTTAGCACGCAGTACGAAATTCACAATTTCATTTCTGAAGTCTTTCGGATTACTGATACCCGCAGGCTTTTCTATTTTCTCTAACTCATTATTAAGCGCTTCTCGGTCAAATAATTGTCCGGTTTCCGCATCGCGGTATTCTTGGTCTTGGATCCAAAAGTCAGCGTATGTCACGTATCTGTCGAATATATTTTGTCCATATTCTGAATAGGACTCTAAATAAGCGGTTTGAATTTCTTTACCGATAAACTCAATATACTGTGGTGACAAGTAGCCTTTAATAAACTCTAAATAGCGTTCACTGGTCTCTTTAGGTAATTGTTCTCGCTCGATTTGCTGTTCAAGGACATAAAATAAATGCACCGGATTTGCCGCCACTTCTAAGTGATCAAAGTTAAAAACTCGCGATAATATTTTAAAGGCGAAGCGGGTTGAAAGCCCTGACATCCCCTCATCGATACCGGCATAATCTCGGTATTCTTGATAGGATTTTGCCTTTGGGTCAGTATCTTTTAAACTTTCACCGTCGTACACGCGCATTTTTGAATAAATACTGGAATTTTCGGGCTCTTTTAAGCGTGAAAGTACCGAGAACTGTGCCAGCGTTTCTAGGGTATCTGGCGCACATTGAGCATTATTTAATTCACTATTTTGTAATAATTTTTTGTAAATTTTTACCTCTTCTGAGACCCGCATACAATATGGCACTTTAACAATATAAACTCGGTCTAAAAATGCTTCATTATTTTTATTGTTTCTAAAGGTTTGCCATTCAGACTCATTAGAGTGCGCAAGTAAAATACCGTTAAACGGCAAGGCAGAAAGCCCTTCTGTTGGGTTGTAGTTACCTTCTTGTGTTGCGGTCAATAGTGGGTGTAGCACCTTAATGGGCGCTTTAAACATTTCAACAAATTCCATTAAGCCTTGGTTGGCACGACATAAGGCACCAGAGTAGCTATAAGCATCAGGGTCGTTCTGGGCAAAATGCTCTAATTGCCTAATATCGACTTTACCGACTAAAGCTGAAATATCTTGGTTGTTGTCATCGCCGGGTTCGGTTTTAGCGACAGCTATTTGATCCAGAATAGATGGGTAAACTTTGATCACTTCAAATTTTTCAATGTCACCTTTAAACTCATGTAAACGCTTGGCAACCCAAGGTGACATGATGGTGCTGAGGTAACGCGCAGGTATGTTATATTCTTGCTGTAATATTTTACCGTCAGCGTTGGCATCAAATAAACAAAAAGGATGATCGTTTACTGGACTGCGCTTACCGTTAGCACTTAAGACATAAATCGGCTCTAACTGCATTAACGCTTTTAACTTTTCAGCTAATGATGACTTACCACCACCAACTGGACCTAGCAAATAGAGAATTTGTTTCTGCTCTTCTAAGCCTTGTGATGCATGCGTTAAATAGGAGACTATTTGCTCTATGGCTTCTTCCATGCCATAAAACTCTTTAAAAGCGGGGTAGCGTGCGATAACACGATTGGAAAATATTCGGCTTAAGCGAGGCTCGTTTGAGGTATCAATCATTTCTGGTTCGCCCATCGCTTTTAACAAGCGCTGCGCTGCGCTTGCATAGGCCATGGGATCATTACGACATAAACTGAGAAAGTCCTGAATCGAATAGCACTCTTCTTGTGCTTCGTCGTAACGTGATTGGTAATGTTGAAAAATACTCATAACCGCCTCCAGAAGATAAATCATTCAAACTGAGCTAATAATTCGACTATACGAGAAATGTGAGTTATTGACCGTTGTCTATTTATCAGACCGTACTTTTTACATTTCCTATTGATAAGTTTAGATGTTAATTATTAAAGCGGTTAAAAAATAACGAAAAAAAATTGTAAGTGCATGGTGATTTGGTGGGGCTATACTATTGAATAATAAGTTGTATTTGAGAAGTTTTGTAAATTTTAGACAAATAAAAAGGTCATCATAATTGATGACCTTTATTTATTAATTAAAGTGACGTTACTTTAACGAAGATTAAGCAAAATTTGCTGAAGCAAAATCCCAGTTCGCTAATGCCCAGAAACCTTCCATGTAGCTTGGACGAAGGTTACGGTAATCAATGTAGTAGGCATGTTCCCATAAATCTACAGTAAGTAATGGTGTCACACCTTCATCAGTCAATGGAGTTGCAGCGTTAGAAGTGTTTACGATTGCAAGGCTACCGTCAGCGTTTTTAACTAACCAAGTCCAACTTGAACCAAAGTTGTTGATCGCGCTATCAGTGAACTTTGCTTTAAACTCTGCAAATGAACCAAAGTTGGCGTTAATAGCATCAGCTAATGCGCCAGTAGGTTCGCCACCGCCGTTAGGGCTTAAGCTGTTCCAGTAAAACGTGTGGTTCCAAATTTGTGCAGCATTATTGAAAACACCAGCTGAAGATGATTTAACGATATCTTCTAAAGATTTGCCTTCAAATTCAGTACCTTCAATAAGACCGTTTAATTTTACAACATAAGTGTTGTGATGCTTACCATAGTGAAACTCTAAAGTTTCTTGTGAAATGTGTGGTGCTAGTGCATCCATAGCGTATGGTAGTGCTGGTAATTCTATAGCCATTATATTCTCCAGAAAGTGTTTATAAAAATTTATTCTTAAGCAAATTTAAAGAAGTAGTTTGTTTTTTTTTTAAACCTAGTAAACTACTCAGGTATTAAAGCTTACATAGTTTACTCAACTATATAGGTATTACCATAGCTTTTATCAAGGCTATGGTTGTTTTAATGTATAAGTTTTTTGCTTTAGTATTTATCGTGCTGTTTGTTTAGTCAGTTTTACTTTAAGTATTGAGCACAATAAGTGTTAATTTTTGAGGATATTATGGATACCATCGAACGTATTAAAGAACAAATTAGTGAAAACACAATTCTGCTTTACATGAAAGGCTCGCCAAAATTGCCAAGTTGTGGTTTTTCTTCACAGGCTTCTCAAGCGTTGATGGCATGTGGTGAAAAGTTTGCTTATGTCGATATCTTACAAAACCCAGATATCCGTGCTGAATTACCTAAATATGCTGATTGGCCAACATTTCCACAACTATGGGTTGACGGTGAACTTGTCGGCGGTTGTGACATCATTATGGAAATGTATCAACAAGGTGAATTACAAACCTTGATCACTGAAACTGCTGCTAAGCACAGGTCAGAAGAAAGTTCAGAGTAACTATTGAATTATGACTTAACGCCACCATATTGAGTGGAGTTAACATTGAATAACATAGATATAATTAATAATTGGAGAATATAATGAGTGTATTAGTAGGTCGCGCAGCGCCAGACTTTACCGCAGCAGCAGTTTTAGGTTCAGGTGAAATCGTAGATAGCTTTAACTTGGCACAAGCCATTAAAGGTAAAAAAGCCGTAGTATTTTTCTACCCACTAGATTTTACTTTTGTATGTCCTTCAGAGTTGTTAGCTTTTGATCACCGTATGGAAGAATTTAAAAGCCGTGGTGTTGAAGTCATTGGTGTTTCTATCGATTCACAATTTTCTCATAACGCATGGCGCAACACACCAGTAAACGAAGGTGGTATTGGCCCAGTTCAATATACTTTAGTTGCTGATGTTAAACATGAAATCTGTAAAGCATATGACGTAGAGCACCCAGAAGCGGGCGTAGCATTTCGTGCTTCATTCTTAATTGATGAAGAAGGTAATGTCCGTCACCAAGTGGTTAACGATTTACCATTAGGTCGTAACGTTGATGAAATGATCCGTATGGTTGATGCGTTACAATTCCATGAAGAACATGGCGAAGTATGCCCTGCAGGTTGGAATAAAGGTGATAAAGGTATGACCGCAACGACTGAAGGTGTTGCAGCTTACCTTACTGATAATGCAGACAAGCTTTAATAATTAAGTTAATTTGTTAGTAAAAAAACCGCATCGCGCGGTTTTTTTTTGACTAAAACTTATCAAAGCCTTAAAAAGTCGTTGAAAAGTAATATTTTATGGCTATGCTAAAAGCAGAATAGAGATATTTATCGTTTTTCAAGAAAACGTAAAACCAAAGGATTGTTGATGTTTTATCCAAAGTTTATTTATGAAAACTTGCCGTACGCTTATTTTTTAGTGTGTGGCTACTTGCTTGCTTTTTATGACACTTGGGTGGTATTTATCTCTGCAGGTTTGTTTTATTGTGCGGGTTGTATTACCTTAGTCACTCGCTCGGGTCATCGTCGTCTCGATCGCCATAAAGACAGCCCCAATAACAAAAAAACCTTACCTGAAGCACTGTACGAGTATTTACCCTATATTTACTTTGCAGTCGCTATGGTCATTATATTGAAAACCAAATTAGCGGCTTTACAGTTTTTAGCTTTTTGTTTAATGATTATCGCGTTAAGAAATTTGATTTTCAGAAAGAATAATCGCCGAAAACCCAAGTCATTATTTTAATTGGTGTGAATTTTCTATACCGAGAAGTCTTTAATTTACACTTGGACAGAGCTGACTTCAGAATTTTTTTCAGATGTCATTAAAGGCCAGCCCCCCAGTTGTTGCCACTTATTAACGATAAAACAAAATAACTCTGCGGTCTTTTCTGTGTCATATAAGGCAGAGTGGGCTTCATTATTATTGAAATCTATCTCAGCGGCAGTACAGGCTTTGGCCAATACGGTTTGACCTAAGGCTAGGCCTGATAGTGTTGTGGTGTCAAAACTGACAAAGGGATGAAAAGGTGAGCGTTTAATTGCACAACGTTCTGTGGCTGCATTAACGAAACCTAGATCAAATGACGCGTTGTGTGCCACCATAATTGCACGTTGGCAACCAGCGGCTTTCATTTTTTTTCGCACGAGTTTAAAGGTTTCCGTTAACGCTTTCTTTTCACTGACTGCGCCGCGTAACGGGTTGCTTGGGTCAATGCCGGTAAACTCTAATGCGGCTTTTTCTAAATTGGCACCTTCAAAGGGGTCAACATTAAAATGGATGGTTTCATCTAAACTAAATTGGCCCGTTTGTTCATCTAAGGTCAACGTGGTGGCGGCAATTTCTAATAACGCATCTGTTTGAGCATTAAAACCGCCAGTTTCAACATCAATCACGACGGGGAAGTAGCCTCGAAAGCGTTGAGCAAATAGTGACTTTTCAGCGTTAGTGCTAGTAGCGGTTGTATTATCAGACATAAGGGCAATAAGGTATTGGTTAACAGAAATAATGCGGAGATTATCGCAGAAATTAACCCTTATGGCATCATTCAAAGTCACATGCTGGTAATTTAATTTTCGGAAAAGCTGATTAACTGTTAAAGTTATTAGCGATTTTGTCGATAGTTAAAGATGTCGCTATTAAACCTAGACTAATAGACATGAAAATTATTGTTATGAAAAAAATTATTACGCTAGTTACATTATCCTTATTTATCTTTCAAGCTGATGCCGGTATTAGGCAGTATCGTGCTGACATTGAAAACTCTACGTGGCAGTTGACCGATGACTCGCGTTTGCAGTGCACGTTATCACATCAAATTCCACGCTACGGCGAAGCTAAGTTTTATAGTTCGGCCAGTCGACAAATGAATATGGAATTTGAACTGGAAATGATGCGCTTGCCTGACAGCTACTCTTTAGCGGAAGTGCGGTCTGAAGCGCCTAACTGGCGTCCTGGCGTGGCAGGTAGAGTGCTAGCGGATATGAAATTACACAAACAATTTTCTCCGAGTTTACCGAAAAAAATTGCCTGGCATATGCTCAATGAGCTGGATCAAGGCATGAGTCCAACGTTTTATTATAATGATTGGTATAGTGATAACGATAAAATTACCGTCGGCCTATCAACAGCGCGCTTTCAACAAGCCTATCAAGCATTTGTTAGCTGTGTCGGTAATTTATTAAATTTTAACTTCGATGATATTTCTTACACGGTACTGAATTATCAGTTTGGCTCTGACAAGTTAACCAAAGCATCGCAAAAGCGTATGAACATGATTGTCGAGTATTTGTCGCTCGATCCTAACTTAGAATTGGTGTTAATTGACGGTTATTCCGATAGCTACGGTGGCCGCAATACTAACTTGAAAATGTCACAACGCCGAGCGAGTAAAGTTCGAGACTTAATTGTCAGTAGCGGCATCGACGCTAGTAGAATTGAAGCTAATGGTTATGGTGAAAAACGTCATGTTGCTTCTAATGAAACTATTATAGGGCGCAGCAAAAACCGTCGTGTGGTTATACGAATGGAACAGCCCTAGTGTTTAGCGAATAATTAGCACTTGAAGAGGCCTGTAGATTCACTGTAATCTACAGGCCTCTTTAGTTTTGGATACAATTTATGAAATTTTTAATTCGACTTGTTGCCATAATGTACTGTGCTGCTCAGCTTGTTTGGGTTCAGCTGGCCTCGGCGCAACAAACTGATGACTTAACTTACGCTAACTATGAAGAAGTAAAAGTTAGCCATTTATATTTAGATTTAGCCGTTGATTTTGATAAAAAGTCACTGCAAGGCTTTGCGGAGCTATCACTTCATTGGCTTAGCGATAATGTCGCTACTGTTACCTTAGATACTCGCGATTTAGTCATTCATCGAGTGATGGCTAAAAATGTTAAAAATCAGTGGGTAAAATTAAATTATAAGTTGGCTAATCGTGATGATGTCATGGGGTCTAAACTCACCATCAAAACGCCTTTTCAAACACCGACGATCAGAGTGTACTATAACTCATTACCGCAAGCATCAGGCTTACAATGGCTATCTCCAGAGCAAACGGCTGGTAAAGACAAACCCTTTATGTTTAGTCAAAGCCAAGCGATTCATGCACGCTCGTGGATCCCAATTCAAGATACCCCTAGTGTACGCATGACCT
>JBFJQB010000073.1:0-13455 GCA_041616855.1 Cognaticolwellia sp. | reverse complement strand
TATTAACAAAAGCTTTATTGTCAAACGTAGTGAAGAGAATAAACGCGCGATGCTCAAAGCGTCAAAACAATTATCTGCTTACATTCATGACACCGTCGCTAATCGACAACAAAATATCTGGATAGCACAACGTGAAGGGCGTGCAAAGGACGGTATTGATAAAACCAATTCTGCGTTAATTTCCATGCTATTACTGAACAAAGATAAGCAAACGCCGATCGCAGAGTACTTAAACGAGCTAAACATAGTGCCCGTATCAATTTCCTATGAGTTTGACCCTTGTGATAGTGACAAAGCCATTGAGCTAGCTGAAAAAGAAGCCACTGGCAGCTATCAAAAGCAAGAAGGGGAAGACTTAAAAAGCATCACTCAAGGATTAATCGGACAAAAAGGTCGTGTCCATATCGAGTTTTGTCAGCCGATCAAAGGTGATTATGACGATAGTAAAGCCATCGCAGCGGCCATTGATAAAGAGATCATTAGTCACTATAAATTATATGATAGTAATATTGTTGCCCACGCAACACTGACTCAGCAACCGGCTGACAGTTCTGTATTAGCGTTGCTTAATAAGCGCATGGAAAACTTGACCGCAGAGCAACAACGTTGGTTGTTAACTATGTATGCTAATCCGGTCATTGCCAAGCAAGCGCTATAACTCCATCGCGCTTTGACAATATTCAACCAGTGGCTTGACCGCTGTCATAGGCAATTAAAAAAGCCGTATTAACTATACGGCTTTTGAATATCAAAATGCTGGCCCGTCCTAAATAAGATTACTTTTCTTGGTAGAATGCCGACATGGCCTTATACAAAGAATATAAGTCCACTTTTGAGCCCACGGCATATGGCGAATGTATTGATAAAATAGGAATACCGAAATCTATCACTTCCATATTATCATTTGATAAGTCACTGCCTATAGTGCCACCAGACGCTTTACCTTTATAGGTTGACGTTTGCCATTTAATATCCGCATTATCTAAATAGTTGCGTGTCCACGCCATATACTCAGAATTAGCATTAAAACCACCGCCGTAGAGTTTTAAGTTAACACCGTTGCCTAAACGAGGTGCGTTACCTAACTCCCAAACGCTTGACCATGTGGGGTTAACTCCCGGATTTACATCTGCAGAAATCACTTTAGTATTACGTAACACTTTACGTAATTGATAGTCATTATAACTATCACCTTTTTGGTTGTAGAGTAAGGAGCTAATTAAATCGACTAAGTAAGTAGAGCTAGCACCGGTGTTGTTGATATTACCGACTTCTTCGTTATCCACTAAATAAGCGATTGAGGTATAGGGCGGCGATTTTTGTTCAGTTAACGCTTTAACTGCGGCTATTGACGAGGCTTTATCATCTTGGCCATAGGCTGCAATCATACTGCGGTCGAAACCAACATCGCGCGGTTTAGTCGCTGGTACTAAAGCTAGTTCAGCCGAAACCAAATCTTCAACAGATATATTATATTCAGACTTTAAATATTCACTGACCTGATCTTTGATTTTCTTATCTAACTCTGGTTTAGCGGCAACAATGACATCAAGCTCTTCCTTACCGATAACCTCTCGACTGGTGCGCTTACGGTTAGGCGAGTCAACATGAGGCGCGAGATCAGTAACTAAAAAGATAGGGTCATTGTCATCAAAGCCAACAGAAATATTCACCGTAGTGCCATCTTTCTTATCAACTCGGCCCACTAAAGCCAAAGGAATGTTCACCCATTGATAGGTCTTAATGCCGCCATGGATATAGGTTTGAAACATGGCAAAGTCTTGTTTTTCAAATAATGGTCGGCCTTTTAGCTCAAGACGAGGGGCGTCAATATGTGCGCCGACAATGCGGGTTCCCTGCTCTAACGGTTTTTTACCAATAACAATTAAGCTAATGGTTCGATCACGATTCACATCATAAAAGCGTGCACCTGGGGTTAAATCACTTGTTTCTGATAATTTTTTAAAGCCTTGTTGTCTCACCCTTTTGACGGTTTCAGTCACAAAAGTTAACTCTGTTGGCGCCTTATAAATATATTCTTTATATTCAGTGGCGTAACTCTCTACAGCTTTGAGTTCTTTTGCACTCAAGTTTAACCAACTCGATGGCGACTCTTGCTTAGCTTTGGCATCGGCCGCTTGAACTACAATACTTTGGGGAAAAGTCAACGCACTGATAATGGCAAGACTTGTTAATGTTTTAGATAAATTCATAGCAATATTTATTTTGGTAATCTCAGATAAAAAGCGTACGACATCATAGAATCTAGCAATATCAACTGACAAGCTTTATTCGATAAACAGCGCTTTTTTAGCTATAAATACCGTGAAAGTGAATCGCAATGGTAAGACTGGCTAACGGTTTTCTATATGGCTTACATTACGCCGCCAATATATATCGACTAACCACAAAGGCAATAAGGCCAATGAACATGGTCAAATAAACACTTTTACTCTTAGCTGCTGCAACTACCGCAAATGTTGCAGCAATTAAGTAAGGGTTCTGCAATGAGAGACTTAATTGCCCTTGTTGAATAAAGATAATTGGCACCCAAATCGCCGTTAACACCGCTGGCGCACTAAAACTCAACAGCTTTGCCATTTTTGCCCCCAATCGTACCGGTATCCGCGGATGAATAAAAAGATAGCGCGAGCTAAACGTGATCAGCGCCATTAATACAATGGTCAATAATGTCATACGCTATCCTTATTTACTGGCTTTAATTTATTTTGCTCATTTAGGGTTTGTACATTATCTTTGTGCAAAAATCGATCAGTGAGGTATCCACAATACATCGCCATCAATGCCGCTGCGACCAAGTCCAATTCAAACTGCATTAACTTAAACAATACTGATAATAGTGCGGCGACGACAACCGTCACTAAAATGGGTAAGTTAATAATAGTTGGGATAACTAAAGCGATAAAGGTCACGGCAATGGCAAAGTCTAAGCCTAAATGCGTTAAGTCGGGTAAGTAACTACCGGCAATAACTCCTGTGACATTCCATATTAGCCAAAACAGGTAGAAGCTCCCGCCGGCAAACAAGGCATAAACTAACCTTAATTGCCCAACAAACGCTTTACGATGACTCGACAAGGCAAATAATTCATCCGTTAACAAAAAGCCTAAGCCATAGCGCCATTTAGTTGGTAACACTTTTAACTTATCGCGTAATGCCAAACCATATAGAAAGTGTCGAGAGCTGATAATAAAAGTGGTAAATAAAACGGTTGCCAAAGAGGCATTATTAGCGATTAACTCAATGGCAACGAGTTGCGCCGAGCCGGCAAAAACAATCAGTGGCATTAAAATAGCTTCAAGCGCAGAAAAGTCTCGTTGCACCGCTAAAGAGCCACAAAGTATTCCCCAGGGTAACACCGCTAAATTAAGCGGTAGCATGTCTAAAAAGCCTTTTTTAGCCATCAGCCAGTGAGCTTTTTTCTTGGTCAGAGCCATCAATTATTCACCTAAAATACGCACCTAAACATACAGAAAAAGAATATTACCATTTTTTCAAAAGCTTGCGCTTTAAATATCATCCAAAGCACTGTCTTATAACTGGTGGTTTATTGATTTTTCTAATCCCTCTAAACAGGGGGGGAACTTAAAATTATGTCAAAAATACGGAGCTAAAATAGCAAAACTTCTTCATTGATAACAACTTTTTAAACACTTACAACCCTTAACGTAACATTTTAAGCTGAAGTACTGTTTAAATAAGTTAAAAGGTGATGTTTAAGCTAAAAAGCATGTTATAAATAACGCACTAGTTGTAATAAAAATGTAAATAACAATAAAAGGAATTGCTCCAATATGAATCCCCCAACGTCGATATTGGCAAAAACTCTCAACATAGCAATATTTACTACTGTGATTGCTATCGCAGCAACATTAAGTGCCTGTAGTGATAATAACCCAACAGAAACAGCTCAACAGAACATTAAATCAATTGAGCAAAACACTAAGTTTACGCGAAAATTAAGTGAATCACTTAATGCTGACTACGCAGAAATGCGTGCTAAACAGGTTAGCAATGTTAGTTATAACTTAACGGTGAATATTGATAATAAAAACGAGAGTTTCTCTGGTATATCAACACTTCATTTTGAACTAGTAAAAAATAACATTAATGATCTGACCATCGATTTTGATGAAGGCAGTATTACATCTCTCAAGGTTAACGGTAAGCCGGCAGAATTTCATTATGAAAAATGGTTTATCACAGTTCCAGCAAGCGAATTATCTACCGGAAAAAACACCATCGAAGTGAGTTATCAGCGCCCTTACGCAACCGACGGCTCAGGTTTTCATCGTTTTGTAGATCCAGAAAATGGTGAAGTATACCTCTACACTGACTTTGAACCTTATGACGCCAATCGCCTTTTTCCACATTTTGATCAACCAGACTTAAAAGCCACTTATGCACTTGAGGTTAATGCGCCTAGCCATTGGCAAATTATTAGTGCCACTCGCGAAACATCCATCACTGAAAACACAAACACTAAACACTGGAAATTCCCCGTGTCCGCAAAATTCTCATCTTATGTGTTTTCATTACATGCAGGCAATTACGCCGTATGGGAAGATAGTTTTGAAGACATTCCTTTACGCTTATTTGCTCGTCAAAGTTTAGCGCAATACGTTAAAACAGATGAGTGGTTTACACCGACCAAGCAAAGTTTTGCTTTTTTTAATCAATATTTCGATGTGCGTTATCCATTTATTAAATATGATCAAGTAGTTGCCCCTGATTTTAATGCTGGAGCAATGGAGAATGTCGCGGCGGTTACCTTTAATGAAGCCTATATCTCACGTGGTGAGAAATCGACACAAGCCAAAATGAGCCTAGCTAATGTTATCGCTCACGAAATGGCTCATATGTGGTTTGGTGATCTCGTTACTATGCGTTGGTGGAATGGCTTATGGCTAAACGAAAGCTTTGCAACTTATATGGCCAATCTGGCCTTAGCGCAAGCCAGTGACTTTGAAAACACCTGGGACGTTTTTTACTCTGGCACTAAACAATGGGCTTATCACAGTGACGATTCGGTTAATACTCATGCGATTGAGCTACCAGTAGCATCAACAGGTGATGCACTGTCTAACTTTGACGGAATTACCTACGGTAAAGGGGCTTCAGTACTCAAACAGTTACCTTATTATTTAGGTGAAGAAAACTTTCGAGTAGGTGTCAGTAATTACCTGAAGAAATTTTCTTATAAAAATACTGACCTAGATGACTTTATTGGTGAGCTAGGTAAAGCTGCCGATAAGGATATGAGCCAGTGGACGCAAGATTGGTTATATAACGCTGGACTAAACACCATCAAGGTAGAATACCAATGTAGCGATGATAAAATCAGTCAATTTTGGCTTCATCAAACTGCGCCAAAAGGCTACCCAACTCTGCGTGAGCAACGAGTACAAATTGGCCTATATAATGTCACCGACAAAGTGATGGCTTTATCTTCTGCAACACCAGTCATGTACCAAGGGGCTAAAACAGAAATAAACGCGGTTATCGGTAAAGCATGTCCTGACTTAGTCTACCCAAATGAAGCCGATTGGGGTTATGTGAAAGTTGACTTAGATGATAAGTCCCTTACGGCGGTGCAAAATCATATTAACGCCATTGATAACATCACCATGCGCTTAATGTTATGGCAAAGTTTATCTGACAGTGTCAACGATGCTAAGCTTTCTGCAGCAGACTTTATCAGCTTTGCCATTGCGAATATTGCCGCAGAGCAAGACTATAATGTAGCGCGTAAAATCGCCGGCAGCCTCACATCGGCTTTAGGTTACTTAAAAACCGCCACGCGTTTAAAGCAAAAAGACTACTCTGCCCGTTACCGTGAAGTTGAAGCGCTGTATTTATCACTATTACAACAGGCTAAAGCAGGCTCTGACTTTCAAAAAATGTGGTACAGTCGTTATGTTAATGTCAGCAAAACCAGTGAACATTTAACTAATTTACAAAACATGCTTAATGGAGAGATGAGTTTTGATGGCTTAATAATTGACCAAGATAAGCGCTGGACATTAGTCGCAAAAATGAATCGCTACCAGCATGGCAATTATCAAGCATTATTAGAGTCAGAACGAGCAAAAGATCAATCGGACACTGGAGTGAAAAATGCCATTTATGCCGAAGTATTACGCCCACAACCTGAAGTTAAAGAGCACTGGTTTAATGTCGTGCTCAACAACCCTGAACAGTTAAATCTTTCAACATTACGCTATATTATGTGGGGTTTATTTCCGCCTGAACAACAAGATTTAGTAGGCCCTTACAAAGCTAAAATACTGGCGCATATCCCTAAGCTTAACCAAGGCAGTGATTTATCGCTGCTAGAGTCTTTCACCTCAAGTTTATTGCCAGCACAATGTACCCCGCAAAGCGAACAGGAACTCGCCGATTTAATAACAGCCTATCAAGAGCTGAAACCTCAGGCATTGAAAAGTATTAAAGCAACGCATCAAGATATTGGCCGCTGTATAAAAGCCCTTAAGCTTTTAAGCTAATACCGCAGTAAAAGTCATTCAAAAAAAAGAGGCTTAATCGCCTCTTTTTTTATTGTAAATTTTAATCTCGTTTAATCTCGTTTTAAAGATTTTGCGTAAACTCGCGCCTTTTCTAGATCTTCAGGGGTGTCAACCCCCTCAACTTCTAAGCGTGTTGTTGCTACCGCGACATGAATTTTCTCACCTTGCCACAGCACTCTTAATTGCTCCAATGACTCGACTTGCTCTAGCTGACTAGCTGGCCACTTTACATAGTCTTTAATAAAACCTGCTCGGTAAGCATAAATACCAATATGGCGCAGATAAAAATCACCAATAGCATCAATGTTAGCGTTATTAAGAAAACGCTGACGATCATAAGGAATCGTCGCACGACTAAAATACAGCGCATAACCATTTTTATCACATAAGACTTTAACCGCATTCGGGTTTAATGCTTCTGCGACATCATCAATCTTCATGGCTAAGGTCGCCATACGAGCTTGGCTTTGGCTGGATAAATTAGCCGCCACTTGCGCGATATTTTCTACCGGAATAAAAGGCTCGTCGCCCTGCACATTTACAATAACTTGTTGATCAGAAAACTGGTAAGTTTCCATCACCTCAGCGAGTCGCTCCGTACCTGATTGATGATCAGCGCGAGTTTTACAAACCTCCCCACCAAAACTTTTTACCACTTTAGCGACTTCATCGTTATCGGTTGCGACAATAACTTGCTCAGCGCCACTGGCGAGTGCCTTTTCTACAACCCATTGGATCATAGGTTTACCTGCAATATCAGCAAGTACTTTACCCGGTAACCTTGATGATTCAAAGCGAGCAGGGATCACTACCACAAACGACATAAAAACCTCATAACTTTGTTTTCTAATATTATTGCGCTAATAGCATCTTTAAAGATTAAGCATCGTCTTCAGTGATTCGACGCGCTTCACTCTCAAGTAATACCGGAATATCTTTTTCGATCGCATATGCTAAACGATCAAATTTACAGATTAACTCTTGTTGCTCTCTATTGTGCTCTAATTTTCCCTTACATACAGGACAAGCTAGAATTTCCATTAATTTCGTATCAAACGCCATTTTTATCTCTCTTCAATGTAATAACAGGTACTTAATGTATTAGCATCAAGTATTAAATTTCACTCAAATTCGTCGATCATTTTTTTTAACCAATGCAGCAATTTTAGTGATAACCATCGCCATTGTCTCGCCATCAATGTTTTTTGAAAATTGTGCATCAACGGGTAAATACCAGTAATTTTCTTGCGCAAAGTCGGCGCATTTAACCGCATCTTTTTCGGTCATCAGTAATGGCAAACCTCTCGAAAATTGTTGTAAATCATCAGCTGAAAAGGCTTGGTGATCGATAAAGCCTTGAGCACTTGCTAGTCGAAAGCCATATTGTACTAGGGTGTTAAAAAATCGCTGTGGATCGCCTATCCCTGCTAACGCATTAACTTGTTTATCACCGGCAAGGTTTTGCGCTAAAAAGTGGCTTAGTTCAATACACAGACCACTTTCAACATTGATCACATGCCTTGCTGTTAACTGCATAGTGACTATTGGCAAAGTTAAATTATGTCTCAGTTTCTGCCAAGAGGTTCCACCATTTACAATGACACAATCTGCACGCTGAATTCTGCTTTTTGTCTCACGAAGCGGCCCTGCGGGTAATAATAAACCGTTACCAAATAAACGCTTACCATCGACAACAATAAATTCAAAATCTCGCGCTAAGCGGTAATGCTGTAGCCCATCATCCGCGATTATTAACTCACAGCCTTGCTCAATGAGTTTTTGGCACGCTTGCACGCGATCGGCGCCAATAACCACATCAACACCACTTCGTTTAAATATTAATAAGGGTTCATCGCCGGCTTGCTCTGCAGTGCTTTGATCATTAACCTGATAAGGGTAATGTGGCGCTTTTGAGCCGTAACCGCGACTTACCACCCCGACCTTTATACCTTGCGAGGTTAATTGTTCAACTAAATAAAGTGTCACAGGCGTTTTACCATTACCGCCTATGCCGATATTGCCGACCACAACTACCGGCACCGACATTTTAACCGGCTTTAATAGCCCAACTTGATAAGCGCAACGGCGTAAAAAACTCATCACGGCAAAAATAACCATTAGCGGTAACAACAAAGGCACCAGTAGCCATTTTGCCCAGTGTCCTTGAAACCAAACTTTTTCAATCAAGCGCATAGTTTATAATCCCAAGGCTTAGCTAGGCACCAAATTGAAATTTATGTAATTGGGCATAAGCGCCATCTTTAGCTAACAACGTTTGATGATCACCCTGCTCTTTAATTTGCCCTTGCTCCATAACAATAATTTTATCGGCACTTTCTATCGTTGATAAACGATGAGCAATTACAATACAGGTACGGTTCTGTTGTAATACGCTTAAGGCATCTTGAATATGACGTTCAGACTCAGTATCTAAAGCACTCGTTGCCTCATCTAAAATTAAAAACGGTGCGTCACATAATAATGCCCTGGCAATAGCCACTCGCTGACGCTGACCGCCTGATAACATCGCACCATTGTCGCCAATATTGGTATCTAGCCCTTCTGGCAGGTTTTCAACAAACTCCATCACATGAGCTTTACGCGCAGCATCTTCAATTTCATCTCGGGTAGCTTTGGGTTTGCCATAGGCAATGTTGTTTGCAATTGAGTCGTTAAATAGCACCACTTGCTGAGAAACATAGGCAAATTGCTTGCGTAAGTCTTTTAGCTTGTAGTCTGTGATGTCTTTCCCATCAATTAACACTTTCCCTGAGGTGGCATTGTAAAACCTAAGCAGCAAGGCGCTAGCTGTTGATTTGCCACTACCAGAACGACCGACTAACGCCACAGTTTCACCGACATTGGCCGTGAAGCTAAGATCGGTTAGCGCCTGTTTTTCTTTTTCATCATTATAATAGAAATTAACGTGTTCAAACGCTATTGTGCCTTTTGCGCGTGTTATCGCAATCGTACCGGTGTCGTGTTCTGTTTTTTGATCAAGCACCGCGAAAATGCTAACACAAGCTGCCATGCCTTTTTGAAACTCGCTATTGACCGTAGTCAACAGTTTTAAAGGTCTAAGTAGGGTAACCATACACATTAATACGGTCATAAAAATACCCGCTGAAATCTCTGATTTCATAGAGTCAAGGTTGGCAACATACAACACAAAGGCTAAGGCAAACGAAGCAATAATTTGGATAATTGGGACACTCGCCGATTGTGTCGCCACCATCTTCATGCGTTGCTGACGATTATGTTTATTGATTTTGGCAAAACGCTCAAACTCTCTTTGCTGACCATCAAAAGTTAACACCACTTTATGGCCATTAAAGGTTTGCTCGGCCGCCGTAGTGACTTCACCCATCGCATTTTGAATACCTTTACTAATGGTACGAAAACGACTTGAGACTAGCGTTACTATGCCGGCGATCACTGGGGTTATCAGTAAAAATATCGACGCTAACTGCCAGCTGTTATAAAACATGACAATCAGTAAACCCAGTACAAATGCCCCTTGTTGCACTAAAGTCAGTAGCGCTTTAGAAACGGCACTAAGCACCTGCTCGGTATCGAAGGTCAGTTTTGAGATCAAACTGCCCGTTGACTCTTTGTCGTGATAGGCAACGGGCATAGACATGACATGTTCGAACAATTCCTGACGAATATTAGCCACTACATTGTTACCTAACCAAGCCAAAGTATAGTTACCGGCAAAGTGGCAAATACCACGTAAGACAAACATCACCACGATAAAAATTGGCGCCCATTTCATAAACTCTGGGTCTTGGCCATCGAGGCCTTTATCAATTAACGGTTGAAGCTGAGAAAACACAAAGCTGTCGATGGCGGCATAACCTAACATGCCTAATATAGACACCACGGCCGCCGCTTTATAGTCTTTAGCATAAGTTAATAAGCGTTTAAAATTTTCTCGAGTGTTTTTGTCTTTAGTCGGTTGCGATAGTGTTGTCGACATTCATGCTCTCAATGCGTTATCAAAAATCTTATCCCGATGGGATACAAGCGATATTATTAAATTTCCTGAACATTTTAGCGTTATTTTGCCAATCAACCAACTGATAAACTTTTATAAGGTTATTTAATAACATTATTGTGCTAAAAATAGTCTAAAAATATTACTTTAGGGACCAATAAGGCCTCATATTCTCTCGATAGCTGATGACTTCAATACTTCCTAAAACCTTACCCTCACCATCATTAGTGTTAACATCCGTTTGGTTAAAGTTAAAAGTCACCATGCCGACCTGTGCAGTATTAAATGTTGTGATATCTAAGGTATTATATCGACTTAATATTTCCTTTGATGGCATCTGCCAACGATTTAAGTAACCGGCGCTAAATACCGCGTACCGAGGAGCAACAGCACTCAAAAAGCGAGGACTGGAAGAAGATTTAGAACCATGATGTGGCGCTATCAGTAAATCACTGGCAAGTTTTTCTTTCATCTTTGGTATATTTAATAAACGCTTTTCTTGTTTTATCGAGATATCACCCGACAACAACACCCGATGAATGCCATCACTAATAGTCAACACACAAGAATCGTCATTTTTATCCCCTTTCACTTGTGTCGGAGACAACACTTCAAACATTAACCCTTGCCAAGTAAAACTTTGCCCTGCTATACAATAGCTGTCTGGAATGAGTGCCATGTCATTCGCCGTAACAGCTTTAATAGCCATTTGCGCGCGTAAATGGCTTAAGCCACCCGCATGATCATTATCGTTATGACTAATAATCACCCTATCAATGACTTGATAGCCTTGATGTTTTAAATAAGGTAATAATGCCGCGTCAGCCATATTAAACCCGCTAGGGTAACTTGCGCCGGTATCGTAAAGAAACACATGCTGATTCTTTTCAATTACAATGGCAAGGCCATGGCCAACATCAAGCACTGATAATTGCCAGTCTTTCTGCTGTTGGCCAGTAACAGAATCAATAGCAATGACAGCAGTAGAAAAACATAGTGCAACAATAACCTTAGCTCTATTGATGCGAAAAAAAAGTACCAATGCTATTAAAAAAAGCAGCAACAACATGACTTGTATCTGCGGGTATGAAATAGAAACAATGGCCCACTTTGCACTGGCTAAGTAGGTCAGCCATTGCCAAAGCCAAGATAAACTTAGTAGGGCTAAATCAGAAAAAACACCCGCGAGCCATCCACTAACGGGCAGTGCAACGACCGCAAGCAACGTTAAAGGGATCACCGTGAAGCTCATCAACGGCACTGCAACAATATTGGCTAAAAAAGCCGCTAATGGTAGTTGGTAATTCAACGATGCCGCTATCGGCAACATGGCAAGCGTTAACGCCAATTGCATAACAAACAATGTTTTCAACCAATGCCATGTCCGTGGTTTCAATGTTCGCCAATGTTTTTTAAAAAACGTGATAGGCGCTTTTTCAAGCGTTGATAACATTGAGGTTGTATGTGGTTCTCTTGGCTTTACCACGTTTATCGGAAAACGTGTAACGGTTGAAAAAATAATGACTAATGCTGATATTGATAACCAAAAACTAGCACTGAGTAAACTTAGCGGCCAAATCAATACAATAACAACTATGGCCATTAGCAACCAACGCAACAGCGAAACCTGCAGGGTCATGAGTTTAATTGACCAAAACAGCAACAACATCACTAAAGCGCGCAGCGTAGGAATAGAAAAGCCAGCCAAATAGGCGTAATACCACGCCATCAGACAACTGCATAACACCGGTAGATAACGTAAATTAACCGCCATTAATTTAGCTTGCCAAAGTTTAGGCAACAGCAAATTAATCGGTACAAACCGAATAATAATACGGGTGAAAATCAAAGTGGCAACAGCAATGATACCGATATGAAGTCCAGAGATAGCAATAAGATGTTGAGTCGCTGTTGCTGATAACACGCGCCAATGCGTATCGGTTAACTCTCCCCGCTCACCAAATCCTAACGCCATAATTAAGCCGCCAAGAGGCTCATCACCCAACACCACCGCTAATTTTTGATACAAATGCTGACGCCAACTTGTCTGTGGCTGCAATAATATATTTTTATTTTCAAGTGATTTTGAGGTTTTAGTTTGTCTATCCGGTTTAACATAACCCGTCAGTACGATTTGCTGCTGCAGTAACCATACTTGATAATTAAATCCGCCAAGGTTCGCGAGACCGTGAGCGGGCTTTAACTTCACGGCTAATTGCCACCTCTGACCTTGTAATAATGCTGTATCTGCCCCCTTCCAGCTCAAGCGCGCTTTAAACTTATGATTAAGTTCTAGCCCTTGCCAGTGAGTAATGAGAAAATTGAAGCGGCTACTTCCTGACTTTGTATGGACTATATTTGTGATTTCTCCTTGAATCAAATATACATTTTTATGTAATGTCTCAGGGTCAAGGTTATTATTAACTAAGCTTTGCTGATATTGGCTTCCCGCCAACAAAATCCAAGTAAATGCGAATAGTGCGATAGCAATTAGGCGAAATTTATTAACAAAAATAAGCAATAAAGCCAGTAATAATATTACCAACAGCAAAGAAAAATCTGGCACTATAGGCATGAATAATGACAAAATAGCACTGAAAAAAAATATGAGTAGCCACCATTCCATAGTGATCAATTTCCATTTAGCCATTAAAAATTAAGTAAATTTATGCCGAAAAAAATGATTAAACGCCTGATGCCAGATCATCAAACGATTAAAAACAATAAGCATTTGCAAATTTTCGGCACCTTGCTACATAACGCTAATTTATGGCACCTTAACCGTCGTTCGGTGAGCAAAGCCTTTGCTGTCGGTTTGTTTTTTGCCTTTATGCCCGTGCCATTTCAAATGGTTTTAGCCGCGGGCTTTGCAATTATAGTACATGCAAACTTACCTTTGTCTGTGGCACT
>JBFJQB010000072.1:0-13611 GCA_041616855.1 Cognaticolwellia sp. | reverse complement strand
TTAATTATAATTATTTTGCCAATTACTATTCTTTTATTTTTTCTTCTAATGCAACGTCCTTTAAACCGCCTTTAATAATAAAATAACCAAAAACACCTGATATTAATGAGCCAATAACAATGCCTAACCTATCTTGAAAAATAAAATTCGCGCCGTTGCCTTGCTCAAAAGCCAAAGAGCCGATAAATAAGCTCATGGTAAAACCAACTCCACAAAGTATTGCAGCCCCATATAGCAAGCGCCAATTCACCCTCGTCGGCAATTTTGCCCAACCTAACTTAATGGCAATAAAACAAAAACCAAACACGCCCAGCTGTTTACCAATAACTAAACCAACAATAATACCTAATGGTACTGGCGCCATCACTTGCTCTATGCCAACGCCAGCAAAGCTAATGCCTGCATTTGCAAAGGCAAATACCGGTAAAATGATAAAGGCCACTAATGTATGTAAATTATGCTCTAAAGACTTCAAAGGTGACGGTTCGTTAGCCTGACCTTTTATCGGAATAAAAAACGCTAATATCACACCTGCTAATGTCGCATGCACACCAGATTTTAAAACAGCAACCCAAAGCACAATACCCAAGAAAATATAAGGTGCGGTATTGGTAACGCCACGTTTATTCATGGTAAATAAAATAACTAAGATACAAGCCGAAAAAATTAAGGAGAATAGTGAAAGTTGATCTGTATAGAATAAAGCAATAACAATAATCGCTCCTAAATCGTCAAAGATGGCTAAGGAGGTTAAGAACACCTTCAGCTGCAACGGCACCTTACTGCCAATAATCGACAAAATACCTAAGGCAAAAGCAATATCAGTAGCGGTTGGAATCGCCCAACCATTGATGGCATCAGCATTATCATAATTAAAGGCGACATAACATAAAGCAGGTACTAACATACCACCTAAAGCGCCTATGGCGGGCAATGTCACTTGCCCTGGCTGCGATAAGTCACCTTCTAGAAATTCACGTTTTAGCTCTAAGCCAACTAGGAAGAAAAACAGCGCCATTAAACCATCATTGATCCATAATAATAACGGTTTGGCGATTTCGAAAGTCCCGACAGACACCTGCACGGGAATATTTAACAGCATGTCGTAATAAATCATCCATGGTGAGTTAGCCATTATCATCGCTGCTACGGCTGCAAACATAAGGATAATACCACTGGCTGCTTCTAGTTTTAAAAAATCATTAATACCTTTAATAATCATTGGTTCTCACTATTCTTAGACACGTCAAGACATATTATGTCACATTAAAACATTATACAAATTCGCAACAGTATTAACTTGTAAGCTTAGAAACACATCAATGATAAAAATTCGGAAATATGAATGAATATCGAAAAAAATTCACTTTATAGGTAACTTTGCTAGCAATGTTGGATTTAATAAGTGTAGTATTTAATAGATGAAGAAAACCAAGTATATTTCCTCAAAGGCTAAGGTATTAATGAAAAAACTTGATGATATAGATTTACGCATTCTCACTTTGCTCTATAAAAATGCAGACATCACAAACAAAGATCTCGCAGCACAAATTGGTATTGCACCTTCCACCTGCTTAGAGCGGGTAAAACGCATGAAAAACAATGGCGTGATTAACCATGCTTTCATTGATATTAACTTCAAAAGTATTGGTGGAAATATTGAAGCCATTGCAGCAATTAAATTACAACCCTATTCAGAATTAATTGTAAATAAGCTCAGAGATGACTTACTCAAATTACCTGAAATTGTCAGCCTATATCATATGGGGGGCAGTTATGATTACTTTATTCACATGTCAGTTAAAGATAGTGAGCACTTACGCCAATTCGTCTTCAACGCCATTACATCACGTGAAGAAGTGACCACCGTAGAAACCTCACTTATTTTTGAGCATAGCCGTAGTGGCGTGTTGCCAAACTTTGATGATGAATAATTTCGAAAAACAATGAAAAAAGAGCAGAATTACTGCTCTTCTTTTACTCAACTATCTAGCTACCCGACTAATGTTTTTCAAAGTCTTGAGTTTCGTAATATAACGGCTTCATCGTGCCGCAATTAAGAAACTTATATTGTAATTCGCTACGTTTAGGAACAGGTGAAGAAGTATTAAATTTTGTTAAACAACTAGCATTTACATCGATATGAATTAAGTGATCATAACTCGGCGATTGCTGTAAGCGGTGAATATAAATTTTATTGTTTTTATGATACGAGACCACATCATACTGTTGTTCATTATTCGATGGTTTAATATCATCCAACTTGCGCATGTATAACTTCTCAGCAAAGTTTAAAGTCATATTTTCGTACACTAACATACCATCACGCTCGAAGTGCCCAAGATAAACATCGGCGGCAAGCGCAACTTTTTCGCCTCGCATCAAGCGCTGTAAATTAAATGGTTTAGGCTTGATAGTGACCATGTCATTGTCACGCACTAATTGCACTAGTGCTACGTTTTTCACCGCAAGTTTATACAATAATTGCACATCGTGAGGTTTATGATAAAGCGGCAGATGATAAGCAAAAATAGTAGAAGATTTGTTCATCAACACCATACCATGAACGCCCATATACGCAGGGTCAAGCGGTGGTAACTCTTCTGGAACAGACTCAGCAACACTATTAAGGCTAACTAAGATAATTAATAGGTAAGCAAACAAGGCTTTCATTTAATATGACTCTTTATTGGTAAATAATGACTTCGCATTAATTATAACAAATTAAGCCCGTGATGAGAGTTCTCAAATGCGTTGATAGTTGACTAATTTTGTCAATATGTACAAATTAAAGTACGACTTCGAACCGTAGTGAATTGACAGCATTACCCCCTCATCAACGTATTAAGTTATACATTACAAACCGCCTGTTATATCTAAATAATTACCTGTTGAAAATGATGATTTTTCAGAAGCTAACCAATAAATAGCTTCTGCAACCTCTATTGGTTGCCCACCTCTTTTTAGTGGAATGATAGTCTTTAACCGTTCAATTCGCTCTGGTTCGCCACCATCTACATGCATAT
Source organism: Cognaticolwellia sp. (assembly GCA_041616855.1). Classification (GTDB taxonomy): domain Bacteria; phylum Pseudomonadota; class Gammaproteobacteria; order Enterobacterales; family Alteromonadaceae; genus Cognaticolwellia. The sequence goes on along the minus strand of JBFJQB010000072.1, from coordinate 10,585 downwards.
CGGTGTGGATTAAGCCTGGACGTACACAGTTAACTCTAATACCTTCGTCTGCAACTTCCAAAGAAAGCCCTTTCGTTAAGGTATCAATAGCCCCTTTTGAAGCAGCATAATCAATATACTCGTTAGGTGACCCTGATCTTGATGCTCCTGAAGACACATTAACTATGACACCTCCTAAACCGCCATGGCGAGTCGACATTCGCTTTACGGCCTCTCTACAACATAAAAAATAGCTGGTAACATTATTTTCGAAAATCGCATTAATCCGCTGCGCTGTCATGTCTTCTAAGCGTGACTGTTTTTTCAAAATGCCGGCATTGTTGACGAGAACACAAAGCGCACCTAACTCTTTATCGACTGTTGAAAACAACCGTTTTACATCTTCTTCGCAAGAGACATCGGCTTGCACCGTAATACATCGACCACCTTTAGCTATTATAGATTTAGCTAAGGTGTTAGCGGTTGTTGCGTTGGCTTTATAATTAATACAAACAGCATAACCTTTGTCAGCAAAAAGTCGCGCTGTAGCAGCGCCAATTCCACGACCAGCACCTGTAATGATGACAACCTTTTGTTTATTCATGTAGTTAGCCTTAAACAGCAAGTTCTTAAAAGTGTGCTCACTAAAGCGGGAGAGGAGCAAATTAATGGTTAATATTTCACAACTTAAATAAATTAGAAAGATTAAATTAGCTAACATTGTTTGAGCATGGATGCACTATAATGCCTTAAAAGACAGGATGTCTGAGAAAGCCCTGAATATACACGCTCCTGTGCATCCATGCACCCGCGATATTGCCTACATGGATGTAGGTACTTGGGTTATGTCGGGAACAAATAACCCGTGCCTACATGGATGTAGGTACTTGGGTTATGTCGGGAACAAATAACCCGTGCCTACATGGATGTAGGTACTTAGGTTATGTCTGGAACTAATAACCTGACCGTACATCCTGTACATCGTCACTCATTCACATCCATTTGATCGTGACATACCATTCGTCCTGAATATAAAAATCCCGCAGCAGTGTGCGGGATTTTAGTGTGTGATTATTATCGAGTTACTTAGCTTTTAAGGTCATCGAAAAACTTCTTCACACCGTCAAAAAAGCCAGTTTCTCTTGGGCTATGCTTGCTGGTACTTTTACCCATTTTCTCTTCTAATTGGCGCAGTAAATCAGCTTGATCGCCCGATAAACTTACCGGTGTTTCGATAACCACTTTACACATTAAATCACCGGTTGAATGGCTGCGTACTGACTTAACCCCCTTACCACGTAGACGGAACATTTTGCCCGTTTGCGTCTCTTTTGGAATTTTCAGCTTCACTTTGCCTTCAAGTGTCGGTACTTCAATCTCACCACCTAAAGCAGCGGTTGTGAAACTAATAGGCACTTCACAATATAAGTGATTTTCATCACGAACAAAGATTTTATGCTCGCGAACATTCGCTTGAACGTATAAGTCACCAGCAGGCGCACCATGTTCACCCGCTTCACCTTCACCTGATAAACGAATTCTATCGCCGGTATCTACACCCGGTGGAATCTTAACAGATAAAGTTTTAGTTTTTTCCACACGGCCTTGACCACGACATGAAGTACATGGGTCTGAAATAACTTTACCTTTACCTGAACAAGTTGGACAGGTTTGTTGTACGGCAAATAAACCTTGACGCATTTGTACTTGACCATGGCCATGACAGGTTGCACACGTTTTCGCACTGGTGCCTTTTTTAGCGCCACTACCATCACAAGGTTCACAACTGACAAAGGTTGGCACTTTAATTTCTAAGGTTTTACCTTTAACCGCTTCTTCAAGACTCAGGTCAAGGTTGTAACGTAAGTCTGAGCCACGACGTTGACGAGATTGACCGCCACGGCCACGACCGCCGCCACCAAAAATATCACCGAAAATATCACCAAAGGCATCACCGAAGTCCTGACCGCCGCCGAAACCTCCGCCGCCGTGTCCGCCTTGTTCAAACGCAGCGTGGCCGTACTGATCATACGCCGCGCGTTTTTGATCATCGTTTAATATTTCATAAGCTTCTTTAACTTCTTTAAACTGTTCTTCCTTTGATTTATCACCTTGGGTTCTATCAGGGTGAAATTTCATCGCTAGACGTTTATAAGCTTTTTTGATATCGCGTTCGGTTGCATCTTTTGACACACCTAACACTTCATAATAATCGCGTTTTGACATAGGTTTATTTCTTTACTTCAAATTTGTGGATACTAATTTGTTTAACTTCTTACTTAGACGCCTTAAAAATTCATTTTAAAACATTAAAAATCTAAGCAAATTACCATCGTGTATTAACTAATATTTCATTGTTGTTTGACATAATAAAGCGCCGATAACTATCGACGCTTTAATTGTTTGAATTAACAACAAAGTTTACTCTTTAAGTTGTTACTGTATCGTTCTAGAGCAAGGCTGACACGCGGAGCATACAAATGTATGTGAGCATGTCAAACGCCGCAATTGAGCGATACAGAGACAACCAAACAATTAACTACTTGTCGTCTTTAACCTCTTCAAACTCAGCATCAACTACATCATCACCGCCAGCGGCATCAGCTTCAGGAGCTTCGCCTTCCGGTGCGCCACCTTGTGCTTGAGCTTTAGCTTGAGCAATTTCCATCAACTTAGCTGAAGCTTCAATAACGGCTTGAGACTTAGTATCGATTTCTTCTTTGCTTTCGCCTTTAAGCGCAACTTCAAGTTCAGATAATGCTGCTTCAATCTTCTCTTTGTCTTCGCTTGGTAAATCGTCGCCTGCTTCTTCAATTTGCTTACGCGTTGCGTGAACCATGCCATCAGCTTGGTTACGAGCTTGTACAAGCTCTTCAAATTTCGCATCTTCGTCAGCATTTGCTTCCGCGTCACGTACCATTTGCTCTACTTCATCATCTGATAAACCTGAAGAAGCTTTAATGGTAATTTTTTGCTCTTTACCTGTGTTCTTATCTTTTGCTGTTACATGCAAGATACCATCAGCATCTAAATCGAAAGTAACTTCAATTTGTGGCGTGCCACGTGGTGCTGGGTCAATACCTTCAAGGTTAAACTGACCTAATGATTTGTTTGCTGAAGCTTGCTTACGCTCACCTTGCACAACATGCACGGTTACTGCTGCTTGGTTATCATCTGCAGTAGAGAATGTTTGTGACTGTTTCGTTGGGATAGTGGTGTTTTTGTCGATAACTTTCGTCATCACGCCGCCCATAGTCTCGATACCTAATGATAATGGTGTCACGTCTAATAATAAAACGTCAGTTACATCACCAGCAAGTACACCCGCTTGAATTGCCGCACCTGCTGCTACTGCTTCATCAGGGTTAACATCTTTACGTGGCTCTTTACCAAAGAATTCAGTAACAACTTTTTGTACCATTGGCATACGTGTTTGACCACCAACCAAGATAACATCGTTAATGTCGCTAATTGAAAGGTCAGCATCTTGAAGCGCTTTTTTAAGCGGCTCTAATGTTGCTTTAACCATGTCTTCAACTAAAGACTCTAATTTAGTACGAGTAACTTTGATGTTCATGTGCTTAGGACCTGAGCCGTCAGCAGTGATGTACGGTAAGTTAACATCCGTTTGTTGTGCTGAAGAAAGCTCACATTTTGCTTTTTCTGCCGCTTCTTTCAAACGTTGCATGGCTAGTGGATCTTGCGTTAAGTCCATGCCTTGATCTTTCTTGAACTCTGCTACTAGGTAGTTGATTAAACGGTTATCAAAATCTTCACCACCTAAGTGTGTGTCACCGTTTGTCGCTAATACTTCAAACGTGTGCTCACCTTCAACTTCATCAATTTCGATGATAGAGATATCGAATGTACCACCACCTAAGTCGTATACTGCAACAACTTTGTCGCCTTCTTGCTTGTCCATACCGTAAGCAAGCGCCGCAGCTGTTGGCTCGTTGATAATACGTTTAACATCAAGACCTGCGATACGACCAGCATCTTTAGTTGCTTGACGTTGTGAATCATTAAAGTATGCCGGAACTGTGATTACTGCTTCAGTAACCTTTTCACCTAAGTAATCTTCTGCTGTTTTTTTCATTTTTGCTAAAACTTCAGCAGATACTTGCGGTGGAGCGATGTTTTTATCACGCGCTGTTACCCAAGCATCACCGTTGTCAGCTTTAACAATACCAAATGGCATAATTTTAATATCGCGTTGAACTTCTTCATCGTCAAAACGACGACCAATTAAACGCTTAATTGCAAACAACGTATTTTTAGGGTTAGTTACAGACTGGCGTTTAGCAGGTTGACCAACTAATGTTTCGCCTTCTTCAGTGTAAGCAATGATTGAAGGAGTTGTACGATCGCCTTCTGCATTTTCAATTACACGCGCTTTACCACCATCGAGTACAGCAACACAAGAGTTTGTTGTCCCTAGGTCAATACCAATAATTTTGCCCATCTTGAGGATCTCCGAATACTTATAATGTTAAAAATAAAGATTAAATCTTTCGATGAACAGTTAGTGGGGGCAAGAAAAAGTCTTTTCAACTATTTTTATCGAAAAAAATCAAAAAATGTTAATTTTTATTTGCTCTATTTTTTACTAAGCACCATTAAGCGTCTGCGATTTTTGTATTTAATAAAAAAAAGACATAAAAAAACCAGACACTTGTCTGGTTTTTAATTTTTACATCACAGCTACTAACGAAAAATAGCTGTAAAAATATAAATTACGCTGTGGTATCTACACTCGGTTTAGCTTTTGACACCATCACCATTGCTGGGCGAATTAAACGGCCGTTTAACTCATAACCTTTTTGCATGACAGCAATAACGGTATTGGCAGCAACACCTTCCACTTCTTGCATTGACATTGCTTGATGCAATTCAGGATTAAATGGCTGTTCTTGTGGATCAATGGCTTTAATGGCAAATTTTTCTAACGACGCAAGCAAGCCTTGGTACGTTAACTCAATACCTTCAATGATAGCGGTATTACTTTCGTCATCTTTATCGATATTTTGCAATGCACGCTCTAAGTTATCTACTGTGGTTAACATTTCAGCAGCAAACTTTTCTAAAGCAAACTTACGTGCTTTTTCAACGTCTTGTGCAGCACGGCGACGAACATTGTCGACTTCTGCCTTTGCACGAATCACTGAATCTTTTTGATCCGCAACGGTAGATTTAGCAGAAGCTAACGCTAGCTCAAGCTCATTAATTTTTTCTTGTTCCGGACTGATATTCTCAGCAGCAGCGTCTAGTTGAACGTCAACTTGCTCTTCTGCTTGCTCAATAATTTCAGCGGCTAGTTCGTCTGCTGCAATTTCTTCAGCACTTTTATTTTCTGTTGACTCGTTGGCCATGAAAAACTCCAAAGTAGGTCTAAATTTCAAAATAGATAAAACACAATACCGCTAATTATGGGGGCTTGTTTTTATGATTCAAGCACAAAAGTAAATCATTTGGGAAAAAGTCAACTTTACAAGTGAGCAAAATAGCGCGAAACTGCTGATAGACCTCAATTATATGACATATTTATAAGCACTGTATGAGTAATTTATACAACACCATCGGCTTGATCGGTAAACCACACCATGACGGTGCCAGTTCTACCATAGAATCATTGCATCACTATTTATCGCAACAAGGTTACCAAGTGCTCGTCGAAAACGCGGTGGCAAAAACGGTAAATATTGAAAATATCGCTGTCGCCTCACTGACCAGTATTGGCGAACAAGCTGATCTGGCTATCGTTGTCGGTGGTGATGGCTATATGCTAGGCGCAGCTAGAGTATTGTCATGCTACAACATCGGGGTGATCGGGGTAAACAGAGGTAACTTAGGCTTTTTGACCGACTTGTCGCCGGATGACTTACTTCAGCCGCTTGAAGCGATTTTAAAAGGTCAATCACGTTCAGAGCAGCGTTTTATCATCGAAGCTGAAGTCTATCGACATGGTAAACTTAAAAGCTCAAACAGTGCTGTCAACGAAGCAGTGCTCCATGCTGGCAAGGTTGCCAGTATGATAGAGTTTGAAGTTTACATCGATGACAGCTTTATGTTCAGTCAGCGCTCTGATGGTCTTATTGTATCAACCCCGACCGGCTCTACTGCGTATTCAATGTCAGCGGGCGGGCCAATATTAACACCGAATTTAAATGCGCTATCACTGGTACCAATGTTTCCTCATACTTTATCTAGTCGACCGATTGTGGTTGACGGTAACAGCGAAATAAAACTAAAACTGGCCAATGAAAACTATGAAAATTTGCAGGTCAGCTGTGACGGTCATGTCATTTTACCTGTGATGCCAGGTGATGAGGTTATCATCAAAAAAAGTGAATTTACCTTGCGCTTAATCCATCCCTTAGATCATAAGTACTTTAATGTCCTAAGAAATAAATTAGGCTGGGGAAACAGACTTTATTAGCGATAAAATCAAAAACTTACAAAAATAACGATAAAATACCAAAATAAAACCGCCAACAATTGCTTGATAAAAAACCAGATACTGTATAAATTAACAGTATCTGGTTTTTTTGGTTATTAATACGACACTTTAATCGCATCAACGTTTGGCGATAAAGGCAGTGAGGCACCTATGTTATTGCAACTCAACATTCAAAACTTTGCCATTGTTCGAGCACTCGACATTGATTGGCAGCAAGGTATGACCACCATTACTGGCGAAACTGGCGCGGGTAAATCGATAGCGATTGACGCCTTAGGGCTTTGTTTAGGTGACAGAGCCGTAACTAATGTTGTGCGCTCTAATTGCCCGAAAGCAGAATTAGCCGCGACCTTTGATACCCGCAATAACAAACAAGCAAAAAATTGGCTAAAAAAACATGACATGCTGCTCGATAACGAATGTATATTGCGCCGTGTTATTTCCGCAGAAGGCCGTTCAAAAGCTTACATTAACGGCAGCCAAGTCCCCTTAGCTCAACTGAAAGAAATTGGTCAGCTGTTGATCAATATCCATGGCCAACATGACCACCAACTGATTGTGAAAGCGAATGAGCAACGCAATATTCTTGACGCTTATGCTGGCCATCAACATTTATTAGAGCAAGTTAAATATTATTATCAACAATGGCGTGAACTCAGCCAAGAAGCGAAATTGCTACAAGAAAGCAAACTGCAGCGCGAAGCTAAGCAGCAATTATTGCAGTACCAAGTTAACGAATTAGACGAATTTTCATTACAAATGGATGAATTTGAAACTTTAGAAACGGACTATAAACGCCAAAGCAATGGTCAGCACATTTTAAATGAAACCTTAATAGCTGTTCAGCAACTATCTGAAAACGAACAATTTAACGTGGTAGATACTTTAAGACACAGTAGCGAGCAAATTGCCGCGTTAGGTAATTACGACCCAGTTTTAAAAGCCATTGGGGAACAACTTAGCGAAGCCCTAATTCAAGTTGAAGACGCCAGCCAAGAGATAAAACATTATTATGAAAGCTTAGAGTTAGACCCACAAGCTTATAGCTTGATAGAGGAGCGTTACTCGACCGCCGTATTATTAGCGAAAAAGCATCAAGTAGCGCCAGATGCATTAGCCAGTTTTCATCAACAATTATTGCAAGAACTACAACTGTTCAGCTCAGATGAAACTCGCTTGCAGCAAATTAATGACGATATCGATACCGCAAAGCAAAAATATCAAGAGGCGGCGCAGTTGTTGTCTGACTCTAGACGAAAAGCAGCCGATAAATTAAGCAAAATGATCACCAAAAGCATGGGTGAGCTCAACATGCCTCACGGCAAGTTTTTCATCGATATTTGCCAAGATAAAAGCCAAGGTTTATCGGTTAACGGCAATGACAGTGTTAGCTACCTTGCCAGCTTAAACCCTGGGCAAGCACTTGAAGCAATGAATAAAGTCGCCTCAGGTGGTGAGCTTTCTCGTATTAGCTTAGCGATGCAAGTTATTTTGGCAGATAAAGTTATTACCCCGACCCTGATATTTGATGAAGTTGATGTCGGCATCAGTGGCCCTACAGCGGCTATGGTCGGTAAAAAGTTACAGCAACTAGCTAAAAATACTCAAGTTATTTGTGTCACTCACCTACCCCAAGTGGCGAGCAAAGGTCATCAACAATTATTTGTCGCTAAATTAACCGATGGCGAGCATACAGAAACCACCGTGACGGAACTTTCTAGCGATGGTCGCGTCCAAGAAATTGCTCGTTTACTCGCTGGTGATAAAATTACCAATAGCAGTCTAGCTAACGCGCAAGAATTACTGGCCGGATAAAGCAAACATTTGCCAGCGGGCAAAATAAACTAAAAATTATTTTGTATCTATTAGCCCGCTTCGCTATTATCCCCGTTCAAACTAAAAAGGATAAATATAATTACCATGTTGTTTCGAGTATTAGCTATTGTTATCGCCTTGTCTGTTTCTGCCTGTTCTAGCTGGGTTTATCGTATCGATGTACCACAAGGGAACTATTTGGAACAAAAAGATATCGACAAACTGCAAATTGGCATGACAAAAGAGCAAGTGAAGTTTGTCTTAGGTACCCCAGTTGTTGAAGGTGCCTTTAATAAAGATATTTGGCATTATGTTTATCGTTTCAAATCAGGTAGAAGCGAAGAATTTAACGCTAAAAAACAATTCACTATCACTTTTGTTGACAACAAGGTTGTTAAAGCAGAAGGTGATTTTGAATTACCAGAAAGTTATTACACACCTATGGTGAACTAGTATTTAGTGAACTTGGAGAGCAGTGTTACTCATTTACATCTCAGTGACCGTGACATATCGTTCTTCCTGAACATAAAAAGCATGCCAATGGCATGCTTTTTTGTTTTTAATTTTTTCTTTATAAAAGTAAGCGCTAGGCTTCGCCAGCTTTACTTCTCCGCGGATCAACTCGACCACCGGTAACTTTATCAGCCCGACCTTCTTCTTTAGCTTTTTCCGCTCTGCGTTTACGCACTTCTTTAGGGTCGGCAAGCAATGGACGATAAATTTCAATACGGTCTAAGTCTTTTACTATATCGCTTAACTTAGCAACACGGTTCCAAATACCGACTTTGTTAATCGTTAAATCTATTTCTGGAAAATCTTCAATAATGCCAGAAGCTAATACTGCTTGCTCAATAGTGGTGTTAGGGCCAACAGTGAAGTTAATAATTTCCTGTCGTGTTGGCGTACCATAAACCACCTCAATCGCGAGTTGCTCTTGGACACTGTCTTCTTCATTCATAACGACTTCGCTCATGTTAATTAAACCTTGCTTTGCTACGTTAACCGTAAATTTCTTTTGCTCGCTGAGTAAAAGCTTGCACCATATTGTTGGCTAAATTATTAAATACACGGCCAAAGGCCAAATCGAACATTTTATTAGAAAACTCGTAATCTAAATTTAACTCTATTTTACAGGCGTCATCAGATAATGCTTTTAATTGCCAACCACCGACAAGTTGCTTAAAAGGCCCGTCAACTAAGCTCATTTTTACTTCTTGATTGCTCACTAGTTCATTCTGTGTGGTGAACCATTTCTTCAGGCCACCTTTAGATACTAATAACGCTGCAGTCATCGAATGTTCATCTTGCGCAATTATTTTACTATCACTACAGTCAGGCAAAAATTTCGGGTAGGCAAGCACATCATTAATTAAAGAATACATATCTTCTACACTGTGCATCACTAATGCACTACGGCTTATGTTTGGCATTCACCCTCCAATTATCAAGGGCGTTATCATAGCAAATGTCTTTTAAAAACGCATTAATGTCAAAAATGATAAATAAGCCATTTAATTAACAACAATACTCCGTATAATAACGCTGTTTGCTGTTTATCTTGGCAAATAGGAATGGAATTATATGGCAAAGAAGAAATCGAAATCATCAAATAGCAATACCATCGCACTAAACAAAAAAGCGCGTCACAACTATAACTTAACCGACAAATTCGAAGCTGGTATGAGTTTACAAGGTTGGGAAATTAAAAGTATCCGCAGCGGTAAAGTTAATATCTCAGACTGCTACGTATTTGTAAAAGACCGCGAAGCCTATTTAGTGGGCGCTGAAATTATGCCACTGAACGCCGCGTCTAGCCATGTAGTGTGTGATCCGAACCGTTCGCGTAAACTGCTGCTAAACCGCCGAGAGCTTGACTTACTTGCCGGTGCAGTTGACCGTGAAGGCTATTCATTGATTGCAACAGCCATGTATTGGAAAGCTTGCTGGGTAAAGCTAGAGTTTTATCTCGGTAAAGGTAAAAAAGATCACGACAAGCGAGCTGACATTAAAGACCGTGAATGGGCTGTCGATAAAGGTCGTATCATGAAAAATAAAAATTTAGAGCGTTAACTGATTAAAAAATACCACGTTGTCTATTGTACCCAAGCGTTGTACAATGGGTTTTATAGGCTAGTTTAGTCTATAATAAAAGAGTAAAACTTTGGGGCGGATCTAGGATTCGACAAGATTCACGAAACCCAAGGTGCATGCCGAGGGGCGGTTGGCCTCGTAAAAAGCCGCAAAACTATAATTGCAAACGACGAAACGTTCGCACTAGCCGCTTAGGCTAGCCATCGCCTCAAAAATTCTCCTATTGTTTAGAGGATCGATGGT
>JBFJQB010000071.1:0-13647 GCA_041616855.1 Cognaticolwellia sp. | reverse complement strand
GCAACAAGCCACTGTTTATCTATAGTTTTAGATAAACCGGCAGTAACGCCATATTGTGTTCGGTAATAGCTGTCATTTAGCCAAAGCGGCACCACTCTGGCACCGACACTCGTACTGAAAGCGTCAAAATCTTGTTTATATTGTAGATTAGTGCGCAAAGAGAAACGATTATAGTCAGTATCGCTAGTGAAATAATGTAATTTGCTGATAGCGGAAAAGCTTAATTTAGATGATTGCGTTAATGCCTTAGTAGCCAGTAATTGATGACCCAGCGCTAAGTAGCTACCACTACTCTCCTTACTTTCGTCAGACAAAATGATGTCTTGGTTTAAAAATGGCAGAAATATATTATCTTCGCTGGTACCAGCATTGATGTTTGAATCGTAACCTAGATTAACATCAACTGATTGCTGAAAATATAGCGATTGCCTAGCTAACGCATCAGAGGCCAAGTTATTGAGTTTTATTGCCGAGCTTGTTAATTGAGCAGAAATTGTTTCTGATTGACTTAACGATTGGGTGATTTCGATGGCTGCGTGATAGTTTTTCATCGCGTAATAGCCACTTGCTAGATAGTATTGTGCGTCCAACCATTTTGGTTTGTTAGCGACCACACGTTCAAAAGCATATACCGCACGTTCATTCTCTTGAGCTTTTAACGCAGCAAGACCGTACAGAAAGTCAAAGTCGACATCACCTAAGTACTCAATTTCGAGCATAGTAGCGAGCTTCCAAGCACTCTGATTCTCATTGAGTTCAATTTTTTCTTTTAACTGTGCAAACTCACTACTTTGACGAAATGTATTAGCATCTACGGTTTTACTGGTGAGGGACAACAAGAAAAAAACTAATATAACTTTCTTCACTCAACCTTCCTAGTTCTAGTTTAAATATAATTCATTATTGCATTCAAGCTTATAAACCCAAAAAATGCAATCGATTTCTCGCAACATTGATTAATTTTAATACAACTCATCATTTTAAAACCCGCTATTAATCAGGAAGCTACTTTATACTAAAACTATTACCTAGCTTTGGATAGTCACCAATAGCTCAATAGTCGTTCTTAATTAATCCGTTTTCGGTCAAAACAAGTTTAAGCAAAACTCAAGCTTCAACAACAAAAAAACCACTTTACAGTGGTTTTTTGTGATGAAACTCAATGCTAATACTTATTTTGCTGGCGCTTCAACTTTCTCAACTGCTTCAACAACCTTATTTTTTGACAACAACAGCTCACGCAAGCGGCTATCAATTTCCTTCGCTACCTCAGGGTTTTCTTTCAAATATTTAGCCGCATTAGCTTTACCTTGGCCTATTTTATCGCCTTTATAGCTATACCAAGCACCTGCTTTTTCAACCATTTCATTTTTAACACCTAGGTCAACTAACTCCCCTAAGCTGTTAATACCTTCACCATATAAAATTTGGAATTCTACTTGCTTAAAGGGTGGTGCAATTTTGTTTTTAACGACTTTAACGCGAGTTTCATTACCGACAATTTCATCACCGTTTTTAACCGCGCCAATACGACGAATATCTAAACGCACAGAAGCGTAGAATTTCAAAGCATTACCACCGGTTGTGGTTTCAGGAGAACCAAACATCACACCAATTTTCATTCGGATTTGGTTGATGAATATAATCATGGTATTTGATTGCTTGAGGTTACCGGTAAGCTTACGCATCGCTTGTGAAAGCATACGTGCTTGCAAGCCCATGTGCGAGTCACCCATATCGCCTTCAATTTCGGCTTTAGGTGTTAATGCCGCAACCGAGTCAACAACGATAATATCAATAGCACCTGAGCGCGTTAACATGTCACAAATTTCAAGTGCTTGCTCACCGGTATCAGGTTGAGAAACCAGTAATTCGTTAATATTGACGCCTAGCTTTTCAGCATAGATAGGGTCAAGCGCATGTTCAGCATCAACAAAGGCACAAACCTTACCATTACGCTGTGCTTCAGCAATAACTTCCAATGTCAGAGTTGTTTTACCACTTGACTCAGGACCATAGATTTCAACAACACGCCCTAGCGGTAAACCACCAGCACCTAGTGCGATATCCAAACCTAATGAACCCGTTGAAATGGTTTCAACATCCATACTGCGATTATCACCCAACTTCATAATTGAACCTTTACCAAATTGACGTTCGATTTGACTTAAGGCAGCTGATAATGCTTTTTCTTTGTTATCGTTCATTTAGTGCTCCGCGATGATTTAGGTGCTTAATTTATTTTGATGACGCAAAGTATACTGTATAGTCGTACAGTATCAAGTTTTTTATTGATTTATTTTATCCCGCTGAAAATTTTAATTCACCCATACTTTTTAAGCATTGAAAAATAAGGTTTATTTATCAAATAGTAACTTTTTAAAATTATAGCCAAAAAAGTTACTCATGCCATTAGCAGTCGTTATACAGTAGTTTTTATATCGCTACTGTACAGAGCAATTTTATAAAAAATAGCAGGATTTGATTGTCTGCCTTGTGGCATAATTGTTTTTATTATTCTTTTGATAAATTTTTGAGTTACGGCATTTCAATGACAACAATCACACAAGACCTTTCAACTCACACCCCGATGATGCGTCAGTACCTGACCATAAAAGCAGAATTCCCTCATATTTTAATTTTTTATCGTATGGGCGATTTTTATGAATTATTTTTTGATGATGCGAAAAAAGCTGCAGATTTACTCGATATATCATTAACTGCACGCGGTAAAACCGGGGGGAATGCCATCCCGATGGCTGGCGTACCTTATCATGCTGTAGAAGGGTATTTGGCGAAATTAGTTCAACTAGGTGAATCAGTCGCTATTTGCGAACAAATTGGCGATCCTGCCACCAGTAAAGGCCCTGTTGAGCGAAAAGTTGTTCGTGTGGTAACACCTGGTACGGTAAGTGATGAAGCATTGCTCACCGATCGCCAAGATAATTTAATTGTTGCGGTTCATCAAACAACACAAGGCTTTGGTCTGGCTTATTTAGATATGACCAGTGGTCGCTTTGTCTTGGTAGAACCACGAACAGAAGAGCAAGTGCAAGCTGAGTTGCAACGTTTATCGCCGGCAGAACTGTTATATCCAGAATCATTGGCAGCCACTAGTATTATTACTGGCCGAAAAGGTTTACGTCGACGCCCCGATTGGGAGTTTGATTTAGCAACTTGCAAAACCTTACTCAACAAACAATTTGGTACTCAGTCATTATCTGGATTTGGCGTTGAAGATAAGCCATTAGGGATTGCCGCGGCGGGATGTTTATTTCAATACGTTAAAGACAGCCAACGCACCGCCCTTCCCCATATCCGCGCCATTATCGCTGAGAGTGCATCTAGCGCTGTTATACTTGACGCGGCTACGCGTCGAAATTTAGAGCTAACCCAAAACCTGCAAGGTGGTAATGAGAACACCCTCGCGGCTATCCTTGATAAAGCCGCTACTCCTATGGGCTCTAGGTTACTTAAACGTTGGCTACATTTTCCATTGCGTGACCTTAACGCCTTAACCAACCGTCAAAATGCCATCGAAGACATATTACAACAAGACTTATCATTTGAGCTTAATGCGAATTTAAAGCAATTTGGTGATATTGAACGGATTGTTGCACGTGTTGCTTTGCGCTCAGCCCGACCGCGCGACTTTGCTCGATTACGTAATGCCTTAATGCACTTACCGGAATTGCAAACACTTATGGCCAGCTGCGCTCAAACGCATTTAACCACTTTGGTAAAACAATGTCTGCCGCTGCCCAGCATACAAACATTATTAGAACGCGCGTTGGTTGAGAACCCACCCGTCTTAATTCGAGATGGCGGCGTCATTGCCCCTGGTTATAATGACGAATTAGATGTACTGCGAGATTTAAGTGATGGCGCAACCGAGTTTTTGGCCCAGCTCGAAGCACGCGAAAAAGCACGCACAGGCATTCAATCACTTAAAGTGGGTTATAATAAAGTGCACGGTTTTTTCATTGAGATGAGTCGTACGTCTGCAATGGATGTACCTGATGATTATATTCGCCGCCAAACCTTAAAAAATAATGAGCGTTTTATTACTAATGAATTAAAACAACATGAAGAAAAGGTTTTATCGGCACAAAGTAAATTTCTTGCCCTTGAAAAGCGTTTGTACGAAGAGTTATTCGATAAAGTCTTACCCGAGTTAGAAAAATTGCAACTGCTTGCACAAGCACTATCTGAAATTGATGTACTCAATACCTTTGCCGAACGTGCTGAAAGCTTAAATTATGTTAAACCGACATTACAAGAAGCCAGTGGCATCAATATCGAAGCCGGTCGCCATGCTGTGGTTGAACAAATGACCGCCGAGCCTTTTATTGCCAACCCCGTCGTGCTTACCGATAGCCGAAGAATGCTGATTATTACCGGCCCAAACATGGGGGGTAAATCTACCTATATGCGTCAGACTGCTTTAATCGTATTATTGGCCCATATTGGCTGTTATGTACCAGCTAGCGCGGCAAATATAGGTATGGTCGACCGTATCTTTACCCGCATTGGTGCCTCTGATGACTTGGCCAGTGGTCGTTCAACTTTCATGGTCGAAATGACAGAAACAGCCAATATTTTACATAATGCCACCAGTAAAAGCTTAGTGTTATTAGATGAAATTGGTCGTGGCACTAGCACCTATGATGGGCTATCACTGGCATGGGCTTGTGCGGAAATGCTCGCGATAAAAACTCAAGCTTTTACTTTATTTGCCAGCCATTATTTTGAACTCACGTTATTAGCAGAGCAGATTGACAGCTTAGCAAATGTGCACTTAGACGCGGTTGAGCATGGTGACAGCATTGTCTTTATGCACGCAGTACAAGAAGGCGCAGCAAGTAAAAGTTTTGGCTTACAAGTGGCGCAACTCGCCGGTGTCCCCAAAAGTGTTATTCAACGAGCAAAACAACGCTTAGCTGAGCTTGAAAGCATGCAAGCACCTTCTGTGCTGAGCAGTTCGCCACAAGCGTTTGAGCAGTTACCCTTGATGGATACCTGTCACCCAGTGGTTGAAGAGTTAACGGCGATAGAGTTGAACGATTTGAGCCCTAAGATGGCTTTAGATTTATTATATAAATTGAAAGCATTATTGTAAGTAAGCTATGGATACTCTAACAAGCCATTACACACATAATATGCAGTGTACGCAAGTCAATAAGCATGACTCTACTCGATAATTTTTAGCGTAAAAAAACAGCCTGATGGCTGTTTTTTTTAAATCAACTCGTTATTGTTCAATTTCGCGCTAGCTAATAAGTTAATGTACAGTATTAGATTTGAAATAACGCCTCTATCGACAAATTCTGTTGACTTAAAATATCACGCAAACGCTTAAGTGCTTCAACTTGTATTTGGCGAACACGCTCGCGTGTTAAACCTATTTCAACACCGACATCTTCTAATGTCGCCGCTTCATAGCCGAGTAAACCAAAGCGCCTAGCCAGCACTTCACGTTGTTTAGAGTTCAGCTCATTTAGCCAGTCAACAATACTATGCTTAATATCATTGGTTTGTAACTTGGTTTCTGGGCCGCCGGCTTTTTCGTCAGGGATAACATCTAATAAAACCTTCTCGCCTTCGCCGCCAAAGGGCGAGTCGACAGACGCAATGCGCTCATTCAAGCGCAGCATTTTATTGACACTTTCCACAGGCACATCAAGCTCTAGAGCAATATCTTCAGCCGTAGGTTCATGGTCCAGCTTTTGAACTAACTCACGCGCTGTGCGTAAATAAATATTGAGTTCTTTGACCACATGAATGGGTAATCGAATGGTGCGCGTTTGATTCATAATAGCACGTTCAATGGTTTGTCTAATCCACCAAGTGGCATAGGTGGAGAATCTAAAGCCGCGTTCAGGATCAAATTTTTCGACGGCACGGATTAGACCCAAATTACCTTCTTCAATTAGGTCTAGTAAGGGTAAACCACGATTATTATAACGGCGGGCAATTTTAACAACTAAGCGAAGGTTACTTTCTATCATTCGTTTACGAGAGCGTTCATCCCCTTTTAAGGCGAGGCGAGAAAAATAAACTTCTTCTTCCGCTGTTAATAATGGCGAATAACCGATTTCACTTAAGTATATTTGCGTTGCATCTAAATTAGTCGGACTTTCCTCCTGCGTAACTTCCTTGGCAGTTTTTGGTTTGTCTTTGACTGCAACATCAGAACATTCTATTGATTTTTTTATGCCCATGTTATAACTCCCGCTTTTAGCACTTGCTAAATTACTTCACTAAATATCCACGCTGGCTCCAATTTATTTTGATAAATTTTTATTATTATTTCGGCAAATACTTCATAGGGTTGACAGATTTTCCGCGAAAGCGAACTTCAAAATGAAGCATGACTCTTTCAGCGTCAGTATCACCCATTTTAGCAATCACTTGACCGGCTTTAACAATTTGCTGCTCTTTAACAAGAATGCGTTCATTATGGGCATAAGCACTAAGGTAATCTTCGTTGTGTTTAACGATAACTAACTGGCCGTAACCTTGTAACGCATCACCGGCATAAACTACTTTGCCGTCTGCAGTTGCTTTAACCGAATCACCGCGTTGCCCCGCAATGTCGATGCCTTTATTGCCTTGTTTTGCGGTGGAAAATTTATTAATAACTTTTCCATTCGCAGGCCACCGCCACTTTCTTATTTTTTGTGAAAAGACGGTGTTTTGTTGCTGAGCTCTACTGTTTGTTTTTTGCTCAACTACATTTCTACCATACGCCTGCTTTTTCTTCTGTGCAATAGGTTTTTTTATAACTTTTTGTGTTGATGAATTAAAGCTTTTACTCTTAGTGTTATTTTTACTTGGCTTGCTGAATTTTTTCGTTAAAAATAATTTTTGTTGCGGATAAATATAGTACGGGGCTTTAATATTATTGATGTTGGCTAAGGTGCGTACATCCACATCGGCTCGCCAGGCAATTGAGTATAAGGTTTCACCTTTTTTGACGATATACTCGCTGCCGCTCACACTGTTTTTAAGTCTTTTACTTAGAGGAGTCGAGCCTTGCACATCAACGACAGGAGCAGGGTTACTGCGGCTAGAGCAGCCATGAAGTGTTAATAGTAGTATCAATACTAAGAGATAGTTAACGCTAAATAAATTACTTTGCATCCATTTATTCATAGCCAACAAAGTATCCTTTAGCGTGTGGCAATATAAGCAATAACGATTGCGGCAACTACAAGCCAACCGAGTGTATCAACCCACTGCCTAATTTTTTGCTCCATTGGCGCGCCGCCCCAACGAATAATCCCAGCTACCAAGAAAAAACGCATACCCCGGCCAATGGCTGACGCTAATAAAAATGGCAAAAATGCCATCTGTAAAAAGCCTGCGCTAACAGTAAATAATTTATATGGAATAGGCGAAAATCCAGCAACAAACACCACCCAAACACCCCATTCGGCAAACCATAGCATGGCTTTATCAAACCTCGCCTGATAACCAAATTCAGTAATTAACGGTTGAATCCACGGCTCAAACATTAAGTAACCTAAGCCATAGCCGACAACCCCACCAATCACCGATGCAACAGTCGTTAAGGTGGCAAATTGCCATGCTTTTTCACGCTGCGCTAACACCATCGGCGCTAACAACACATCGGGTGGAATGGGGAAAAACACCGACTCAGCAAAAGTTAAGACCGCTAAAATTCTCGGGGCAAACTTATGCTCAGCCCATTTAAGTGTCCATTCATATAAGGCAGAAAATATTTTCACAAACTATCCTAAAGCGCCGGGAACAAGGGGAACAAAACGTACAGCTTCAATTTGCTGCTCTTTAAATTCATCACCATGGCGAGTGATTAACTTCAATATTTGGCTTTGCTCACCAACAGGAATAATCAAACGGCCACCATCAGCCAATTGTTCGAGTAATGCCGCAGGCACCTCTGTTGGGGCTGCTGTCACTATGATGGCTTGAAACGGCGCTTTACTTTGCCAACCTTGCCAACCATCACCGTGTTTCATCGAAACATTGTGCAAATCCATGGTGCGCAACCTGCGCTTTGCTTGCCATTGCAACGATTTAATGCGCTCGACAGAAAACACTTTCGGAGTTAATTGCGCCAATATAGAGGTTTGATAACCGGAGCCTGTTCCAATTTCAAGAATACTGTCAGGCACACCGTCCGCCAGCAATAATTCTGACATCTTTGCCACAATATACGGTTGCGAGATAGTTTGACCTTGGCCAATTGGCAGTGCCGTATTGTCATAGGCCTTATGTGCTAATATTTCAGGCACAAAAATATGTCGAGGAGAGTGAGCAATCGCCCTTAATACTTGCTGATTATGAATACCTTCAGTTAGTAACTTTTGTGCCAGTAACTCTCCGCTTCTTTTCGACTTTCCGCCGATACTACTGCCTACTCTGGCATTGATATTACTTTGTTTCATAGTGAAAGTTCATTAATCCATTCTGTCATTTGTGTCATGCTTTTATAAGCGGTCATATCTATTGTTAACGGGGTAATTGATGCATAACCATTCGCTACGGCGTGAAAGTCAGTGCCAACACCTGCGTCTAGTTCTTTGCCTAACGGACCATACCAATAAATATCACGTTGCCAAGGATCTTGCATCTTTTTCATGGTTTCCGCTTTATGGCGGTGACCTAGCCGCGTGACTTGAATTCCTTTCAATTGCGTTAAAGGCAAGTCAGGAACATTAATATTGATAATTTGATCGCTCGGCAACGGGTGTAACGTTAAACGTTCAATAAATTTTGCCGTAACAACCGCTGCGGTTTGAAAGTGTTTAGGAGTGCTCGATGCCAGTGACACTGCAATAGCCGGCATACCTAAGTGTCTCCCTTCGGTGGCCGCAGCGACGGTACCAGAATAAATAGTATCATCACCTAAGTTAGCCCCATGATTAATCCCTGCCACCACTAAATCGGGTTGTGTCTGCATTAACTGGGCTGCACCTAAATGTACGGCATCGGTAGGCGTACCATTAACCGCAATAAAACCATTTTCGACTGTTTGTGCACGCAATGGGTTTAATAGTGTTAATGAGTTGCTTGCGCCACTACAATTTCTATCTGGGGCAATCACAGTGACATCAAAGGTTTTTATCAGTTCTTCATAAAGTACTTTAATGCCTTCAGCGTGAACACCGTCATCGTTACTCAATAAGATTTTCATTTAGCTTTTTAGTTCCGTCTGACTGTTGATTGCTTTAACCGCCGGGGCTGACTGCCTCGTTGTGCCAACCTCAACACGTTCGGTCATATCTTGATAAGCAATTAACTCGCGCATAATAGTGGTTGCATAAGCACCGGCAGGTAAGAAAAATGACAAGGTAACAACATCATTATCTACTTTTAAATCAGTGTCTTTAATAATTAAGCGAGTACGGCGACGTTCTTGTTTTAAACCAAAACGCGGCAAACCTTCGCAAAACACCGAATGTTTATCGGCAATTTTTTGCTCAAAGGTACGCGCATCGCTCGTGGTCATTAGCTCACCCGCGCCCCACATTGGCGCAGTAATATCTAAATCATGTTCGCCTAATCGTGCGCTTAGACTATCATCAATCGCATCAGCAAGAAAAACAGACTGCGTACCGGCTAACATCAATACATCACCCGCCAGTATCCTATCGAATGTTTGTTGCTCGATACGTTCGCTGATCATGTCGTTGAAAATCAAAGACCGAGCAGCTGATAAATACATGCCACGTTTTTTCTTGTCTTTAACTTTTTGACCGGAAAATAAACTGGCAGCTTTTTCGATATTACCACCATTAATACCAAAACGTTGCTCGCCAAAATAATTCGGCACACCATAATTACTCACTACGTGCCAACGCCTGATTAATTCATCAACGTTGGAAACATCACGCAAGGTGATTTCAAAACGATTCCCGTCTAAGCCACCAATGCGCAGTTTTTTGTTATGGCGTTGATAGCTTAATACTTCTACACCTTCGATATTTAAGTCACTTAAGTCATAACCTTGTTTGCCAGGCACATGCACGCCAAACCATTGTTCGGTGACCGCAAAGCGATCTTTTAAGCCAGCATAAGAGACTAATGACTCCTTAACAGAAAAATATTGTGCTAACTGCTTGGCGACAAAAGCGGTATTGGCACCAGTCTTGCGAATATGAATTAAAAGGTGCTCACCTTCACCACAGGGTTGAAAAGGTATTTGTTCGAAGACTTTAAAGTCAGACTTTTGCAGGCGCAATAAACCAGTCGACTTGGGCTTACCATATAAGTAGGCGAACTCTGGCAGTGATGATTGGCGTGATGCTTGATTTTGCTCGATATTGCTCGGCTCTACCCTGGTCATTAATTTTCACTCTTGTCTTGGGTTTTCATTAGTAACACCACAGCATGTACAGCAACACCTTCTTTGCGACCAACATAACCTAACTTTTCCGTAGTGGTCGCTTTAACATTGACTTGCTCAATATCTGCTTGTAAATCTTCAGCTAAACACCTGCGCATCGCCAGCAAATGCGGCGCTATTTTCGGCGCTTGAGCACAAATGGTAATATCTGCATTGCCTAGGCTGTAGCCTTTGTCTAGCATTAACCCGACCACATGGCGCAATAAAATACGGCTTGAGATGTTTTCATATTGACCATCGGTGTCGGGAAAATGGTTACCGATATCGGCTAAACATAATGCGCCTAAAATAGCATCACATAGGGCGTGAATTGCCACATCACCATCTGAATGAGCAATAAAACCAAAATCATAAGGGATGGATACACCCGCTAATACCAATGGCCCCGCGCCGCCAAACTGATGAACGTCAAAACCGTGACCTATTCGCATACTGCCTCTGAAGATAAATTAAGTGCTTGTTGGTTAAGAATAAACTCAGCTAAACATATATCTTCTGGCTGAGTAATTTTAATATTGTCACTGCTTGCGCTCACTAAACCACTGACATAACCTAGTGCTTCCATCGCAGAAGATTCATCGGTTATGGTAATACCCTGCGCTAAAGCCGAAGTAACAGCCGTGGTGAGTTCGGCTGTTTTATACATTTGTGGGGTGAGTGCGTGCCACATGCTACTGCGCTCTAACGTACGAGCGACTAATTGCTCAGCAGTGGCTTGTTTCATGGTGTCGCGAACGGGAGAGGCTAATATGCCACCATGGTCACGTTCCAGACAGTAAGTGATTAATCGCGTTAAATCTTGATGTCGAACACAGGGCCTTGCCGCGTCATGTACTAGTACCCATTGCTCTTGAGAGGCATTTAATTGCTGTAAGCCCGCCAGTACCGAGTCAACACGTTCTTTGCCACCTACAACACAACTAATGGCTTTATTATTAGCTAATGAGGTACTGGGAAAATACTCATCATTTTCACCTAAGGCAATAATGACATGAGCGATATTCTCATGACTAAGCAAGCGCTGAACAGTAAGCTCTAAAATGGTTTTATTTGCGATGGTTAAATATTGTTTAGGACAAGACGAACGCATTCGCTTACCAACACCTGCAGCGGGTACTACTACAGTAAATTGCCCAAGTGAAATACTCATTATCGCAATCGCTCCTTCTTATCCGCGTCATCGCTTGGGATCACTCTAAAAAATGTTTCTCCCTGCTTGATCATGCCTAATTCATGACGTGCACGCTCTTCTATCGCTTCGCTGCCCGACTTTAAATCATCAGTATCGGCATAGAGTAATTTATTACGTTGCTTGAGCTTATTATTATTCGCTAACTGCCGGGTGACTTCTTCTTCTAATGCTAGATAATCAGGCACGCTGTTTTTACCAAACCAAAGTCGGTATTGCAAAAGTACAAAAAAGAGTATTAAAACTGCCGTGATCAGCCGCATAAAGTATTTTAAATCGATTTCTAAGCTGGATATAGATAGACCATTATAAATGTGTACCGCCTGCTGTAAACACCCAACAAGATTTAAACATCAATTGTCTGTGAAATTGGCTCTTGGTTGCTTGAAATTACGCCAATTAATGGTACAAGATAGCAATAACTCGCGTAAAGAGGGCATTAAAGGTTGTAGCTTTCGACTATTCTGCCAACAGTGACCAGCGCATGCTGCGGTCATCACTGCTTTAGTCGGTTTAAGTAAATTGACGTTATGATTGTTAACTTCGTTTTTTGTTAAGTTAAACCAACCATATACATTGGTGCGAAAACGATTTCCTTTAAGATCAACGCGATCGATACAATCAAGTACAATATGAGTTTTTAACGCAATGGGCACCACTAACCCATGTACTAACGACTGTTTTTTATACCAAGCGATCACTTTTTCATCATAAGCGGATAGTTGACTAACGGCAGGTGGAATACTCGCCTGCTTAGCCGACCAACTAGCATTTTGTATGTCTAAATCAAGCGGGCTTTGGGCGTTTAACAGCGCGAAAGCAGTACGTTTAACGTAATGCGGTAGGCTTTTAATCCTGTTTTGCAACTCTGTTACTTGGGTGTTTTCATGGCGTGATAAGGTGCTTAATTCTCGTTCATAAAGGGCATTACAAAGCTCAGCAAAGTCTGATGACTGCTGTGCAGATTGCCATAATAATGATTGAGTGACCATGAGTTTATTAACTGCTGTATTTTATGCTGATAATTTAAGCATACTTGATTGTTGTGTAAAGATAAAACAGCCAAACAACATTTACTTAGACAAACGCCGCTCATCTGTAAAAATAAAAAGTAAAGTGCGATCGTAGATAACAGGGCTTTCCATTTTAAAGCAAGTTTACAATCAGCTAGGCCTTGAATGGCTCCGCTCTACAAGGTGTTTATTACTCGCAGTTAGGGTTAAGTCATGTTTTTTTGTAAATGGGCTGTAACCACTAAAATACCGAGAACAATTCGCTAAACTTGTATTTTAATTAGTATACAAGCGAGCATTTTCAGGCGGTTTGGGTATAATACACAAAAATATTTTTCATCGAGTTTCTGGAGCAAATGATGAGCGTTATTGAAGTAAAACACCCCCTAATTAAACATAAACTTGGTTTAATGCGTGAAGCAGACATCAGCACTAAGCGTTTTCGTGAACTTGCCTCTGAAGTCGGTTGCCTACTAACCTATGAAGCAACCAAGCACCTTGAAGTAGAAACTACCACCATTAATAGTTGGAACGGTGAAATACAAGTCGAACAAATTAAAGGCAAAAAAGTTACTGTTGTGCCTATTTTACGTGCAGGCTTAGGCATGATGGATGGCGTGTTAGAGCTTATTCCTAGTGCTCGCATCTCAGTTGTCGGTATGTACCGTAATGAAGAAACCCTTGAGCCCGTGTTCTATTTTGAAAAGTTAGCAGGACAAATTGAAGAGCGCCTAGCTCTAGTGATTGACCCTATGCTCGCAACGGGCGGCTCTATGGTAGCAACCATCGATTTATTAAAACAGCGTGGCTCAACCAATATTAAAGCCTTAGTCTTGGTTGCTGCGCCAGAAGGTATTGCCGCATTAGAAAAAGCCCACCCTGATGTTGAACTTTATACCGCCTCGGTTGACGACTGCTTAGATGACGCAGGTTACATATTGCCAGGTTTAGGCGATGCTGGAGATAAAATTTTCGGTACCAAATAATTATCACGCTTGTTACTTGTAACACACCAAGTAAATGCCTTGTTTTAATATAATTATACTGCCAGT
>JBFJQB010000070.1:0-13756 GCA_041616855.1 Cognaticolwellia sp. | reverse complement strand
TTAACCTCTTTCATAGATGAATTTCGAATAGAAATTAACTTATCTATTCCTATTTACTTAATTATACTGTTTGACTGATAATTCGTTTACCTAAAGAAGCTTGCCCTTGAAAACAGTCGCGCCTTTGATGCCACTCTCGATACAAAAAATGATGGTTGCCGCTTATGTTTGGTTGCGAATCGCGTTAAGTTATTGTGTAGTCGGTGCTGTTATTGTGGCTTTGGTCTCTGCCTACCTACAAGTCATTAATTTAGTAGCCATTAGCTCAATTATGACCATCTCTTTGGCTATTGGGATTTATAAAGCTGAAATGACGCGCCGTGACACCGGTCTGAATAACTATTTCGCTGAGCTATCTAAGCACAACCATAGCGACTTTTAACCTTCTGCTCATTATCGATTATCTCCCCCACCTACTTCATAAAAATGGCTATCGACTTCAACTTGCCTTTTGATTACGCTAAGCTTTAAGTTAATTAAAACAATAAGAAGACGCTTTATGCAAAACCATAACTCATCGCCGCTAAACGACTATATCGAATATTCTTCTGATGAAATGTTGCAACGCTCTGCAAGCTTTTATGAAAATATTAAACGCCGCCATAGTATTCGAAGTTTTAGTAACAAAGAGGTGGCTAAAGAAGTTATTGAAAACTGTATTAAAGCTGCGGGAACCGCGCCAAGTGGAGCTAATCACCAGCCATGGCATTTTGTTGCCATCAGTAACAGCGAAGTAAAAAAGCAAATACGTCAACAAGCTGAAATCCACGAAAGTAATTTCTATCAAGGTCGTGCAGGTACGGAGTGGCTAGAAGCATTAAAGCCGTTAGGCACTGATGCTAATAAATCTTATTTGGAACACGCACCTTGGTTAATTGCCATTTTCAGTGAGAAAAAAGGCGGGGTTAATATTGAGGATAAAAATACCAATTATTATGTCCATGAATCGGTCGGTATCGCGACAGGCTTTTTAATTAATGCTTTACATTCAAGTGGGTTAGTGACGCTAACGCATACACCAAAACCTATGTCTTTTTTGAGTAAAGTTTGTGGGCGTGATGAAAATAGCCGCCCTTACATGCTGATCATTGCCGGCTATCCCAGCGAAGATGCAACGGTACCACATCACGCAAGCACCAAGAAAAGCCTTGAAGATATTGCGACATTTTTGTAATGATAAGATATAACCACTCACTTTTATGATGTTTCTCAAACCAGAACCGTTAGTTTTTATAAAACAAAATCTAAAACAATATTTGTACAGCCTTTAGCACAAAATAGCCCTGTGGTTTTCTTGTCTTCAGGTAAAACAACTCGAATCGCTGTACCACATTGCTGGCAAGCAATATCTCGCCCTGCCAGCACTTTTTTTATTAAGGCTTTTTGATCGTTAAATGATTTAGCGCTGTCGTTTTTTAAACGCTGAAATTGCTGCTCTTCCATCGTTTCTCCTTACTTACTGCTATCAACACAGTACCAACCATCATACTTGCCGGAAAATGGTGTTGCACTGGTCATCAGTAGCTCTTGATACGCGGCGATATTTTCATAACTTGCAGACATAAAAGGATAAGCGGTAATTTCCCAAGGGAAGTCTTCATCGCCTTGATACGGACAAAAAGATAATTTCTGGTTGTTCTCTAATAATAGTTGGCCGAATTTTAGCGCCTGTTCTTGGCTAGGAAAAATGATAGAAAATTCAAACTCTCGCTCAATATTTAGATCATCTCCAGCATTTAACATCTCCCACAGTGCATTACCGACATTATCAAGAGGAAATAATTTTTCATTACGTTGCATGTAGTTATTCTCGTATTTGAATTTGATATTTAGAGTCATTTTATCGCTCTGCTCTGTGAAAGACTATCGCTTTTTATCCTTAGTTTGACAATAAGTAAGCCTAAGCATCGCCAGTAGCCATAACTTAAAGGTGTTATTAAGCAACAAATTAAAAAGTAAAGTTCTCACCAAATTTGATAAACTTACCGACAATAACCTCTTGAGTAGATTTGTTTTGAAAAAATTTGAATGTCATATCAATATTGATCGCACAATAACTATAATTGATGCCCTGCAAATTCAATGTGACTTAACAGTAGGCGAAATAAAAAAGGCCATTGATAAAGGGGCACTATGGCATAGCCGAGGTAAAACCACACAACGTTGCCGCCGCCTGAAGAAAACCTTACAGCTCGGTGATAAATTACACTTTTATTATGATTTAGCCGTTTTATCGCAAATACCAACACCGGCCACATTAATTCAAGACTTAACTGACTACAGTATTTGGTATAAACCTTATGGTATGCTCTCGCAAGGGTCTAAATGGAGTGATCACTGCACTATTACACGTTGGGCGCAGAAAAATTTACAGCCTGAGCGAGCCGTTTTCCCCGTGCATCGACTTGACCGCGCAGCAACAGGTTTAATTTTAGTTGCGCACACTAAACACGCAGCACGTGCTCTAAGCCGGATGTTTGAACAACACCAGCTTGAAAAAATGTATCAGATCATTGTCCATGGTAACCATCAGCAGCGCCCACAACCTGAAACCGTAGCATTAGCCATTGATAACAAACCGGCTCGTAGTCATTTTTCCTGCCTAGCATATGATCAGGAACGTGACTTATCATTACTGAAAGTGGTCATCGAGTCGGGCCGAAAACACCAAATACGTATTCATGCAGCTAGTATCGGGTTACCGGTAGTCGGTGATCGGCTGCATCCAAAAACATCAGTCGACAATCAAGTTGAGACAGTGAACCAAGCCATTGATCTACAGCTTTGTGCTGTAGCGCTAAAATTTACCTGCCCAATACATCATGTTGAACATCAATTTACGCTGCCAGAAGCATTACGACCACAATTGCTAACGTTGCCTAACTTGAGTGAAAATCAATATTTAGCTGACAAAGAAAAACAGTGAGCATCAGCTCACTGTTTTCAATAAAAACTGCGGCTTGTTAGCGCAATTAATAACAGTATCTAAAGTCATTATCGGCCATTAACGACAAGGTTTTGCCCACTCGTTCATTTAGAGGGATTTCGGCAAGTATTGCTAAGCCTTGTTGGCGTTGCTCTTGAGTTAATGCTTTATAAGGCATTCTAAAGTTAGGCGCTACCGCGCCTGTCATCATTAAAGCCGTATTTATGGCAATTGGATTCGGTTCACAAAACAGCCACTGCATTAGGGGTAACAGGCTTTGCTGTAAACTTTCATTCGGATCATCCATCAATCTTCGCATCAAGCCAGGAACAATGTTAGCGGTTACAGAGATTACACCATGAGAGCCATGTTGGTGACGCCCTGCCGCACTTTCATCATCATTACCTGACCAACACGTAATGCCGCATTGTTCATAATAGGCAATCCGTTCATTACCTGCACATTCTTTAACGCCAATAAAATTTTTATGTTGAGATAGCGGTTCAATTAACTCAGGCGTTAAGTCTTGGCCCGTACGACCCGGCACGTTATAAATAATGGCCGGTCCAATATCCAGTACTTTATGAAAGTGCTCTGTTACGCCAGCAAATGAACTAAGGCCGTAGTAAGGGTTAATTTGTAGCGTTGCATCCATACCAGCGGCAAAGCCATGTTGCGTTGCTTTAATCGCTTCTTGCGTATTGTTACTACCGGTATTACCAATAATGAGTAAATCTTTGCCGTGTTTATGGACACTGTGAGCGAGCAGAATTAAATGCTCTTCAGATGTTAACAAATGTCCTTCACCAGTAGTGCCACCTACAACAATACCATCAACCCCAGCTTTAATTTGCTCAGTAACCAATTGATCATAGGTATTAAAGTCAATATCACCGTGGGCAGTAAAGGGGGTTTTAATTGCCGTGATTAAACTAGCGGCTTTAATTTGCTTCATTTGCACTCTCAACAAAATATTTAATGGAACGGATAACAAGGCAACGATAATGACGCGTTGGTCTCAACTGAGCGCGATATTATCAATAACTCGACGTAGGATAAACACTTCATTGCTTAAGATGTGTTGATATTCAAAAATTTGACTATTTAAAGTCAGCACACGATACGCATGATAATTATCTTCATTTTCTAAATCAGCGGCAAAATGCTCATCATTAATAAATTCACTTTTACTGATAGTAAAGTGTATATCCCCCACCAACCCCCAGTCACCTGACTCTACCGATTGCTCTGACACCGTTCCATGTTCATCATGATGAATAAAGGTAAACTCATAACGGCCATCCGATGACATTTCTGCAAATTCGGTAAACATATGGCCTTGGTCATCTCGCTCACTTCGATACCATTTGCCAAATAAATGTGCCCGATGATACGACTGTCTATGCTTTGTCATGTTATGAATGTCTTATTTAATTAAAGTTATCGAGACGGGGGGCTATCGATGCTGCAACAATACCGTATTTATTTTTCATCTCTGCCACAGCTGGCTAATATTATGCAATAATTCATCAAACTCTTGAATAACTTTAAAGTAAGAAGGAGTCGAAAATAAAGCGTTCGATTACCTTGTTGTTTTTAATTTTCTCAATGAACAGCTAAATATTGTTTACCCTACATCTATTATTCTCATCATAGGGCAATGTTTGATATCTGAAAAAAACAGTGTTATGGCAAAGGTTTCTATGGTTTATTTTGTCTACCTAACTTTTTTCAGCTAACTAGCACAAGTAACGCGCAGCACACGAAGCTTATTAACGGCTCAATAATTTCATGCTGCCATTAACGCTTGTCATCGTAATACTTACATCACCACGGCCAATATTACCCGACAAGTAACTTCCACCTAGAAAACTTTTTTTTACAGTTAAACCAAAATCAGTTTTTATACTGCCATGCATGGTCTCTGCCTCAACGGCCGCATTAAGTGCTTTAGGTACTGACACTTTAATACTGCCATTAACGGTCTCGACATCAATTCGGTTTAAGTCGGTGTCTATTTCATTATAGCTAACTTTAATACTGCCATTAACTGTACTAAGCTCGCTATTACTTGCTAACCCTTTGGCTTTAATAGCTCCGTTAACCAGCTTAGCCTGTATTTCGCCTTTAACATTTTCGACACTAAAGGCACCATTAACTAAATCTATTGCTGACAATGAACTATTTGCTGGCACCATAACCAGATAATCAACTTTCGCTGAATTATGATGGCTATTACGGCCCCAACTCCCTTGCTCTTTATAGCGTGTTTCAATAATTACCCCGTTAGGTGTCTGCTGCATATCTACCATGATATTATCTCGATCAGCTTGATTGTCGGCGGTAATTGTCGCTGTCACTTTAATGCTCGGTTTATCCCATGCCTTTACAGCTAATGAGCCATTGACATTATCGAGTTGAAAAGATGCTTGATGATTGACAGCAAATGACTTTTCTATTTCATCAACCACATCAGCGTGACTAAATGTGCTTAGTAGTGATATTAAGCTGGTCGTTATAAACAGTTTTATAAATGAAGTCGACATAACTTTCCTTTAAATTGATTGTTGTTTGTTTAGATAATAAGTAACTATATACCGCAAAAAGGTTTACATCTAAATTTAAAAAACTGACAAATTTTCAAAGCAATCGTTAAACTTTTTCGATAACATAAAATCTGCTGTGTAATTTAATTTTGGAACCATATGACCACTCGCGTAAACCTACTGTTAACCGGCAATGAATTAATGAATGGTGATGTTACTGATACTAATTCGGTAATGATTGCTAACCAACTTGATAATATTGGCTTGGCGATTAACAAAAAAGTCACGATTGCCGATGATTTAACGCTTTTACGCTCTGAAATAATTCAACTCAGTCAAACAGCTGAGGTACTGATCATTAATGGTGGGCTTGGCCCAACAATCGACGATCTCACCTCACAAGCATTAGCACAAGCTTGTGGTGTTGATTTAGAGCTTAATTTATCGGCCCATTTACACCTGAAAAAATGGGCCGAACGACGAAAAACTCAACTCAATCAACCTAATTTAAAACAAGCTTACTTACCAAAAGGCTGTCAAATTGTCGCTAATTTAACGGGCTCTGCAGTCGGTATTAGTATCAAACTTGGGCAATGCCTGATTATTTGCACTCCCGGTGTTCCAAGTGAACTAACGCATATGCTACAGGATGAAATAATTCCCAACTTACAACAGTTATTCCCGACTAACACACACCAGACTCTGCTACGTTTTCAAACGTTTGGTTTGGGTGAGTCAACATTACAGGCCTTAGTGAACGAAAAGCTACCGGATTGGCCTAAGGAAATAGCGATTAGCTTTCGCGCGGCAATGCCGTTACTTGAAGTAAAATTGAGTACGTTGTGCGCTTATGGCAATAACGTATTGCCGCAATGGCAAAACAAGCTCAGCGAATTACTAGGCGATCATGTTCTTGCAACGGGTGAAAGTAATCACCCCACTATCGCTGAGTACCTTGTGCCATTATTGATTAAGGCGCAGCAAAAAATTACCGTTGCAGAGTCTTGTACTGGCGGCCTAATCGCTAGTCAGCTAACCGCTATTTCGGGCGCATCGGCAATATTTGAAGCTGGCTTTGTCACTTACTCTAACCATATGAAAAGTACAATGCTCGACGTGCCAGCTGCTACCTTAACTAACCATGGTGCGGTCAGTAAAGCAACGGTGTTAGCCATGGCCAAAGGCGCTTTAGCAAAATCTAATGCCGATTATGTTATCGCCGTTTCCGGTATTGCCGGACCAGATGGCGGTAGCAAGGAGAAACCGGTAGGTTCTGTATGGATAGCTTGGGGGGACAAAAAAACACTACAGGCGAAGTATTATTGCTTGCCAATAGCAAGACAACAATTTCAACAAGTCGTAGCCGCGCTAAGTTTAGATTTAATTCGAAGATCGTTGATAAACAGTCAAGAATCTCCGCATTACGACCGTGTTAGGTAATTTCAAGGCAAAATTGACGCTAACAGGCCGTTTTGTATTGCTTAGTAATTCAAATCTTTATATATTCGAGTAATTAAATATCTTAATTACTTCATATTCATCCAAAGGCAAAATTCAACTGTTGCCCCGTTAATAGTGAATATGTGCTTTAATCGTTAAATGTTAAAGTGGTAAGTAACTCATTCTCAAAAAAAGGAGAATACTTTGAACGATAAAAATTTTATAACCAGTGGCCGTAATACCATTATTCATAAAAACAAGAAGATTGATTTACTTGTGGTTAATGGTGAACATCCTGTCGCCATCGTCAGTCATGCTGGCATTGGCATATATAAAGGTGTTATGCCGAAAAAACGCTCTGAAGCGAAAAAAGCCTACCAAGAACTTGTTGATGTCAGTGCTCCTGAAATATTTGGCGAAGAAAAAACCTTAGTGTTCGTCCAAGCGTTAGACAATAGAGAATACAAATTAGACTATTCAAAAGTCGGCACTGCAAATTTCATTAAAGTTCACCAAGAAAATTATATTTAATAAAATATTGATTTTTATTAAATAATTGGAGTTATACGCGTGTGACCAAGGCAAGTTTAGTAAGTAATAAAAATAATAATATAGACTTAGTATTGTCCCCTGTAAAAACTAAGACGCCATTAACTGAAGTTGATATTCGTGAATTAATCGAAAACTCTGAATATAGTAACTTACACGTCGCTGACGGCAATATCAAAAATGCCATCGCTGAATTAAATAGTGTTTTAAAGCCTTTACAAGAAAACAATA
Source organism: Cognaticolwellia sp. (assembly GCA_041616855.1). Classification (GTDB taxonomy): domain Bacteria; phylum Pseudomonadota; class Gammaproteobacteria; order Enterobacterales; family Alteromonadaceae; genus Cognaticolwellia. Next base: position 6,064 of record JBFJQB010000070.1, on the reverse strand, counting down.
TTGGCCGCGAAATAAAATACCAAGTGCTAGAACGGCGTGACGCAACATTTTCCATTGAAATAGCCCAAGATAAGATGTCAGCTTCAGCGGAAATAACCACAGCACAAGGTGGTAAACACATGAGCGCTAAAGCAATACTCAATGCAGCTCAAGCCGCCAATGTATGCAAAGGTTTTAGTAAAGAGCAATTAATCAACCTAGCCAAACAAGCAGCAAAAGAACCAGCAGGTTCCAGTGTTAAAAGTGAAATAGCTCAAGGTAGATTACCTATCGACGGTAAAAACGCCTACATCAAACTTTTAGTAGAAAGTGCTCAAGATCGAATTTTAAAGCCGAAAAAACGTGAAGATGGCACGGTCGATATGCGCGATCTTGGCGATATTATTTGTGTAAAAGTCGGTGACCCTCTCGCCAAAAAAGTGCCACTTACCGATGGCATTCCAGGCTATACGGTCACTGGTGAGATATTAGAGCCCACCCCTGGTACAGATGTAGAAATGTCCGTTGGCAACGGCACAGTATTAAGCCAGAAAAACAACAGTGTTCTAGTGTCAACCTTAGTTGGTCTACCCCGTATCATCGAAAATGGCATGGAAGTCGACAGTGTTTATCAAATGAAAAATGTTGATGTCAGCACTGGCCATGTAAAATTTGAAGGCAGTGTCATCATTGACGGTGATGTTTGTGAAGGTATGAAGGTCTTCGCCACCGGTGATATCTCAGTGGGCGGTTTTGTTGAGTCTGCCACCTTAGATGCGGGTGGAGACATTACTATTGGCACAGGCATTATCGGTAAAAAACAGGAGGTTGAGTCACGCGACGTTTCTAAAATAAACATGAGTGTTAATATTAAAGCCGGTGGCAAAGTATTCGCAAAATATAGTCAATACGCCAATATCCGCTGTAATTCCTTACGCATTGAAAAGCAAATGATGCACAACATCGTAACAGTTGAGAAAACCGTATGGGTTGGCAGTAAAGAAAAAGCCAATGGTAAACTTATTGCCGGTTATATTCGCGCGGGTGAATCTGTTCATGCCGGTACCGTGGGCGCCACAGCAGGCAGCATGACCATCGTTTCTTTCACCGATAAAGTTAATAAGTACTTAGCTAAAACCGCCGAATTGGAAGCAGCAATAAAAATTGAATCTGACAAATCGTCCGAGTTAAATGTGGCTGCAAATAAATTAAAAAAACTGCCTAAAGATAAAGCAAAACCAGAAATATTAGCCAAAGTGCTTTCCACTTATCAACATCATGCAAAGAACATGGGCACTTTACTGCTCAAAAAAGAATCAATTGAAAAATCACTTCAAGCATACATGACCAGTGTTTATGTTGCAGCAAACGAAAAAGTGTATCATGGTGTACAAGTGGAAGTTGGTGAATTTCACGATAAAACCCGCCGTGAATATGGCCCAAGCCGTTTAATTTACAAAGAACGAAAAATTCACATCGACCCAATTGTTTCGACATAATGCCTTGGCTAAAACCTAGATAGAATATGGAGTTTTGCGATGACATTTATTGCTCGCTGCTTATTAATGACCTGCTTATCAATTAGCGCTGCGAATGCTCAACAATGTGATATAAATTTTAATTATGGCGTGATTATCGATCCCGCTCACCTGCGTATTGTTAACCACGGTCAAACCTATGTGCAAATAAATGGTCAACACCAACTGTTTGTCAATGGCCGTGAAATCGCCCTCAACGCCGAGCAAAAAATTCAGCTAAGCGAATACACTCAAGGTATTAGAAAGCAAGTGCCTGCTATTGTTTCAGTTGCTATAGAAGGTGTTGAACTCGGCTTAAAAGCGGTCAATAAAGTCATTAGTAGCTTAACCGGTGAAAACAGCGCCTCACATCAACAGTTTCAAGAAAAGTTTGATGAGATGAAGTGGCGGTTACGCACTCGATTCAATCATAGCGATGAAAGCTACTACATCGCGCCTCAAGATTTCGACGATTTTGAACAAATTTTTGCTGGTGAGTTTGAAAGCGAAATCGAAAGCATTGTTTCAGACTCTGTCGGCACCATTTTAGTGGCCGTGGGCGAAGCAATGACCCACAAAGAAGAGCAAAGCCCCGAACAGCGCGTAGAAACGTTTGACCAACGCATTGAAACCATGGGAAGTGATATAAAGCTCGATATCAGTAAGCAAGCAACGGCTCTTGAAGCAAAAGCTGCAAAACTATGCGCCAGTTTGATCAAACTTGACGACATTGAAAACAAGCTGCAACTTGAAATACCGGCCTTAGCAGCATTCAACCTGATAGAAACTAATTAATTGAACACTGTGCACTATCATGGCATTTGAACGAATTCAGCAACAAACACATATAATCGCAGATACGAAAATCGTTGTTTCTTATGATCGTTTTAGCACAAAATTTCAAATAAAAACGGCTACAGAAGTTGTCTATTCAGCTCTTCTTCTTTTCCTTCCCATTCGTACCGCAGCAATATCCATCAACAATCAGTCATTTGATTTGATTTGAAAATATTTTGGCTTATTTTGTGGCAGGCTAAATTGTTTAATCATAAAGAGGTTGTGATTAAGGAGTTACTTTATCGCCGCCGTAAGCAATCGATAGGTCTATTGATTTATTTCACGCTAGCCAGTGCCATTAAAATAGCCATTGGCTCGCTAGCATAAAGGCTAGGAACGAAGGTTTGATTGCTCCATATCGCTCATCGACGAATATGGGGGCACTATTGCGTTAAATGGCAGAATGTCAGAATGTCAGAAGAAGCTTGAATGCTTTGCTCTTTCACATCCATCTCAGTGCGACATACCGTAAATCCTAAGCATAAAAAAACCTGCGATTGCAGGTTTTTTTAATCTTTATTTGGGCAATATTACATATTCGGATAATTCGGGCCGCCGGTGCCCTCAGGTGTTACCCAAGTAATATTTTGGCTTGGATCTTTGATGTCACAAGTTTTACAGTGCACACAATTTTGCGAGTTTATCACGAATTTATCACCCTCTGGCGTACTTTCAACTTCGTAAACTCCCGCAGGACAATAACGTTGTGCCGGTTCATTATATTTAGCTAAGTTAACATTAATTGGAATGCTGCTATCAGCTAATTTCAAGTGACAAGGCTGATCTTCTTCATGATTAGTGTTTGACAAAAATACTGATGACAGTTTATCAAAACTCAATTTATTATCAGGTTTTGGATAATTAATCACTGGCGCGTCTTTCGCCAGTTTTAATTGTTCATGATCTAAGCTTTCATCTTTGAAGTTAAACGGTAATTTACCGCCAAAAAAGTTTTGATCTATGGTGTTATATGCACCACCTAAAAAGGTACCAAACTTGTGCATAGCAGGGCCAAAATTACGGGTATTGTATAACTCTTCATATAACCAAGAGTTTTGGTATTTCTCCGTAAAACTGGTGAGATCTTTTCCGCCCTCATCGCCAGTAGCTAAAGCATCGAAAATAGACTCTGCCGCCAACATGCCTGACTTCATCGCGGTATGATTACCTTTAATTTTAGCAAAGTTAATCGTACCAGCATCACAACCCACTAATACAGCACCGGGCATGGTCATTTTAGGTAGCGAATTAAAGCCACCTTTCGCCATCGCTCTGGCGCCGTAAGACACTCGTTTACCGCCTTCAAGATATTGCGCAATTTTTGGATGATGTTTATAACGTTGAAATTCGTCAAAGGGACTTAAGTGTGGGTTGCTATAATTTAGATCGACAATTAAACCAACAAATACTTGATTGTTTTCCGCGTGATATAAATAGCCACCACCATTAGTATCTTTTTCTAATGGCCAACCAGCAGAATGTACAACTAAACCTTCTTGATGCTTCTTTGGGTCAATATCCCAAATTTCTTTAAAGCCTAAACCGTAATGTTGTGGTGATTTATCCGCATCTAGGGCAAATTTGGCAATCAGTTCTTTGCCTAAATGGCCACGACAACCTTCAGCAAACACGGTATATTTGGCTTTTAATTCCATGCCGGGCATAAACGAGTCTTTCGGTTTACCCTCAGCATCTAGCCCCATATCGCCAGTAATAACACCACCAACACTACCATCTTCATTATAAATAACATCTTGAGCAGGAAAGCCTGGAAAAATTTCTACGCCTAATTGCTCAGCTTGCTCAGCTAACCAACGACAAACATTGCCCATACTAACAATGTAATTGCCTTCATTATGCATGGTTTTAGGCACGCTAAAGCCAGGTAATTTAACCGCGCTATCGTCGCCATTAAATAAATATATATCATCGCCAGTAACAGCGGTATTTAAAGGTGCACCCTTTTCTTTCCAATCTGGAAATAATTCATTCAATGCGCGCGGCTCAAACACCGCACCAGAAAGAATGTGTGCGCCAACTTCAGAGCCCTTCTCAACAACACAAACCATCAGTTCTTGTTCTTTTTCTTGTGCTAACTTCATGAGTTGACAAGCAGTTGATAGGCCTGCAGGACCGGCTCCAACAATTACAACGTCAAATTCCATTGATTCGCGTTCCATAACATCTCCCATCATTCAATTTCTTATGAAAAAATCAAACACCCGTTTGATTTTCAAACACCTGTTTGATAACATCAAACATTATAGATATTTTCGCATTAAATACTATCCTGTATTGCATTATTTACCGATAATATTTGTTTAAGCGCAATTTGAGTGGTGATATCGACAGAAGACGTTGACGTAAACGTTATCTGCAAGTAGTCTTTCACTCCATTATTATAGCGTTAAACTGAATTTGATTTAGTTTAACCAATATTACCTACAACAAGCACAATCAGAGGCAACGATGAAAGTATTAGTACCCATCAAACGCGTTATTGACTATAACGTAAAAGTACGTGTTAAAGCAGACAACTCCAATGTCGATCTTGCTAATGTAAAAATGGCAATCAACCCATTTTGTGAAATCGCCGTTGAAGAAGCCGTTCGATTAAAAGAAGCTGGTACAGCCACTGAAATTATCGCAGTTTCTATTGGTGATAAATCATGTCAAGAGCAACTCCGTACTGCTTTAGCTTTAGGTGCTGATCGTGCCATTCAAATAGATACCGATCAAAACTTAGATTCGATCAATATTGCTAAATTACTGCAAAAAATTGTTGAAGAAGAGCAGCCACAATTGGTTATTCTTGGTAAGCAATCAATCGACAGCGACAACAATCAAACTGGCCAAATGCTAGCGGCGCTTACTGGCATGCCACAAGGTACATTCGCCTCAGCAGTATCTGTTGATGGTGATAAAGTGAACGTGACTCGTGAAGTTGATGGCGGTTTACAAACCCTAGCATTAACTTTGCCCGCTATCGTTACCACGGACTTACGCTTGAATGAACCGCGTTACGCCTCTTTACCTAATATCATGAAAGCTAAACGCAAACCATTAGATGTTAAAGCTGCAGCTGACTTTGGCATTGATTTAACCGCGCGCACCAATTTAATTAAAGTAACTCCTCCTGCAGAACGTCAAGCGGGAATTATTGTTGAAAGCGTTGATGAATTAGTAGAAAAATTAAAAAATGAAGCGAAGGTGATCTCATGAGCATTTTAGTATTTGCCGAACACGATAATAGCGAATTAAAAGCCGACACATTAAAAACAGTTGCTGCGGCACAAGCTATTGGTGGTGATATTCACCTTTTAGTTGCCGGTCACAACTGTCAAGCTGTTGTTGATGCCGCCAGCAAAGTTAATGGGGTATCAAAAGTTCTTGTCGCTGATAACGCCGCTTACGAACATCAGTTGGCTGAAAACGTTTCGCTTTTAGTCACTGAGCTCGCAGCAGATTACAGCCACATCATCGCTACCGCGTTAACTACAGGCAAAAACTTTATGCCACGCGTTGCAGCGTTATTAGATGTTGCGCAAATTTCAGACATTATTGCGGTAGAAAGTAGCGATACCTTTGTTCGTCCAATTTACGCCGGCAACGCGATTGCAACGGTACAAAGTGTCGATAGCAAAAAAGTCATTACGGTTCGTCCGACAGGTTTTGACGCCGTAGCGACTGACGGTAATGCAGAAGTTGTTGCTTTAGATAACGCGACTGAC
>JBFJQB010000069.1:0-13815 GCA_041616855.1 Cognaticolwellia sp. | reverse complement strand
TTTTGCATTTGAACGTTAATAAAAATTCAACGGTAATAATTGTATAGCCCCACCGATCCCCATGCGCTATAAATATAGAAAGCAGAAGTCACCACTCTAGTGTAGCCATACGCACGCGGCATTAGTACATCCATGTACGTCAAATACGTTAGTGCCGAGTGCGTGTGGGTGTGCTTCTCTTTATGTGAGAGGGACGCCGTTCCTGCACATCCATGTGCTCACGGCATTAGTGCATCCATGCACGTCATTGCTAGGCTTCTATTAAGAGAAACCCGCAGCTGACGCTGCGGGTTTTTTGCTTTATGTACGTAATTATCCGTTTATCGCTTTATCTTTACGAAACTACTCCCGTGCCTACATTTGGTCGATTACCTTATAAATAACCACCCGCTGAAATAGCGTTATTATATTTTAAGAACTCCATATTCTATTTTTGCATAAAAAAGCCGTTTCTATTCTTTTTCATTAGTTCATTATCCGTCTATGCTAGCAGCATTAATTAGTAATAGGCGTATAGTCGACATGTTGCCGGAACAGCAAAATTTAAACCAAACCATGCTAGATACCAAACAATTGGCATCTTTTAAGCAAAGCATTAATGATCTATCCCCGTTGCAATTAGCTTGGGCAAGCGGTTATTTAGCCGCCAAAGCAGAAGGTGTTACGACGGCAGTTGCGGCTGCTCCTAGCGCAGAACTAACAACCTTAACTATTTTATATGGTTCGCAAACCGGTAACGCAAAAGGCGTTGCTAAGAGTCTTGCTTCACAAGCTAGCGCTGCAGGTTTAAATGTTGAATTAAAAAGTATGGGTGAGATAAAGCCTAAAGCGATTAAAAACATCAGCCATCTATTAATCGTGGCCAGCACTAATGGCGAAGGCGAAGCCCCCGACGATGCCATTGCTTTACACGAGTTTTTATCTTCTAAAAAAGCGCCGAGCCTCGAGCACTTGCATTACAGCGTATTAGCATTAGGTGACACTAGTTATGAATTTTTCTGTCAAACAGGCAAAGACTTTGATCACTATCTAGAAAAACTAGGGGCAACAAGAATTGCCCCTCGTGTTGATTGCGACGTTGATTATGATGCCGATGCAAATACTTGGTCGACAACTGTTATTAAAAAAGCTAAAGAGCTAGTTGATAGTGAGCTTAACGTCAGTAATGTCGTGACACTCACTAGTGCAACTAGTACAGAAGATCTCTACTCGAAACAAAAGCCTTACGCAGCAGAGCTGTTAGTTAGCCAAAAAATTACGGGTAGAGATTCAGCTAAAGATGTTAGGCATATTGAAATCGATTTAGCTGATTCTGGACTGACATATCAAGTCGGTGATGCCTTAGGTGTTTGGTTTGAAAACTCAGCAGCGCTTGTTGATGAAGTAATTTCAGAGCTTAGATTAGATGGTCAAGATAAAGTAGCGGTTGGTGATGAAAGTCTGACATTTACTGAGGCCTTAAAAATTAAATTTGAGATAACGCAAACTGCAATTAACTTTATTGAATTTTGGGCTCATAAAACAGCGGCGGCTAATTTACTCGTGCTATTAGATGATAAAACGGCTTTACGAGAGTTCGCGGCTAACCATCAAGTGGTAGACGTAATCAAGTCAGCACCCTTACCTAATGAAAGTCAGTTAACTGCGCAAGAGTTTGTCGATGCTTTAAGAAAAATTACCCCAAGATTATATTCTATTGCGTCTTCACAAAGCGAAGTTGAAGAAGAAGTACATTTAACGGTTGGCCTTGTCCAATACCAAGCGGGAGAAGCAACACGTCAAGGTGGCGCGTCTAGTTTTTTAGCAAATGGTATTGAAGAAGGGGGCGAAGTTAAAGTCTTTATTGAACACAATGATAATTTCCGTTTACCTGCCAATCATGATACGCCGGTTATTATGATTGGCCCTGGTACAGGTGTTGCGCCATTTAGGGCTTTTATGCAAGAGCGAGAAGCGATAGATGCTAATGGTGATAATTGGTTGTTTTTTGGCGATCAAACCTTCACCCAAGATTTCCTTTACCAAGTTGAGTGGCAGAACTACTTGAAATCAGGTTTGTTAACTAAACTAGATCTTGCTTTCTCTCGTGATCAAGCCGAAAAAATATATGTGCAAGACCGATTGAAACAAAATGCCGCTGAAGTTTTTGCTTGGTTAGAGCGTGGTGCACATATCTATGTTTGTGGTGATATGAGTAGAATGGCAAAAGATGTTGAGTCGACACTGCTAGAGATTATTGCAGAGCATGGGCAAATGTCCATCGAGCAAGCAAGTGCTTATTTAAAAGATTTACGTAACGCTAAGCGTTATCAAAAGGATGTTTATTAATGACTGATTTTACCGAAAAAAATGGCCCATTAGTTGTTGAAGGTAAACTTGCTGATAACGAAAGGTTAAAAGCCGAAAGTAATTATTTGCGCGGCAGCATCGAGCAAGATTTGACTGAGCAAGTGACGGGGGGGTTTAATGGCGATAACTTTCAGCTGATCCGTTTTCATGGCATGTACCAACAAGACGATCGCGATATTCGTAATGAACGTACTAAACAAAAACTAGAGCCTTTACATAATGTCATGCTCCGCGCGCGTATGCCGGGCGGTATTATCAAACCTGAGCAATGGCTAGCCATTGATAAGTTTGCCAAAGAGAAAACTATTTACGGTAGCATTCGCTTAACAACCAGACAAACATTCCAGTTTCATGGCGTGTTAAAGCCTAATATTAAACTGATGCATCAAACATTAAACAGCATCGGTATTGATTCTATTGCTACCGCTGGAGACGTCAACCGCAACGTACTGTGTACTACTAACCCTATTGAATCAGAACTGCATCAAGAAGCTTATCAATGGGCAAAGAAAATTAGTGAGCACTTGCTACCGAAAACAAGGGCTTACGCAGAAATTTGGTTAGATGGCGAGAAAATTGAAGAAGGCAAAAGTGGCGAAGTTGTAGAGCCTATCTTAGGGAGTAATTATTTGCCGCGCAAATTCAAAACGACGGTGGTGATCCCACCACAAAACGATGTCGATGTGCACGCCAATGATTTGAACTTTGTTGCTATTGCTGATAATGGCAAACTTATTGGTTTTAACGTCTTAGTCGGTGGTGGCTTAGCAATGACTCATGGTGACAAGTCAACCTATCCACGCAAAGCTGATGATTTTGGTTTTGTACCGTTAGCAAAAACCTTAGATGTTGCCGCGGCGGTTGTTAGCACGCAACGTGACTGGGGTAATAGAGTTAACCGTAAAAATGCCAAAACCAAATACACTTTAGACCGTGTCGGTGTTGATACCTTTAAAGCAGAAGTGGAGCGTCGTGCGGATATTGTTTTTGCAGACAGTAAACCCTATGAATTTACTGAGCGAGGCGATCGTATTGGTTGGGTTGAAGGCTTTGATGGTAAACATCATTTAGCGTTGTTTATCGAAAATGGTCGTTTATTAGATAAACCAAACTTACCGCTAAAAACCGGAATGGCGGAAATTGCGAAAATTCACAAGGGCGATTTTCGCATGACAGCTAACCAGAATATTATTGTTGCTGGAGTGGCAAGCGAAGACAAAGCTGAAATTGAGCGCATTGCTCGTGCTCATGGTTTAATGGCAGACGATACTACACAACAGCGTAAAAACTCCATGGCATGTGTAGCGTTTCCTACCTGTCCACTGGCTATGGCCGAGGCGGAAAGGTACTTGCCGAGTTTAGTCACTGATGTAGAGACAATACTGGCTAAGCATAATATTGCGGATGAAAGTATTATTTTACGCGTCACCGGTTGCCCTAATGGCTGTGGGCGTGCGATGTTAGCCGAAATTGGTTTAGTCGGTAAAGGCCCAAGCAAGTACAACATGCATTTAGGGGGAAATATTGCCGGTACCCGTGTACCTAAAATGTATAAAGAGAACCTTAATGAAGCAGATATTTTACAAGAAATTGACAGTTTAGTTGCGCGCTGGGTTACCGAGCGAAACAACGCTGAAGCTTTTGGCGATTTTGTTATCCGAGTAGGTATTGTTGAGGAAGTAAAAGTCAGCAAGCTGGATTTTCATGACTAATAATATTAAAGCGAGTAAAGCGCCTGTGAACAGTAGTAAATTTCCTGCATCATTACCTGAACCGTGGTTAAAGCAATGGAATGAACTTCTTGAACGCCAGTCGGCCACGCAGCGGGTAGAATGGGCGATGGAAAACCTACCATCGCAATTCGTGTTGTCGTCAAGTTTTGGTATTCAGTCAGCCGTGATGTTGCATATGCTGACGCAGATAGAAGCCAATATTCCGGTGTTAATCACCGATACGGGGCACCTGTTTCCAGAAACCTATCAGTTTATCGAGCAACTAACAAAGCGGTTAAACTTAAACTTGCAGGTTTTTAGTGCTAAAGAAAGTGCCGCATGGCAACAAGCAAAATATGGTCAAGAATGGGCAGCAGGTGCAGATTCCTTAAAGGCTTATAATCGCCGCAACAAAGTAGAACCGTTAGAGCGTGGTTTAAGTGAACTGCAAGCCGGTACTTGGTTCTCAGGTGTTCGCCGTCAACAATCGACTCACCGAGAAGGTTTATCAGTTGTCAGTATTTTACGCGGCCGTTTTAAAGTACACCCGATTATTGACTGGTCAAATAAAGATGTTCATCAATATCTCACCGACAATAACTTACCGTACCATCCATTGTGGGAGCAAGGTTATGTGTCGGTCGGAGATGTACATAGTACTCGGCCATTAACCGCCGGTATGGATGAAAGCGATACACGCTTTTCTGGTATGCAAAGAGAGTGCGGTTTACATACGGACGGTGACGGCATTTAACCCCAGCCAGTAAAAGCATGCAATAGTCGTATGCTTTTACTAACTTATCCTAGCCTTCTACGGTAAAGTTTTCCGATAACTGCGTTTTAATTGCGTTGAAATAATCCTCGTCACCATTGTCAGCCACTAAATGTGCGAGCTCAGTACCAATAGGCGTGAATTTATAAAAAGTTAATATGCAATCAGATTTTTTCGCCACGAAGCTAACGGCTTTGCCATTATAATTAAATTGCAGCTTTTCTCCCTTAGCAAGTGAGTGGCTCTCGGTTTCTTGTTCAAACAATAGATGATTATCAGCCAAGGTTAAGATATCAGCGTAACTCAAACCTGCTTGGGTTAGATCGAGTCGTTGTTGTCGCTGTTTATTGAAAAAATTGAGCAATTTGGGAATTTGATACGCACCACTGATCACACGAATGTTTTTCTTTCGAGCATCAGACATTGCTAAACTACAAGCTTTTGCTAACAACTTCGCTTCTGTAATACTCATGGCCCTAAATGTTTGCATGGTTTTGAGTGAAAATGAGCCGGGTTGAGATATTTCTCCAGCTAAAATTTTAGCCCATAAGTCTTGCATCGTTTTATTGCTAATACCTTCAGCGAGACTGACAAAAGAACTAAACCAATCTTGGTCAGCTCGATCGGTGATCGTATCGTCAGAACAATATTGGATGGCGCGCAAAACAATCGCCTCCATATTTTGTTGTTGGCGTAACTGAGCAATTTTTTTACGTCGATAAGTTCTATCTTCTAGGGGAGCTTGTTTATTTTCCGGTAAAAAAGCGGCATCGAGAGAGAACTTTTTTGCTAGCACTAATAGTTGCTTTTGTGATGACGCATTGGCGGTTGAATTCGCAGAGTGCTTAGACGTGGCAGCAGGTTTGTCATGTTCGACGATAACTGCTTTATTCTGCTCTATGGAATGTTCAATTACTTTATTTTCATCAATCGAATTCGACACCCAATCTATCCTTTAAAACTCATGTATGCTGGATATTCAACATAGCACCGGCTGAAAATTAATTATAGTGTAAATAAACACTTTCCTCATTTTGTTATATTTTTATCCTTTTTTTATAAGTAATGGTATATTATTCTTAATTTACAGTACATTAAGTATTATCCCAAGATAAGTATTTTTGTACATCTGTGTGAAACACGTTAAAAACAGATGAAAGGACGAATATTAATACAACGAAATGTTGAATAATATTAACTCGACTTTTATTATGTATTATATATGAAGACTACTTTTTACGAGTTAGTGTTCAATAATTATGCTAGTGGCTGTTTGCTAGTGCATTGAGGGTGATATGCAAGTTTCCGAAAATACTAATGATGATTTTTTGTTTATCGATGATAGTGATGAAGATGAAATATTGGATTCAACTATAAGGGATACTTGGAAAGTCTTAATTGTTGATGATGATCCTGAAATTCATTCAGTAACTCAACTTGCCTTATCCGATCTGATTGTTTTAGGTCGGCATTTAGAATACATACACGCCTATTCAGGTCAAGATGCTTGTAAACTCATAGAAGAACATGATGACATTGTTTTAGTTTTGCTTGATGTTGTTATGGAAAGTGATGATGCGGGTCTTGCGGTTGTTAAACATATACGCGAACAGTTAAAGCGAGACGATATTCGTATTGTCTTACGAACGGGACAACCAGGTTACGCTCCAGAAGAAAGCGTGATTAAAGATTATGATATCAATGACTATAAAACAAAAACTGAATTAACCCGCCGTAAATTAGTGACGACAGTTTACGCTGCCATTCGCTCATACCAACAGATAGACTCAGTCACCAGAAACAGACAAGGCTTGGAAAAAATAGTTGGTGCTGCTGCCCACTTGTTAGAGCAACATACTGTGCATGATTATGCCCATGGCGTACTAGCAGAGTTTAAAATGCTAGTGGATATTTCTAGCGGTATTTTTTGTGCTCGTGGTCAAGGTATCGTTGAAGGGGCAGACGATTTAAGTTTGTATATTCTGGCTCAAGAAGGCTTATCTGAAACAATAGTTAATCAAAAATTAACGACTCTAGACGATAGTGATGCAGGCAGACAAATTACCAATTGCTTTCAACAAAAACAGCATATTTATGATGCAAACTCTACTTCCTTCTATTTCGCTAGTGGCGGCTTTAGAGCTGTAATTCATATCGAATTTGACCAAGCATTAACGACGATTGAAATGCAACTGATTGAAGTTTTTCTTACCAATATCGCTACCGGTTACGAAAATGTTCATCTGTTTCAAAAATTGCGAAATGCAGCTTACAAAGACTGGTTAACAGACTTACCTAATAGATTAGACTTCGTTAATTTATTGGATGACTTTTGCCAAAGTGAAGAGAGTGACTTGGTTGCTGCTCTCATCGATATTAAACACTTTAGTGATATCAATGACGGCTTAGGTCAAGACATTGGTAATCAGCTATTAATGGCGGTTGCAACGCGTATTCGAAATTTAAATGAAAAGAATAAGCTCGCGAGAATTGGTGCCGATGTTTTCGGTATCATTGGTCCGAAAAATTGCGTTAATCCTGACACTTTACTGGCGCTCTTTAGCCAACCATTTGCGGCCGGAGAACAAAATTTGCCTATTAACGCTTCTTTTGGCTTTTGTTCTAAAAAATCAGCTGGTTCTCGTGGTGTAAAAGTACTCAACCAAATTAATATCGCGCTTAACTTAGCAAAAAAATCATTGCAAGAACCCTATGCCTATTACCATCAAGAAATGGAAGATCAAACACTTTGGCGTTTAGGGATGATCAGACAACTCCGTACAGACTTTGCCGCTGATCGATTAGAGCTTTGGTACCAACCGCAATTAAGCATGGAAACCGAAAAAATCATCGGCGCAGAAGCTTTGCTGCGCTGGAAAACCGCTGAAGGTAAGTTTATTTCACCTGCCGTATTTATCCCCTTAGCGGAATATTCGGGTTTAATCATTGAGATTGGTAATTGGGTTGTTGATCAGGCATGTAAACAACTAAAAAAACTTGCTGATAGCCAGTTTCCAGAGGTCAGTATATCGGTGAATGTTTCGATACCTCAGTTTAAACGCGGCAATTTTGTCGATACCGTTATTGAAACAACGAAATCAAATAAAGTAGACCCAAGCAAATTAGAATTGGAAATCACTGAAAACGTGTTGATGGATGAACCACAGGTTATTATTGATGCTTTAGTGAAACTAAAAGCACAGGGCATTAGTATTGCCTTAGATGATTTTGGTACCGGGTTTTCATCATTAAGTTATTTACAAAAATTACCTTTGGATCGTTTAAAAGTTGATCGTTCTTTTGTTAGTGGAATTGCTGAGCCAGGTGGCTCTGTCATTGCGGATACCATTATCAACTTAGGTAAGCAAATGAGCTTAAAAGTTATTGCTGAAGGCATCGAGAATAGCGAGCAAGAAGCAGAATTAAGAGCATTAGGCTGTGATGAAGTACAAGGTTTTTATTATGCTAAGCCGATGCCGGCTGATGAGTTTTTTGCCTGTTTGGAAAAAGTAAACCGATAGCATTAACACCATGAATATTGTGTTACATAGTTAAAAGCGCTTGCTCTGCAAGTGCTTTTTCTTTTGTGCGAATTTATTTTTTAGTCCTGACTAGGGCGCATAAACAAAGTTAATAAAATAGAGCAACAGGCAAGCCTGATATTGATATAAAACATCGAAACACATGACAAGTCCTAATCTTAAATTATATAGATAATCATTATTACAGAGGTTTATATGGGTATTAACGAAGTGGCAGCGCAAAACTATGCTTGGGTGGAGCGCATGGGGTGGCACAATAAAACTACCTTAGAGGCACTGGCTCTAGTGGCTTCTGAAGTGGGTGAAGCTATTAATGAATGTCGTGGTGAAAAACCAACCGATGCTTTTGCTGAAGAGCTCGCTGATATTGTGCTTAGGGTATTGGATATTGCTCACTGGCAAGGTATTGATATAGAAAAAGAGTTACACGATAAAATGAAAAAAAACGAACTAAGAGGCACTCGTGGCCGCGTTAAATAAAGCTGCTAAAATTACATTAATACACTTAATTAAAACACCTGTTTAAAAATGTTTGCTTTCCCTAACCTTTCAAGGCAAACTCATTGACACTTTATTTCTAATGCTGGTTTATTTATAAATAATCAGTGCGTGAAATATTCACACGCTCGGTAGTAGTCTATGATTACGTATTACCAGTCAATCGACCCATAAAAGTCAGGAGAGTAGGCATGTTATTTCAAGGCAAAAGCCTTTCTGCCCAATTGTTAGATGATGGCATTGTCGAATTTAAATTCGATGCACAAGGCTCAGTTAACAAGTTTGATCAGGCAACGTTTAAAGAATATATCGCAGTGGTTGAAGCGATCAATAATTGCAGTGAAGCAAAAGGGGTATTGGTTACCTCAGGTAAGTCTTCTTTCATCGTTGGTGCAGATATCACCGAGTTTCTTGAGATATTTAAAAAACCAGAAGCTGAATTAATTCCTTGGATAAAACAAGGCTCCGATGTTTTTGATTCTTTCGAAGATATTAATTTACCGACGATTGTTGCTATTAATGGTTTTGCACTCGGTGGCGGTTGTGAAATGACCCTTGCATGTGATTATCGTATTGCTGATACAACATGTTCAATCGGTTTACCAGAAGTGAAGTTGGGATTAATACCTGGTTTTGGTGGTACCGTGCGTTTGCCACGGGTTATTGGTGCTGATAATGCCATTGAATGGATGTCGACCGGTAAAGCCTTTAAAGCAGAACAAGCAATGGCGGTAGGTTTACTTGATGCGGTTGTGGCTCCTGAAAATTTGCGTGAAGCAGCGTTGAAAATGCTTAACCAAGCGATTGCTGGAAAATTAGATTGGCGCGCTAAACGTCAACCAAAACTAGAAGCATTAAAACTCTCAGCAACAGAGTCGATTATGACCTTTAATACCTGTAAAGGTATGATTGCTGCTAAAGCGGGTAAGCATTATCCAGCACCGATGGCCATGGTTAACACTATTGAAGCAGCCGCTGGTTTGGAACGTGCTGGCGCAATGGCGCTAGAAAACACCGGATTTGCAAAATTAGCAAAAACCGACGCAGCAACGGCACAAATTGGCTTGTTTATGGCCGACCAAGTGGTGAAAGGTAAAGCGAAAAAAGCCGGTAAACAAGCAACAAAAACGGTTAATAAGGCTGCGGTATTGGGTGCAGGCATTATGGGTGGTGGTATTGCTTATCAATCTGCCTATAAAGGCACGCCGATTATCATGAAAGATATTAACGACCAAGCACTTGACCTAGGTCTAACAACGGCGGCGAGCATTTTAACTAAGCAAGTTGAACGTGGCCGCATGACCGCTAAGAAAATGGCTAGTGTGCTAAATAACATCACGCCATCCTTGAGTTATGACAGTGTTAAAGGCGTTGATATTGTTGTTGAAGCCGTAGTTGAGAACCCTAAAGTTAAAGCCATGGTGTTAGCTGAAGTTGAAAGTCATGTGAGCGAAGATGCCATTGTAACTTCAAATACTTCAACTATTTCCATTGATTTGTTAGCACAAAGCGTTAAACGTAAAGACAAATTCTGTGGTATGCATTTCTTTAATCCGGTTAATAAAATGCCATTAGTGGAAGTTATTCGTGGTAAGGATACTTCTGATGAAACCGTTGCCGCAGTTGTTGCTTACGCAGCAAAAATGGGTAAATCACCTATTGTGGTTAATGATTGTCCTGGTTTTTACATCAACCGAGTGCTATTCCCATACTTTGCTGGCTTTAGCCAACTAGTACTTGAAGGTGCTGACTTTGTCGCTGTTGATAAAGTAATGGAAAAACAATTTGGTTGGCCAATGGGTCCTGCCTATTTACTTGATGTGGTTGGTATTGATACTGCAGATCACTGTACTGGTGTTATGTCATCAGGCTTCCCAACCCGTATGGGCAAAATTGATAATGACCCCGTAAGTGCGTTGTATAACAATCAGCGTTTAGGTCAGAAGAATGGTAAAGGCTTTTACGATTACGGTAAAGATAAACGCGGCCGTCCAACTAAAGTAGCAGCTCAAGCAGCGTATGACTTATTCGCTTGCGCTGAGAAAAAAGACTTTACTCAAGACGAAACGATTGCTCGCTTGATGATTCCAATGGTCAATGAAGTTGTGCGTTGTTTAGAAGAAGGTGTGGTTGATACTGCAGCTGAAGCAGATATGGGCTTAATTTACGGCCTAGGCTTCCCGCCATTTAGAGGGGGGCCAATTCGTTACTTAGAAACCTTAGGCTTAGATAACTTTATTGCTATGGCGGATAAATACGCGCATTTAGGTGAAATTTATCAAGTCACTGACGGTATGCGTGAAATGGCAAAAAATAGTCAGTCGTATTTTACTACCGATGTAAAAACTAACCGCGTTAAAACAGCTTAGGCGAAGGAGAAAATCATGAAAGAAGTCGTTATTGTCGATTGCATCCGTACCCCAATGGGACGCTCAAAAGCTGGTGTTTTTCGCAATGTGCGTGCTGAAACGTTATCAGCACATTTAATGCAGCAATTATTAGTTAGAAACCCAAACTTAGACCCAGCATTAATTGAAGATATTATTTGGGGTAATGTTAAGCAAACTAAAGAGCAAGGTTTTAATATTGCTCGTAATGCGCAACTATTAACGGATATACCAAAATCTACCGGTGCTGTTACCGTGAACCGCTTATGTGGTTCATCGATGCAAGCACTACATGACGCCACAACGAACATTATGGCAGGTCAAGGTGATGTCTATATGGTGGGTGGCGTTGAGCATATGGGTCATGTCCCTATGATGTATGATGTCGATTTTGATCCAGCCTTAAGCAAGCACATTTCTCGCGCGGCCGGTAACATGGGTTTAACGGCTGAATTACTGGGTATGCAGCACGGTGTAACCCGTGCAGAGCAAGACGCGTTCGGTGCTCGCTCACATCAACGTGCGCATAAAGCCATGTTGGAAGGTCGTTGGGCTAATGAAATTGTACCAACATTAGGCCATGACGCCATGGGTGCGTTAACACTTATTGAGCATGATGAAGTTATTCGCCCAGAAACTACCATTGAAAGCTTGTCAGCATTACGTCCAGTATTTGATCCAGTAAACGGCACAGTAACAGCCGGTACTTCATCTGCGTTATCTGATGGCGCGTCAGCGATGTTAGTGATGTCAGCAGAAAAAGCAAAAGCGATGGGCTTAACACCACGCGTTAAAATTCGCGGTATGGGGGTTGCAGGTTGCGATCCATCAACTATGGGTTTTGGTCCCGTTCCGGCCACTAAGAAAGCATTAAAACGTGCAGGGTTAACCTTAGCGGATATCGAATTGGCGGAGTTTAACGAGGCCTTTGCTGCTCAAGCACTATCATGTGTTCGTTCATTAGGTTTAGAAGACAAAATGGATGACATGATTAACCTTAACGGCGGTGCTATTGCCCTTGGCCATCCATTAGGATGTTCAGGCAGCCGTATTTCAGGTACTTTAATCAACTTGATGGAAGCACAAGATGCCAACATCGGTTTAGCCACTATGTGTATTGGTTTAGGTCAAGGTATTGCGACGGTTTTTGAGCGAGTTTAATGTTGCTTAAATAGAAAACCGAGCCGTAGATAAATTAAAGCCCAACTGCTGTTGGGCTTTTTTATGAGCATAAGCAAAGTATTTATAGAAGATATGGCAGTGAAAGAGTGACGATGTTTGTGTTTTGTATATTGTTTAGGTTTTTACCATGCGATATAACACGGCATCTAAATTACCTAACTGTGAATCTTTATGGATATATGACTTTATATATTTCATGCCGACTTTTTTCATTACCGCAATTGAACCCTTATTATCAGGCATAGCAACGGCGCTAAATACTTTATGCTCAGGGTGTTTGGCTAATGCTTGTTGAATGTGTATTGCCGCTTCTGAGGCGTAGCCTTTGCCCCACGTTGATTGGAAAAATCGCCATCCTAGCTCAATATCATGCCAAATGGGTTGGTCGGAGAAAAAGTCCATCGGCCTTGCTAATATCCAACCAATCTCTTGGTGGGTGTCGATAAGGCTCACTTTCCATAATCCCCAACCTTTGTCGACATTTTTATAGGCATTAAGACGTGGGATAAATCGAGTACTAATATCATCGCGCGTAGTCATAGTGCCACCATTGATGTAGCGCATCACTTCGGGGTCTTGATCAAGTTGAAATAAAAACTCCTGATCATTTTCATCTATTAATTGGTAGCTAAGGCGGGCTGAGTTTTCAATCTTCACATTTATACCATTTATTTAATTTTCAACAGCTAAATCATAATAATATTTCCTAAAGATATCATTAACTTTCGTTTAACTTACGGCATGCGCTAGACATGGATTATCGACTGCCATATGATTGGTAGATAAGAACAACAATCCCCAATAATTGGAAAATTATGAATAATAAAAAAATGACCTTAAATGGCGCGGTGCTTGTCGCGTTGTGTACTCTCGCGGGCTGTGGCCAAGATGCAACGACGGTTGAAAATGTCGCGAGTATTACGAAAGAAACCAGCAAAGTAACTTATCCAGAAACGAAAAAAGTACCGGTTGTTGATGATTATTTTGGCACTAAAGTGACGGATAACTATCGTTGGTTAGAAGATGATATGAGCGCTGAAACCGCTGACTGGGTTAAAGCACAAAATAAAGCCACCTATGGTTATTTAGAGCAAATCCCTTACCGCGATAAAATTAAGTCACGTCTGGCTGCCTTACTTGATTATGAAAAAGTAGGTATGCCGTTTATTGAAGGTGATTATAGTTACTTTTATAAGAACGATGGCTTGCAAAATCAGTATGTTTTATATCGCCAAAAAGGTGATGCGCCAGCGGAAGTCTTTCTAGACCCGAATACTTTTAGCGAAGATGGTACAGTTTCTCTCGGCAGTATTGAGTTTAGCGAAGATGGCTCATTGGCTGTTTACTTAATTTCAGAGGGCGGCAGTGATTGG
>JBFJQB010000068.1:0-13944 GCA_041616855.1 Cognaticolwellia sp. | reverse complement strand
TTTTTCTTGATAACTTAACCCAAAACCATAAGGTAATAATGGCTGATAATCTTCATCAAAACGGTTAACGGTTTGTGTTGCCGTTTTGGGCCAAGAAAAAGACAATTTACCCGTAAAGTCATATTGAATATTAGCGTTTGCATCCGTTAACAGTACATCAGCAATGGCTTTGCCTTCTGAGCCTGGTAACCATGCAGCAACAAAGGCATCACTGGCATTAAGCTCGGCATTGACCCACATTGGACGACCACTGATAAAAATACTCACCACAGGAATTCCTTGGGCTTTTAGTTTTTTCAGGAGGGCTAAATCGGTTTTCACACCACGTTGATACGCTAAGTTATCTTTATCGCCATGTCCTTCTGCGTATGGCTCTTCTCCAAAAACCACAATGGCAACGTCCGGCTTTTCTGTAAACTGCCCAGTCTCACTTAAACTGATATTTCCCCCTGCAGCCTTAACTTGTGCAGCTAAACCGGCATAAATAGAAGAACCACCGGGGAAGTCTTTATTACTATTATTGGTACCTTGCCAAGTAATACTCCAACCACCAGATTGTTTGCCGATATTATCAGCAGCATCACCGGCCACTAAAATATTTAGCTTAGGTGAAAGTGGTAAAATATTGTTTTTGTTTTTCAGTAAAACCAATGACTCTCTAACCGCTTGTCGAGCTACTTCACGATGAGCTTCGTGTCCGATCAATTCAGTTTTGCCTGAGTAAAGTCGTTTGGCTGGGCTAGGCTTAGTAAATAAACCCGCGCGTAACTTCACGCGTAAAATACGACTAACGGCATCATCAATGCGGCTTTGAGGAATAATACCTTGTTTGACTTGTGCGATGGTATTTTCTAGCAATGGTTTCCAAGCATCGGTTGGCACCATAAAAATATCTAGGCCAGCGTTCGCCGCTTGTGGGCAGTTGTCATTAGTACAACCAACAATTTGTCCATGCCCATTCCAGTCCCCAACCACAAAGCCATCAAAAGCCATTTTACCTTTCAAGACATCGGTTAATAAATAACGATTGCCATGTATTTTATCGCCCTGCCAACTATTAAATGACGCCATCACCGATTGTGCGCCCGCCGTTAAACCGCCGACATAACCTTGAGCATGAAGTTGATATAAATCTTGCTCTGATAATGGATTATTCCCTTGATCATCACCTGCAACCGTACCACCGTCACCAATAAAATGCTTAACGGTACTGATCACACGATCATCGGCTAAAAAGTCTTTACCCGCACTGCCCTGTAAGCCTTTAACAACTGCTGCTGCGTAGGATCTGACAATTTCAGGATCTTCAGAATACCCTTCATACGTTCGGCCCCAGCGATCATCTCTTACGGTAGCTACTGTGGGTGCAAACACCCAATCAATGCCGGTCACCATCACTTCTGTAGCCGTAATTTTTGCAATTTTCTCCACCAACTCAGGGTTATTGGCAGCGCCTAAACCAATATTGTGTGGAAATAACGTCGCACCGATAACATTATTATGGCCATGTACCGCGTCTGTCCCCCACATAGTTGGGATACGTGAACCATCTAAAGAGTCATCAATTGACGCTTGGTACATGGCTTCGGCTAATGCAATCCAATCTTGTGGTGTGGCATGCTTATTATTATTTGGAAATGCACCACCACCATTAAGGTATGAGCCAAAGCCATATTTACGCATATCTTCAGGCGTAATATCACGAATTTCTGGTTGGATCATTTGCGCAACTTTTTGTTCTAGTGTCATCGCCGCCAGCAATTTTTTAACCTGTAGTTCAAGCGTTGCATCGGTTTTCACCTCAGAGACAATGGTCGGCCAAATGGCTAAGTCTCGCTTTGCTAACTCGGCTTTTTCAGCAGCTAACTTTGTTGCTGCGCGTTCTGTTTCATCAACACTAGATGACGTATTAGGATCGACATTACAAGCAACGACACTTACAGCCGATAGTGTTGAGATAAAGAGGTAAGCAAACTTGTTCATTACGCTTGCTCCTTAGCGGTCAAAACGGCAGGTTTAGCGCCGCGTAAACCGTAGTAAACGATATAAGCGTAACAAAGTACAGGTAGCACAAATGATAATTGCAGGCCGATTGTGTCGGCTAACATGCCTTGAAATAACGGCACAATAGCACCACCAACAATCGCTAAACACAGAATCCCTGCACCTTGGCTAGTGTGTTTACCTAAGCTATTAAGCGCTAAACTGAAGATGGTTGGAAACATAATAGAGTTACATAAACCCACCAATAAAATAGCCCACATAGCGACACTACCTTCAGTAATTATCGCGATAGACACCAATATCACAGCAAAAATTGCGTTAAAAGCAAGCGCTTTACCGGCAGCTACTTTCTGCATTACCGCGGCGCCAATAAAGCGACCAACCATAGCTCCGCCCCAATAATAGGTCAGATATTTAGCCGCCTGTGACTCAGCTAAACCAGCAATATTAGCTTCACCAAAGAAATTAACTAAAAAGCTGCCAATAGAGACTTCCGCGCCAACATAGACAAAGATACCAACAGCGCCCAACACTAAATGACGAAACTGCCAAGCTGAACCTTCGAGCTCTTCATCAGGTAATGCTTCAGCGCTGGCAATATGGGGTAATTTTAGCCATGCAAAAATTGCGGCTAATAACAATAATGCAGCGGTGAGTATTAAATAAGGTACTTTAACCGAGTCTGCTGAAGCCACTGTTGTCATAGAATGCGCGGCTTCATTAAGAATAAACAACGCGCCTAAGTAAGGGGCAACAGTCGTGCCTAAAGAATTAAACGCTTGCGTCATGGTTAAGCGTGAAGATGCAGACGCTTTTGGCCCAAGCAAGGTAACATAAGGGTTTGCTGATACTTGCAAAATTGTGATGCCACTGGCCAAGACAAATAATGCCGATAAAAACATTGGGTAACTATGCATTGACGCCGCAGGGTAAAACATTAAACAACCGAACGCAGCAACGACAAGACCGGCAACAATACCTTTTTGATAGCCGACTTTTTTAACTAAATGTCCCGCGGGTAACGATACGAGAAAATAAGCACCAAAAAAGCAAAATTGGACCAACATAGATTGGGTGTAAGTTAAATCAAAAATAGCTTTTAAATGAGGGATTAAAATGTCATTTAAGCAAGTAATAAAACCCCACATAAAAAACAATGATGTTAATGAGATCAGAGCGAAACGGTTTTGATTAGATGTACCGTTCATTTGCACATCGTTATTTTGCTCTAAAATGACCGAATTTCCAGCCATAAGATAAATTCCTATATAAAGAAAACAAATAAATTGATGTCAAGCACACTAATTAAACTTAGAAATGTTTAGTTACGCACGTTCACACCAAAGAAAGAAAAAGTTAGAGCTGCACAGTTTAATAAGCAGCTCTAAAACTTAAAGCGCGGTTAGTTATCCATGGTATATCTAAAACCAAGTACATATCTTGGTCCGTATTGCGCGGCACTAACAAATTGACTTTCGAAACGACTATATGTGCGTTCAGTTTCATTGGTTAAATTCACGCCATCAAAGAATACGGTCATGTTTTCAGCTATGTTATAGTTAACACTTAGATCCCACTGCAGGAAGTCTTCTGCATATAACGGTGCAGCATCAGCACCCGTATCTGGTAAACCTAAACCAACTAAATACTCACTACGCCATGCACCAGTAACTTTTACTGACAAACCATCTTTTTCATAAAACATTTGTAAATTGGCAGAATCACTTAGTCCTTCAAGTACTTTTTGACGCCCAATATAATAATTATCGACATCAACATCGCCGCCAACAAAAGTTGCATTGACACCAACACCAAAACCCGTCTCACCAAATACATGCTGAACAGCAAGCTCAATACCATTGACCCGACGTGCTTCAACATTTTCTGGTGAACTAATATCCCACTCAATCAGTGGATCAGTCGCAGCATCTGGCAATATACGATTGTTCTCACCGATACCAACACCATTGGCGACAATCTCGTTGTAAATGGCTGAATCTGTGGCTTGTTCACCGCGCCCTTCTATCGCTGATACCGCATTATTCCAGCGCTGACCTAAATAAACATCATGCAAACCTTCATAAGTAGTGGTTACTGAAGAACCTGCAATCCAATCATCTACATCTTTCCAGAATAAACCAACAGAGGCATAACTGGCTTCATCATAATAATACTCAAGCGATAGATCTAAATTAGTTGATTTAAATGGTTGCAAGTTAGTGTTACCACGGCTACCACTTCTTGAGCCAATTTTTGGTGACGGTGTTAAGGTGAGGTTACCGAGCATATCGCCAAGTGAAGGTCTTGTAATGGTTTGCCCGAATGATGCCCTCGCGACTAAATCATCGCTTAGATCAACTTTGATATCTAACATAGGCAGTAACAGGTCATAATCACCTTCAAAATCCACTTCAACAAATTCACCACCACTAGCAAACTCAGAAATCCATTCTGAGCCACCAGCCCAGTAAACTTGTTCAACTACACGGCTTTTGGCTGGGCTAACTACGTCAGTTTTTTCATAACGAACACCGAGGTTTACTTGCACATCATAACCGCTAACTTCAAAGGCCCAGTCTGTGGCAACAAATAAGCTGACAGTTTCTTCTTCTACTTTATTGGTTGGAAAACCATCAAAGCTGCCAATTTGGTAAACATCACTACCAACAACATCTTCAGTCAGAAATGCTTGCTGTCTAGCAAACGCTTCAGCTAAATCAAATGTGTAAGCATAACCTGGCGAAACGCCGCCTGAGCCAAAAGAAAATTGGTCAAGAAAATTACCTAAGTCAACGCGATTAAACATGCTATCAGGGAATATTTCAGCAAACGTGCCATTATTAAAGCCTGGTGCATTAGCATTGTTTGAACCTCCCCAACCTTTTAATGATTGCTTAGTATAAGCTGCGCCAAATTTAACTGCTTCAAGGCCATAATCGGTATCAACTAACCACTTACCATCAAGCTGCGCTTGCGATACTTCAGACTCTGCAGGTGTTCTGGTAAAAATACTAAAATTCGAGCCGATTTGACTCGGACTAATTTCTTGACTGCCATTATTCCAGTTAATGTTATAGCTTGGAATGTCACCTTCTCGAAAGAAATACTCTTTATTTGAGAGGTCTGCCGATCCTAAAATAACGCGAGCATTTGCGCCAAGGCCTTCATCTTTACCATTATCAGTGGTTGTTTTTGATGTGTGTGCGTCAAAGGTAAAGCTCAAATCATCATTGGCAAACCATTCAACGTTAAACCCTGTCGCTTTTGAGTCAACTTCACTGGTTTCACGAAATGAAGTAAATGAGCCATCATCACCTGCCGAGTTATAATAAACAGCAGTACCATTTTCATCGAGTTCATAGCCATTAGCATTACCACCAAATGAACCGTTCCATACCCCCCACGAAAGTGAGTTATTGCCTGTAACAGCATTGGATACCGTATGATCAAAGGTAAAAATTAGATCATCACTGGCAGCAAACTGGAAAGTGACTTGAGCATTTGTTCGTTCACGCTGTATATCATCTTTTGCAAAACTTATTTCTTGTGGGAAGAAAGAAGCGGCTAATGTTGTTAATTGCCCATTTTCATCAAGCATTGAATATTGTTCGACTGGGTTTCCTTCAGCATCAACAGCACGATTATCAATAATATTGTCTGATTCAACAAAACTAGATAAATCTCTTCTTAACCACGAACGAACATTGGCCGATTGTCGTTGAAAATCGCGACGATGGTATGAAAAGTTGGCCGATATGCCAAATCGTTCATCGTCAAAGGTATTACTATAAATACCAGCAAGTTCAGGGGTGACATCATCACCTGCTTTTACTGAACTGTCATGAATACCTTTCGCCATAATAGAAAACTTTTGCCCTGGGTTTTGCAAGGGTTTGGCGGTCACAATATTAACTGTTGCCCCTAATCCCCCTGTTGGCATGTCTGCACGAGCGGTTTTAATCGTTTGTAGCTCACTAACGCCTTCTGAGGATAGGTTTTCAAAATTAAATGAACGTGTAAAGCCAGTGCCTGACATTTGGCGACCATTTAAGGTCACTAAGTTAAACTCTGGACCAAAACCACGAGCTGTAATTTTACTCCCTTCACCATTTTGACGACTTATTGTTATACCTGTAATGCGTTGTAGTGACTCTGCTAAATTGGTATCTGGAAACTTACCCATTTCTTCTGCTGAGATGGCGTCTACAACCCCAGACATATCGCGTTTAATATTCATCGAACGTACTAAACTACCGCGAATACCGGATACGGTAATGACTTCGATATTAGCGTCTTTTTCAGCTTCAGCAACTGCATCCGCTTCTTCAGCTAAAAGTTGTTGGCTAAAACCTGAGGCAATGATGGCTGAAATGCAAACTGCTAATCTGTTTTTGGAAAATTTTGAATGTTTCATGTTAACCCTACTTAGTTAAATTAGTTTGAGTTAGCGCAGCAGCGTCTAGCTAGCCGCGCAACTTTTTAATTAGGTGCTTATTGAGCAGTTATTGCGACATTATCCAGTCGATAAACTGCCCCCTCACCTGTTCCCCAAGCAGGGAAAACCATAATTACGTCAATTTCACTAATATCTAAACCGGCATCAAATAAATCAGTAAGCGCATAGGTATAGGTTTGCCATTCACCCACCACTGGCGCTGCACCTTCCTGACTGGCCGTTAAGTCCATTTCTACAGCAGATGTGGTGTCACCTGCTTCAATCTTAAACTTCCAAACCGCATCGGCATTATTTGGCGCACTAACCACTTTCATATCAAACTTCACCACACCATTTTGCTGTATAGCACTGGCATCGTAATAGACATTGTCGTTTGCTAAGAAGCCCATAACAGTTGGCGTAGCGCCAATAACAAATTCAGCGACCATACCGTGGTCAGCATCATCGGCTTCTTCTGTTGGCGTTGAACCGCCACAACAGTCCCAAATTGGCCATTCTGGATTTTGTGCATTGTCATACAAGGTCAATCCTTGTGGAGCCGGCACGCTTGCTGGATCATAAATCATGACGTTATCTAAACGATAAACCGCGCCTTCACCGGTTCCCCAAGCAGGGAATACCATGATAACGTCGATTGAACTTAAATCTAAACCGGCATCAAATAAGCTTTGCAATGAATAAGTGTAGGTTTGCCATTGACCAACCACGGGGGCTTGCCCCTCTTCACTAGCGGTTAAATCTAACTCAACAGCCGAGGTTGTATCACCGGCTTCAATTTTAAATTTCCACACCGCATTGGCATCATTTGGCGCATTAATCACTTTCATTTCAAACTGCATAACGCCATTACTTAGTAAGCTTGATGCATCTAAATAAACATTATCGTCAGCAAGTAAGCCCATTACAGTTGGAGATGCGCCAATAACAAATTCAGCGGTCATCCCATGTTCAGTATCGTCATTTTCAAGTGTCGGAGTCGAGCCGCCACAACAATCCCAAATACTCCATTGCTCTTTTGCATCATCAGCAAATAACACATGGCCATTAAAACCTGTTGAAGCATTTGGATCGTAAATTTTAGCGTTATCAACACGATATACCGCGCCTTCGCCTGAGCCCCACGCAGGGAATATCATAATGACATCAATAGCACTAACATCTAAACCTGCATTAGCAAGGTCTGCTAAGTTAAAAGTATAGGTTTGCCATTGGCCTGCAGCAGGTACAACACCTTCAACACTACTTGATAACGGTAATTCAACCGCTGAAGTATTGTTATCCGCTTCTACTTTAAATAGCCATGTCGCGCCAGCATTGTTAGGCATTGTCACGACTTTCATATCAAATTGAACAACGCCGTTAGCCAGAATGCTTGTACCATCAAATGGTGCTGGTGTATCGGTATTCCCCGCTCGAGAGATAAATCCCATTACCGTTGGGTCAGCGCCAATACTAAACTCTGCAACAGCGCCATGGGCTTCGTCATCGGTTTCAACGGTTGGCGTTGAGCCACCACAACAATCCCACATAGGCCAACTTGGATTTTCAGCATCTTCAAATAACACCACTTGTGGCGAGGCACCGGTATCAGCAGCAATAGTTAAATTAGTCACTTGATAAACCGCGCCTTCACCAGAGCCCCAGGCAGGGAAAATCATCACAACATCAATAGCGCTTAGGTCTAAACCTGAATCAGCTAAAGCTTGCAATGGAAATGAATAGGTTTGCCATGCACCAGCTGCTGGTACTGCACCTTCTGTGCTAGCTGACAATGGCAACTCAACAGCCGTGCCACCTTCTTGGCTCTCTACTTTTAATAGCCAAGTTGCATCAGCGTTGTTCGGCATACTGACCACTTTCATGTCAAATTGTAATTTTCCGGTAGCAATTAGAGGCGAAGCGTCAAACGGTGTTGCTTGTCCTGCAGGGTCATCTATAAAAGCGTCGCGAGAAATAAAACCATTAACCGTTGGAGTTGCGCCAACATAAAACTCGAATACATCACCTTTATCGGCATCAGCTACCACCATAGGTGTTGAACCACCACAACAATCCCACGCGGGCCAATTAGGGTTAATAGCGCCAGAAAATATTGTTAGGTTTTGTGCTATGCCTGTTGACGGCGGAGATGGGATAGGCGCTTTACCTTCAACTAAAGCGTCATCGACTTTGTCGTAACCTGGTCGTACTGTTTCGCAGCCTTTGCCTGTTTCAGGATCAGATTGACATTGATACACTCTTACGTAATCAATCTCAAATTTGTTATCGGCATGAAAAGCGCTAGCATCAATACCTAATTCATTTACATTTTCAGGCCAGTTACCACCTACAGCAAAATTAAGAATTAAATAAAAATCTTTATCAAAAGGAGCAGTGTCCCAATGCGTGGTAAGTTCACCAGAAACTTGATCGTAGTATTCAGTAAACCAACCTCTATGTGCTAAACCTACCGCTTCATCTTTACTGTTGTAACGAACTTTAGATTGGCGTTGTGTGGCATATAAATACCCATCCATATACCAACGAATTTCACCTTCTTGCCACTCTATGGCATAAGTATGAAAATCATCGGCTGGGTTTACACCATCAGCTAAACTGTACGCTTTACCTGATTCAGAATTATCAGGCCAGCTTTTACCGTAATGGATAGTACCGTAAATATGATTTTCTGTACTATTATCTTCTCGAGCAGTACCTAAATTAACCGACTCTATAATATCGATTTCTCCAGAACGAGGCCATTCACCATACTCTTCATCTGTAGGCATCATCCAAAATGCTGGCCAACTTCCTTGCCCTGATGGCAATTTAGCTCGCATTTCTACACGGCCATACTTAAAATCTGCTTTGTAACGTGTGGTCATTCGGGCTGAAGTATAAGGTAAGGCAGCGCCTTCTTCGGCAGGTAATGCTACAATTTGTAGCTTACCGTCAGCTAAATAAGAGTTATCTTCACTGTCGGTATAACATTGCTTTTCTTGGTTGCCACCACCGTTACAGTCAACTGCATGCGTCCAGTTTTGTGTATTGATAGCGTCACCATCAAACTCATCATTCCACACCATCATCCAATCACTGACAGGTTGTTGTGGATCTACGGCGTTGGTTTTCGTTTTGGTCTCTGCACTGCTACCACCACAACCCACTAAGGATATGGTTGATAGCAAAGCAAACAAGGTTGTAATATTTTTTGCAGCTTTTAACATAATTTGTTTTCCAATTACCCAACTACTCTTGTTGTACTAGCTGTTGTATTGAATCCACGTTATTCTAATTATTTGCGTTAATGCGGATTTTTAGCAGCATAGCTCAGCAGCCATATTGTTATTCGTAAAATAACTATAGACTACCCCCTGAAATCATACTCGTTTAAATTATAGATACTTACAAACAAAATGCGCTATGGTGGTTACGTCGTGCGGCATGGGTATTTTTATCTAAGGCAACAGGATGAAGCGCTACAAAAATACGACAAGTGGTTAAAGTTGTTTTTCTGCAACAATATTTTGGATGGCTGAACTGAAATTTCTACTGACTTTTAGTTGCACATTATTACCTAACTCAAGAATACTCTCGCTGTTACGCAATGGTTTAATACTTTTAATACAATTAACATTAACAAGTGTTGATTTATGGATGCGAATAAACACTTTAGGGTCGAGCTGGCTGGCTAACTTTTTCATGGTTATTCGCACGACATGGGTTTCGCTATTGGTATGAACACACATATAATCGCCTGCAGCATCTATCCAGCGAATATCTTTTATTGGCAAAAATACTTTTTCTTGATCGTTATTTTTAATCACCAACTCTTGATTAAAAGGAGTTGGCAACGGTAAATCCGACGCTAGCCAATCTTGCAACTCTGCTATGGCAATACCAGAACTTTCACCCAAGGCATGTAAAAGTTTATATTTTTCTTTACTTGAATCAACGGGCTTGACCCGCTGCATTATCCGCTCCACCGTTTTTTGTAAACGACCTAAATTAGCGGGTTTTAAGACATAGTCGATGGCATTTAACTCAAAGGCGTCTAGAGCATATTCACCATAAGCACTGACAAAAACCACCATTGGTAGCACATCCGCCTGCAAAGCTTGCACCACTTCTATACCATTGAGCCCAGGTAATCGTAAATCTAAAAACAGCACATCGGGTGCCAAGGTTTGACATAAATGAATAGCTTGATCGCCATCACTCGCTTCGCCGATCACTTCAATTTCCGGAATTTTTTCCAGCCTAAGTTTTAACCCCTCTAGAGCAAGAGGCTCATCATCAACTATTAATGCGGTTAGCGGTTTATTCATTATAATGTCAGCTTACTTCTCAAAAGGAATAGATATCGAGACTAATGTGCCTCCTTCGTCTGCATCAGTAATGTTGACTTGATAATCACCATTAAACATAGCACTTAATCTTGCTTTGGTATTGCTCAAACCTATACCAAAGCCATCACTGACTTTACCTTGGCTTTCTTGACCATTATCAGCCACTTGTATTAGCAAACGGTCAGCTACTTGTTTGGCGCTAATACAAATTTTGCCACCTGCCTTTCTTAATTCTATCGCATATTTAATCGAGTTTTCCACCAAGGGCTGTAACAACATAGAAGGCACCTGACAAGCCAATACCGTTTTACACACATCAATGTCTACGTTAAGCCTTTTACCAAACCTAACTTTCTCAATTGATAAATACAATTCTGTTAGCTCAAGCTCCTTTTGCAAGGTTGTTTTACTTTTGTCGTTTTTATCTAATGAATAACGGAAAAACTCACACAGTTTATCCAGCATTTCATTGGCGGTATCATTTTCATTTTTATAAATGAGTGTCGATATTGCATTCATGGTATTAAACATAAAGTGCGGATTAAGTTGATAACGCAACATTTGTAACTGGGCATCTTTTGCGGCCGTTTGCGCGCGTAGTAACATTTCATGCTCACGTTGTAACTTAGTGTTGTAAAGCATAATAAAATATATCGAGGTCCAGACAAACATAGTGGATAGCGAAAATAACAACCAGCCGCCAAACTCCAACATATCCCATGCTTCATTCCATCGCTGCTGATATACCACCATTTTGTAAAAGCTTAACTTAATAATATTAAATACTAGCCCTAATGTCGCGGCGGAGGCAAAGCTTAAAAACAAGGTTTTTTTGAGCGGAAAATGCACAATTCTGCGGATTAATTGCCACTGAAGATAAGATAAGATAAATCCACTAAGGGTTTCTAAAATAAGGTTTAACAACTGCCCAGAAAGGTTAAAGCCAACTTGGCCAATCTGCGGTCGAATAATTGCTAAAAAAACCACTACGGCATAACCTAACCAGCCGGTTATCTGCAAGGTCCAAAATTGGTGACTTTGCTTAGAAAAAGCTTGTGGCCCTAATTCAAGTGTACTTTCAGTGTTTTTAACGTCCATAATTTCCATTTCAACATAATGGGCTATTTACCCAAGTGATAAAGATATAACAAATTACAAGCCACGAGCAACAAATGAGACAAGCCGAGCTAAAACTGCGATAACTCAGTAATCTAGAATTTAAAAATGAATATAGAAAGTTTAATGGCCATACTTTTACAAGTAAGTGTATACACCACTAGGGGTTAACTAGGTTACATATCGATGGTTCTAATAAGAAAGTAGGCTGGCCAAACTTCTCGTACTTGCCGCTCCCAATTGGGTTCAATTTTACCATTGGGCATTAGCAACGACCAAAATTTTGCCCACTTTTGCACATTTTTACCCGACTTACTTAGCTTTAATGGTGAAAACCGGCGTTTATATTGCGCGCCTTGATAGTCAAAAACGGCGTTACTTCTGGCTCTTTTATGTAAGTTATCCAATTCAGCACTAATTACTTCAACCTCGGATAACGGCAAATAACCTTGAGTTTTTAAACAAACTAAAATTGCCGCTTTCTTGATACTTGCCTGCATATATTCATCAATATACGGGGTATAGACCTTGCCCGTTAAACCATAAATAGAGGCAAGCTCTCTATCAGCTAATGCTTCAAGTGGTTCTAATTCTTGCTCAATCTCATTAAGGTCACTCATGACATGTAGCTTTTTAGGCATTTTTGGCAATTATAATTCCTTTATCGAATATAAGTTTTATACGGATTAACGCGGTGGATCAATGTTATTGGCAATACTGGTATTTAAACGAAACCAACCCGCAATAGCATAACGGTCACGTAGCGCAGGTAATACTTCATGCGGAAACTCTTCACTTAAAAACACCACTATGGTGCCAAAGTTTGGGGTTACGGTGACTTTACGCTTACCAAGAATAGCTGGTGATGATATTTTTGGCGGATAAATAACTAACTCACCGCCATCATCAGCTGACCAATTAGGATTAAGATAAACCACTACAGATAAAACACGGTTACCCTCCCCTTTAAACGCGTCTTTGTGCTTTTTATAAAAGTCGCCCTTGGCATAATGGGAAAAGTGGCTTTCAAAAGAAAATAAACCAAGAAACAGTCGTTTATTTAAATGCCGCTGCAATGCCCCAGCCCAATTTATCCAAGCACAGCCCGCATCACTATTACCAGTAATCCAACAAATTTCATCCGTGCGAATAAAATCATTAATAATATGATCTTTAGCACGACCAATACCAGCGCGTTTAAAGTATTCATTAGGCAGCTGAGTAATATGCTGTAATAACATATCAGTTAAATTTTCAGGTAAAGCATAAGGGCGAATACTAAAACCCTTATCAATAATGTCATTGGTGATTAATTCAAATAGTGAATCGGACTGTATTGGGTCATCACCGACAAGTTCCGGCTGAACTAAGTTCAACGACAATCTGCCTTTGGGAGGAATACTAACATTGTATGGTTAATCAAAGAAAATGGAATATGCCGCATAATAGCACACAGTATGGTGCTATCTTCAATTGAAATTTACTTCATTTTGCGGCTTTATTTCTATCGCTGTACTTCTTTAACTAAGCGATTTTTTTCACTTGTACTTGGCTATCAAGGTATTCATCTAATGAGCCTTGAAAATCAATTAATTTTTTATCTTTAATGTCGATAATACGTGTCGCTAGGCTTGAAACAAACTCACGGTCATGGCTGACAAAAATTAACGTCCCTTCAAAGTCTTTTAAGGCATTGTTTAATGCATCAATGGCTTCAATATCCATGTGGTTAGTAGGCTCATCCATAATCAAAACATTAACATCCGCCATCATTAACATGCCAAATAATAACCGGTTCTTTTCACCACCAGAACAATTACGGGCTTTTTTATTGGCATCGTCATCGGTAAACAGCATACGACCTAACATACCACGAACACTTAAATCGTTATGACAAGATCTACGCCATTGAGACATCCATTCCATGAGCGTTAAATCATTATCAAAAAAGTGACCGCTATCTTGCGGGCAATAACCGACTGAAGCATTCTCAGACCACTTAACCACACCTTCAACGTTATCAAATTCATTCATCAAACA
>JBFJQB010000067.1:0-13966 GCA_041616855.1 Cognaticolwellia sp. | reverse complement strand
TCTTCGGATATTATCCCATCCGAAAAATGCGTATTATATTCGTTATCTTCAATTGAAATGTGCGACTCAATATCAGGGTTAGGGTCATTAGCGACTAAGGAAATTTTGTAACCATTGTTAAAAAAAACATAGTCGGCATATTTATCGCGTCGCCCATTCGTTAAAATATAATCAGGCTTCTCACTAGGGCTACTGCCATTTATCCATAGCGATAAGCGATATTGTTTATTGTTAAATTCGTGCACCTGAGCAGTGACTAATGGGTATTGGTAGTTAAACACTAATTGAGCGATGTTTTGCTCACGGAGTTTGGCGATAGCGTCATTTAAATTTTGAGAATTGCGGTTGACGGCAATCAAATCACCAGATTTACTTATCCATATTTGGCCATTTTTAAACATAATGCCTTGAGAGCCCACGAGAGACCAGTCATGAATAGGATCGGAATGTGCAATTTCTGCAATGGTTTCCTGATCAAATATTAGGTCAAAGCGCTTAATGAAATCGTTATTGTCTTGAATTGGGTCAATTGGGTGACTTAGCTTAATTGGGTAGCGAGTATTACTGGCAAGTTCTTGCCAGTTTTTATTTTTAAAGACTTTAATTAATGCTTTAGTGAAAGGTAACTGGAATTCTTTATCCCAAGAAAGCTTTACATCTGTTTTAGCTTTTATTATTTCAACGTTTGGTGAGGAATTAGCTATAGCATAGGAGCTATAAATTGCGATGGAAAAACTATAAAGAAATGCTTTAGTAAAATTTGAAAGCATAATATTTTTATTCATATTTATTTTCTTATTATTTATATAGCATTAATTATTCAGGTAATGACTAAAGCGGTAGGGCACTATTAAAGAGTGCACTGCAATAGAGGCAAAGTTGTTAACATCAGGTGATAAAACAAGCTAAAGTCAACAATCGTTAAAACCTCGTTTCACGGGATAAATTTATTTTTCTTCAACTATCTGCTCTTCTTCTAACTCTTCTTCATCAAGAATGACCACTCTAATAATAGTGATCATTTTTTTCGGCACGGTGGTATAACCTAAGTTTTCGCTGTAACCCACTTCAACTTGTGCGATCGCTTCAAGCACTTCGTAACCTTCAATAACCTCGCCAAAAACAGCATAGCCCCATGAACTACCGGGGTCTAAATTGGTGTTGTCATTTAGGTTGATAAAAAATTGACTCGTCGCTGAGTGGGCATCATTGAGCTGCTTCGCCATCGCAATTGTGCCTTCGCTGTTCTTTAAGCCATTACCTGACTCATTAAAAATAGGTTCGTCAGGCTCAATTTCACTGTAGTTGCTCATAAAGCCACCGGCTTGAATGAGGTAACCTTCTTCGACACGGTGGATTAGGGTTTTATCGTATTGCCCCCGCGTGATGTAACCTAAGAAATTATCAACGGTGATTTTGGCGCGATAGCGGTCAAGTTGCAGCACGATATTACCCATAGAGGTTTCTATGCGCACTTTGGGCGATAAATTATTCGGCTGAATATATTGGCCTTTGGTGTTTGCTGCGAACAGTTGCAATGACATCAATACGCTAATAATAAGTAATGTAATTCTGATCACGTTGCTACCCTTTGTTGGGACCTGATTAAGAAAAGTTCAAGTATTTTAACAGCTATTTATCGCACTAAGCAAAGGCAACCCAGTGGCGTTTTTTTATCTAAGTTATTATTTCAGCTATTGTTAATTGGATAAGCATGTTCAGCGATGCTTTTATTGGCGTTTCAACATCGAATATTTGCTCTTATTTAAAATTGCTGAGCTAGCTAGAGAGGTACTACGATGTAGCTTAACGCTAACTTTAGCTCGCGATGAACTTTTACACTGATTGCTTTGTTCTATAGTAAATCCTCCTCCGTGTTTTCCCTTTCTTCTTATAGGGGATTGCCCCTATTTTTTCATTTCTTTATCTATGCCATGGTAGTGCCACTGACGAATTCGGTGAAAAAACAACCAGTGTTTTGAGGTGTTTTTCAGACGAAGTTCCGAGAAATTATTAAAAAATAAAATCGAGCAACAAGCTCGGTAACTAATAACTTAAGAGGTTTTAATCATGTCATCTCGATTCAAACAAAATAAAGTAAGCTTACTTGTCGCGTTAGCGTTAAGTTCAGCTTCAGCTACAACATGGGCAAAGTCCGTTATTGTAGAATTAAATGAAGCACCAGTAGCACATAAAATTTACGCCGAAAGAGAAGCAGGAACACCGCTTTCAGCTAATGAAATACAAGCACTTAGAGCAGAATTAGCTGTTTCGCAAAATGAATTTTTACAAGCACTAACTTCTAAAGGTATCGGCTATACAATGGAAATGGCGTCAATTCCAGACGGTATTGGCAATGTACAAAGTTTTGAATACCGCTACACCTTAGTATTTAACGGTATGAATATTGATGTTGCAGACAGTGCTTTAGATGCACTTGCTAACATGCCACAGGTTAAAAAAGTTCATGACGTGCAAGTATTAACGCCACAACTTGACAAAAGTACAGCCTATACCAAAGCGCCTGAATTATATGGTCGTATTGCAGAGCTAACGGCCTATGACGATCACCGAGAAGGTTTTGAAGGTCAAGGGATGTATGTATCTGTTATCGATACAGGTATAGATTGGTCTAGCGAGCAGTTCGGCGGCGATGCTACTCCGCCAAGATTTGGTACTTTACCACCAGTAGCAAGCTTAAATAATAACAAAGTTGCTTATTACTTGCCGATTGCTGGTGAAGGTATGGATGAGTATGGTCATGGTACTCATGTTGCAGCAACAGCCGCTGGTTACCTTGCTTATGCGCCTGGTGCAGATGGTGTGCCAAACACGGCAGACGATGCGCCAGTGCATGGTGTTGCTCCTCAAGCGCGAGTCATGGGATATCAAGTTTGTAATGCTGCAGGTCGTTGTATAACTCCAGCTACAATTTTAGCACTTGAAGACAGTGTTTCTCCACGCTCACTAACAGGTCATGTTAAACCAGTTGCTGACGTAATTAACTTAAGTTTAGGTGGCCCTGGTGGACCTGATGATTCAAGTGCTGTAGCGGCAAGTAACGCTGCTTTAGCTGGTGTGGTTGTTGTTGCTGCAGCAGGTAACGATGGTCCAGGTGAGTGGACTTTAGGCTCTCCAGCGGCAGGTAGACATGTAATTGCCGTAGCGGCGAGTAACGATCCAGGTGTTGCTGCTAATAGTATCGAAGTTTTAGACGCTTCTGGTAATGTTGACCCAAATGCGCCAACTATGGTTGCTGCGATGTCAGCAGATTCAAATTTAAAGCAACAGCTTAGCGAGCCAGTTTCTGGTCAATACGTTTATGCTGGTTTAGCTGATACACCTGATCAAGTACCATTATCTGTATTGGGTAATATTTGTTTAGTTAAGCGTGGTAGTACACAAGATATTGCTGCTGCAGATGCAGGCACAGGCTTATTCGCCAACAAAGCGGCAAACTGTCAAGCCAAAGGTGCTATCGCAACCGTTATTTATA
Organism: Cognaticolwellia sp.; assembly: GCA_041616855.1. GTDB lineage: Bacteria > Pseudomonadota > Gammaproteobacteria > Enterobacterales > Alteromonadaceae > Cognaticolwellia. The sequence continues at coordinate 10,470 of JBFJQB010000067.1, read as the reverse complement.
ATGATACGGCAGAAGCTTTAGGTGCTGTACTTGCACCAGCTGCAACGCCGGTATTCACTATTTCAGGTATCGATGGTAATTATTTACAAGGCCTTGGTTATGATGAAGTAGGTGTTTCAACGTCAACTATTCAGTTAAACCCAATTGACTCAAGCTTATTTGAACCAGGTATTGCTGGTTTCAGTTCACGTGGCCCAATTCTTGGTCTAGGTCAAATCAAAGCTGATATAGCTGCACCAGGTGTTGAAATTTTAGCGGCAACTACCAGAACAAGTGCTCCAACAGCAACCATGTCAAATCCTACGGGGTACGGTGTTGCCAGTGGTACGAGTATGGCGTCTCCACATGTAGCAGGTGCTGCAGCATTGGTTCGTCAAGCACGTCCTGAATTGAATGTAAGTGAAGTGCGTGCAGTATTAATGAATACGGCGACTAACCCACGTTTCAATGACGGCACGCCAAAAGCAGACGGTGTTGAGAATGATAGTATTCTTGCACAAGGTGCTGGTTTAATGGATGTTTACGCAGCGGCTAATGCTACGGCGATGATGGGTATTGAAGGCGACGGTATTATCGAACCTTCAATCTTGGGTAGCTACTCTTTTGGTACTTTACCTGTAATCAACACACGTGTAACTCATAGTGAGCCAGTGACTGTTTCATTGAAATCATTAAGTGATACTGCGGGTACTTACCACTTATCAGTAACTAATAACCGTGATTTACAAGTAGATGGTATCGATGTTGCGTTATCAACTGAAGAGATTACTGTTGCGGCAGGAGGTTCAACCTCATTTGTCGTTAGCGCTGTAATTGATGGTGATAAAGTTCGCTCTACTGCACTAAACGACAACGAGTCTCTGCAAACGATGTGGTATGTGGTAGCAACAAAAGCGGATGGTTCTGAAACTTTACGTATGCCAATGTACCTTAAACCTGAAATGAGTCAGCCACTGCAAGTTGCTGGTAATGAGACTGAAGTGTTTCATGGTTCATTGATTACGGGTGATAACAATACTGCAGCAGTGTCTGGTGTTACTTACCAAGACTTCCCTGTAGAAGTTAATGCTGGCGCTTTCCGATTAATTGGTGATTTAGAATATACCACTACGTTAGTTGATGATGTTGACCTGTTCTTAATCGACCCATCAGGAACTCAAATTGCTAGTTCAACCAATGGCGGTGGTCCAGAGCATATTGAAGCGACTGTTGAGCAAACCGGTACTTACATTTGGCGTGTGTCTGGTTGGGTAAATGGTCCAGTTGAAACTACCTTAACGTCTACTCAAGCACTTGGCGGCGTTGCACCAATGATGTCAGTTAATGATACTGATTTTACTGATAACCAAGGTAATCAAGTAGACTTCGATGGTAGTGTTAACTTGTCTTGGACTGCAGCGGGTAGTGAAAAAGCCTTTGATGTTGAATATTCTACTGACGGTGAAAACTACGCTTTATATGCTTCTGTTGACGGTCAAACTACGTCTTTAACAACAGATGTTTTAGGTAATGGTCAACACTTCTTTAGAGTTAAAGCATTATTTAACGGTAAAATTGGTTACTACGTTAGCACGGCAAGTGAAGCAGCTTCAGTGTTAGTTGACCAACGTTCAGAAGCTGACATTACAGGTGATGTTTCAACGGCAATTTCAGCGGTAAGCTTCACTAATGGTGTATTTAGCCTTGACATGTCAATGACGAATAATTCAAGTAACGACTATGTACCGCACTTAGATCTAGCCATTACAAAAATCAAATCAGCATCGGGTCAAGTGACAGTGATGAACGCTGATAACGGTGGCGTAGGCACTAAAGATGACAATGCTATCTTTAGCTATGCGGGCTCAATTGGTGGTGAGCAAGTATTCAGTGCTGGCGAAACAAGTGATGTTCGTCACATGCAATTTGCTAACCCAGCGTCTGAGATGTTCCAAGTTTATCTTAAGGTCACAGGTCATACATCTTCAGGTGGCTCAGCTGAAACAACTTCTGCTCAATCAACAGAGTCAGCTGAAACAGCAGAGGTGTCTTTAACAGAGCAGCTTATTGAGTTAACGATTAATCCAGTTACCGGTGACATTGTTAGCCAACTCGTTGCAGAGTTACCTTAGCCATATAGACTGATTGATGTAAATAAAATGCCTCGATTACGTTGAGGCAATAATTTTATTGAATCTATAAAGCCGCTTATTTTACTTATTAGTGAATAAGCGGTTTTTTTTATGCTTAAAAATTAGTCGTTGTTTAATGTTGATTTTTTGTATATATTTTTAGGGTTTTCATAAACATAGTTGCAAGGACGTAATGACAGTATTAACCAAAGAATCGCCAGCAATATCACAAGGCATCGACGTTTACCCTGGTAAAGTTGTTGATGTAGAAATTAATTTCCCAGTCAAAGTTCGTATGAAAGTGCCAATAATTGGCTATGAAATGGGAAAATATATCATTTTAAAATCCCCTGTTGCATCGAAAATGAGTGACTATAAAGATGTGTTAGTAGAGGGTAATGTTGTTATTGTTCGGTATATTCTCGAGGGTGAACGCGGCGAATGTTGTGCTTTTCGCTCGACAATAAAACATATAACCAAATACCCCGAAAACTTTATTATATTGCATTATCCGCCAAAAATTGAAAGTCGTCAGTTGCGATTGCAGCAGCGAATAACGACGCATTTACCAGCGAGCATCATCTTAGAGTCAGAAACTGGTGAACAAGACAATATTTGTTTAAATGGCATTATTGCCGATATATCGACAAGAGGGTGTGGCTTTGCTTTTAAAGCGGATAACACCACAATAACGTTGAAAAAACAAGATATTTTTGTTTGTATTCATCATCCTACAACAGGTGAGGTTAAAATATCAGCTCGTGTTTGTAATAGTCGAAATGAGCAAGGAAAAGTTAGCATTGGGGTAAAGTTTCTTGATAATGAGCAACAAGTAGAAAGTTTGCTTGAACGCTTGTTTATTGATCGAAATATGCACTAAAAAGTAGCGCAATAGGTCATCGGCAATGTTGTATATCATTACTATTTATTGGTATTAAGTGCTGTGATGTTTTAATACTAAAATAATTCAAATTCATCGGCATCTAAGAACGCGGGAAACTTATCTTTAAACTGCTTCAGTTTGCTAAAGTCGAGTTGTGTGCAGATTATTTGCTGTTGATTATCTTTGGCGCTGATGATGTTCTCACCGGTAAAGTCAATAACGGTGGTTCCGCCTGAATGTGCGGTATCAAAACCATCGGCGCCAATACGATTAACCCCCACGACAAAACATTGATTTTCCATTGCTCGCGCTTTTAATAAAGTATCCCAAACATGACGGCGCGCGGCAGGCCAATTAGCAACATTGGCCATCAAGTCATAGTCTTGACGATTTCTCGACCACACCGGAAAACGCAAGTCATAACAAACTAAAGGCAGTATTTTGATGCCGTTAATGGTGATTATTTTTCGGGTTTGACCTTGTTCAACATGGTCTTGTTCGTTGCCTAAACGAAATAAATGGCGTTTGTCGTAATATTCAACCGTGCCATCTGCAAACACCCAATAAAACCTATTCACTTTTTTATTGTTTTGGGCAACTAACACACTGCCTGCTACTACACAGTTGTATTGTTGCGCCATTTTCTTTAACCATGCTAAGGCGACACCGCCACTTACAGGTTCTTTTACGTCATCGCTATTAATGCAAAAACCGGTCGAGAAGGTTTCAGGCAGTAATAATAAGTCGGCCGCGCTATTGTCAGCAAAGTGCTTTGCAATAATTTGCTCTAAGTAGGCAAAGTTGGCTTTTGGCTCTAGCCATTGAATATCAAATTGTACGGCGGCGATGGTTAAAGTTGACATAATAGTTCCGCCGCTTTGAGTAATGTGTTGTCGTTTTTGGCAAAACAAAGCCGTATCACTTTATTGTCTTTATGATATTTGGCCCTTTGCTTAGCAGGGTAGAGTGGGCTAAGTGGAATAGCGGCAACACCCACTTCTTTAGTCAACCAGTGACAAAACTCACGGTCGTTTAATGCAGATATCTTAGAATAATCTAATAATAAGAAATAAGTGCCTTTAGACGGCAGCAGAGTAAAGCGCGAGCTTTTTAACGCGCTAATTAATAAGTCACGTTTTTGCTGGTAGAAATTTGCTAATGCGGTGATATGCGAAGGTTGCTGTTTTAACATTTGCGCAATAGCGATTTGTGCTGGCGTAAATGAACAAAAGGTCACGTATTGATGAATTTTTCTAAATTCGGCCATCAGTGCATCAGGTGCGACGCAATAGCCCATTTTCCAGCCCGTACAATGAAAGGTCTTACCAAAGCTAGACACTACAAAGGCGCGGTTAAATAATTGTCGGTAACGTAATACACTCTCATGGCGTAAGCAGTCGAAGGTCATGTGCTCGTAAACTTCGTCACTAATGACATATAAATGATGCTTTTCAACTAACGCTTCTAGCGTTTTAAGATCAGCCTCGTTCAGTATTGACCCTGTTGGGTTGTGCGGGCTGTTGATAATAATGGCCCGCGTACTTTCATTAATATTTTGTTCAACGTTTTGCCAGTTTATTGCATATTCTGGAGCATCTAAGGTGATATGGCGACACGTGCCGCCGGCAAGTTCAACCGCAGGTTCATAAGAGTCGTAAGCGGGATCAAAAATAATCACCTCATCATTGGGACGAACAAGGGTTTGTATCGCAACCCATAACGCTTCTGTCGCGCCTGAGGTTATCGTTACGTTGTGTAGACCATCAATTTTATCTGCATTGGCTAAATGTGTTTGATACTGGCGATGAATCATTGCGGCAATTTGCGTTAACAGTTCAGGTAAACCGTTTGATGGTGAGTATTGGTTTTTTCCTGCACTTATCGCCTGATTAATTTTGTCTTTTAAAAAATCAGGGGTATCAAATTCGGGGAAGCCTTGAGATAGGTTAATCGCCTGGTGTTGATTTGCCATAGTCGACATTTCAGTGAAAATACTGGTTTCTACATGGGGTAACTTACTGGTGAAAGAAGGTAACAAAAAAAGACTCCCTTGAATATTGAATCGGTATTTTTAAGAAGGTTCTATTAGTCAAACAGGTAACTAATGACAGGAATGTTAAGGCTAACGGGTTTTGAGTTCAATCGTTATCCGCAGTTATTCAATGCCTAGCAGTTTCAAACATGGCTTTTGCGATAAACTTTACCATAGCTTTCATGGTTCACAGGGGTTGCTGTATACATTGCCCAATAAGGCACATTGGTAAATGAAATTAAGCAGGCCCGTTAAGTAAGATTGGCCAGGAGCGCTTTATTTTGTTGAAAGCTTGCTAAGCAACTTTATAATTTTAATTATTGTTCAAGTCTTTGTTCTGTATGCCGATAGTTTACGGTAGACTGTGTGAAGGCAGTCTAAGAAAATATTAACTACAACCCGGACGATGTATGTTTAAAAAATCCCTTTTTTTGTTACCCATTCAAACCAAGATCACCTTAACCTTGATTGGTGCCATCATCATTTCAACCAGTATCGTAAGCTATGTTGGTTACCATAAGGCCCAGTCGATTATGATGTCTAGGCTTGAAAGTTCAGACTTACCGAACTTATTACAGCGAGCACGAAACTCTGTTGATGGTGAAGTGTCAAAAATTAAAAGTCTAACGCGCTCTGTTGCGACAAACCCTTTTATTCACCAATGGGTAAATGAGGGCTCAGATCCCCAAGGTGAAAAAACCTTAGTTAAATACCTGTCCGATATAAAAGAAAATAATAATCTCAGCAATGTTTCTTTTGTGAATAGAGAAACGGCTCAATATTGGAACCAAGATGGATTTTTGCGAGTACTAGAAAATAACCAAGCAGACGGTTGGTTTTTTGCGTATAAAAATAGTCAAAAAGCTGAATCTGCCAGTCTTTACACCTATCCCAATGGTCAAGTTGATATGTTTATTAACTATCAAATGGTTGACGGTATTGGTGCTGCCGGTGCTTCAAAATCATTTACCGCGATGGCTGATTACCTAAAAAAATTCAAAATAGAAAAAACAGGTTTTGTCTATTTAGTTAATAATGCGGGACAAATACAAATACACCAAGAGGCAAAAAAAGCCGGTGAAGAAAACATAGCCGATATTTACCCATCTTTAAATAGCGCAGAATTATTGCAACAAGCGGATTTCTCTTTTCATAACACTGGTAAATTGATTATCGCGTCAAGCTATATACCCTCGTTAGGCTGGTATTTAATTGCGGAAGTGCCAAGTAAAGAACTCTATGCCGGCTTAGATGAAAGCCGTAATCATATGTTTTTTTGGTTTGTAATTGTTGTCGTTGTGCTTGGTTTTGTTGCCGCGTATTTTTCTAAAGTACTCATGCTTCCCGTTGCCTCACTAGCGCGTGTATTTAAAAATTTGGGGGAGGGAGGAGGTGACCTTTCGTATCGAATTAACCGAAAAGGAAGTGATGAAATTGCTGATTTAGCTAATGGTTTCAATAGCTTTATTGGGCAAATTCATAAGATTATCATTGATGTTTCTAACACGGCGGAACATTTACAAAGCTCAGCCCATTACGTGGCAAAAAACGCAGAACAAACCAAAAACACAGCACAAGCTGAATGTGACGAATCAGTTCAGGCTTCCACCGCGATAAGCCAAATGAGCGTGACTATCGGTGATATTGCCGAAAGTGCGAGTGTGGCATCAGATGCGACTAAGTCGGCAACGGATATTGCGAAAAATGCACAAGCTGTCGTCGGAGATTCTACTGAATATATTAATAAGGTGAATCAAGGGATGGAGTCCATTTCCACGACGATTGAGTCATTGGCGGAGAAAAGTGGCAATATAAGTGGTGTTTTGGATGTGATCCGCGGGGTTTCTGAACAGACTAATCTTTTAGCGCTTAACGCGGCAATTGAGGCTGCACGAGCGGGAGAACAAGGTCGGGGCTTTGCGGTTGTTGCCGACGAGGTGAGAAATTTAGCACAACGAACCAATGAATCAACCGATGAAATAGCGGCGATGATCACCCAGTTACAGTCTGAATCAGCTCTGGCCGTACAAGGTGTGCATGACAATAGAGATTTAGCACACCAAGGCGCAGATTCAGCCCTTAAGGCAAATGACGCTTTGCAACAAATAGTAGAGCAAATTAACACCGTGACTGGCCTTAATATGCAAGTGGCTACGGCGACAGAAGAGCAATTAACGGTAGTAAAAGAAATTAGTGCTCATGTTAAGAGAATAAGTGATAACAGTGAACAGTCGGCTGAAACTTCTGGAGACTTAGCTAAATCGAGTGAAGAGTTAAAGCATTTAGCAAGCGAATTAGAGCAACTCGTGAAGAATTTTAAGGTGTAAATTCACCGTTAACGTTAATTGTTAAATCCGGAAGTGTTAAACCCAGAAAGTATAAAAGCTCCGTAGGATATCAACGACCGAGCTTTTAATTTACGATTATTCGTTTAGGTTATTCTAGTGTATTATTTGTAGTGATGACTGCTGTTGCAACTGAAGTTTATTAATTATGGCTGTTAGTCAATCATAAACGTTTGTTTATTATTCTGGCTAAAGATCGATAAGCAGGGGGAGGTCTGCAATAGCTTGATAAAATGCTCTTTTACCAACAAACTAGTGCAGACATTAGCAGATATAATTAAGCTACTATTCACTAGCATAATAGCGCGAATTTAAACTTTATCCGCTTGATTTTAATAAAAATCGGCTATTGACATAGCCGACTGTTTTATATTCTACTATTTTATATAAAGGGATATTTTAAAATAGGCTTAAATATATGATGAGAAGCATCAAGAGCACGTTAACTTCATTGACCATAGCATCACTTATATTTGCTGTATTGGCTGTACTTGCTTTTTCTATTCAAGAACATCAATCGCTTTATAAAGATGCCGTCAAACGTGATCTCGACGCTTTATCTGAGAATATGTCTAATGACTTATTACCAATATTAGCTAACAATACTGATGAGTTTGAGCTGACAACAACGTTGTTAAGGTTAGACACTTATCAAAATGTCATATTAGCCGCTATTTATGACAAAAATTGGCAACAAATCACGCTTTATCGTGGCAAAGCTCTTCAGCACACTAGCCAGTTATTATCGACAATATTACCAAAAAACTTCACAAGATTTAGTCAAGGGGTTAATGAGTTCAATGGCAACTTAATTGTCATTAAAACCGTAGGCGAAGAGACGCTCCCCCAAGGATATTTAGTGATTATAAACGATGCTGAAACGGCGATGAACAAAAGTATGTATTCATTGCTCAGTAATATCTTCCCTTGGGTGACGTTACTTATTATCTTGGTAATCGTTGGTTTATTACACATCCAAAATAAATTGCTTGCGCCTTTAGTTAGCTTGTCAGGGTTGGCTAAGGTAGTAAAGCAAACTCAAGATTATAGTTTAAGGTTCCAGTCAAAGGGCAAGTCAGAGATTAAGAGGCTGGCTAAAGACTTTAACAGTATGATGGCTACGATTGAGAGTGAAACCAATAAAAACATTAAGATCAATAAGCAGTTAATCGAACAACAGCATGCCATGGAGCGACTCGCTAATTTTGACTCTTTAACCGGTTTGCCTAACCGACAGTTCTTTATGCAGTCACTTCGCGTGGAATTATCTCGTGCAGAGCGAGACAGCATTAATGTCATACTGATGTATTTGGATTTGGATGGTTTTAAAGAAATTAATGACACTTATGGCCATGATATCGGCGATGTGCTGTTAGTCGATGTAGCGAAAAGGTTAAAATCTTATATTCGAGACGGTGACATTACGGCGCGTTTAGGTGGTGATGAGTTTTTAATTTTGCTGCACAATGAGCCCAGTGAATACTTTTTAACACAAATAGCACAACGCATTGTTAGCGGCTTGGGTGAACCCTTTATTATCAATGAATGGGAACTGAGTATTTCCGTGAGCATAGGTATTGCTAAAGCTAAAGACTCTAATTTTAACTTAAGTGAATTCATTTCCAATGCTGACATAGCAATGTATCGCTCAAAATTAGCTGGCAGAGGCGTATTTACCGAGTTCTTACCGGAAATGGTTGAAGATAATCGCCGAAAGTTATTGGTAGCGAATGCGATTATTCCTGCGCTGCATAAAGATAAATTTGAAATGTATTATCAAGCAAAAGTTGATTTAAACGAAGAAGTGGTTGGCTTTGAAGCGTTAATTCGTTGGTTTGATGATGAACTAGGCACTGTCTCGCCGACCGAATTTATTTCCATTGCGGAGCAAACGGGCAAAATTAATCACTTAACGGAATGGGTCTTAGCACAAGTATTTCAAGATACACCTAGGTTAATTTCCGCTTTTAATTGTGATATTAAAGTCGCTATTAATTTATCGGCATTAGATATTAAACGGCCGCAATTATTATCATTAATCGCCCAATTGGCGCAACGAAATGCCGTTAACCCGAGTAATATAGAGTTTGAAGTCACAGAATCAGCATATTTAGAGAATTTTGATGATGCAGATTTATTTTTAGGAGAACTCGGTAAGTCGGGTTATAGCATAGCATTAGATGACTTTGGCACCGGATATTCATCGCTGAGTTATTTGACCAAAATACCTATCAACACCTTAAAAATCGATAAGCAGTTTGTTGAGCAATTAGAGCTTTCAGAGCAAAGCACATTGATCACCACCACGATTATTCAAATGGCCAAACAGCTTAACTTAACTATTTGTGCTGAAGGTGTTGAGACCGTGCAACAAAAAGACTTTCTTTTAGCTCATCATTGTCAGCAACTACAAGGATTTTTGTTTGCTAAACCCAATGCGCTTGTCGATATTTTAGCAGGGGCAAGAAATAACAAAATACTGCAGGCTAACAGCTAATACATCCTAATCAGATGAGCGAAATATGACTTTTAAGCCTTCGGGTATCGACGTATCTGCTGAAACATACCCGACAGCGTTAGGCGTTGCTTGCAAGTAATCCAACAGCTTAGTTTCATCGGCTAGTTTCACCGGTGGTTTTTTTCTGCCAGAAAAACGCATTTGCGCCCAATATGATTGAATTCTAGACTCAGTCAGGCCAATAACTTTGGTATTAAAAATAACTCGCGTTGGATGTTCTGGCGGTAAGGCAACCACTTTTAAATTATAACTGCGTGCGCCGCCCATAAATAGACTTCTTGCTTCTTGCCGATTTAGTGTTAACTGCATATCTTTGCTTAAGTGCGCAACCAGTTTAATATCTTCTGCCTCAATGTCATTGGCAAAAAATATTGCGACAGCAAACAAGCTAAATGAAACTAATCGTGAAATGTTCATCATTTTTAAAACACCCACGTAATGGCTAATTGCGTTAGTGTTGATTTTCTATCAAACTCAGCGTTATTGATATCGGTAAAAAAACCATCTTGATTTTTGTCGGCATTTAAAAAAGTAACATCAAATTTCAGAGCAATATTCGTTTGCCAATCCCAGCGCACCCC
>JBFJQB010000066.1:0-14084 GCA_041616855.1 Cognaticolwellia sp. | reverse complement strand
ATGCACACGATTCGTTTTCGGGCGCACCAATAGCGGTAATTTATCAGTATAAGTCGACTTTAATTTACTTAAACCTCTGTTTTCTAATATAACTTTTGGCAAAGGATAATCTAAAGCCAATTCTTGTAGCACTTCTTCTGCGGTTGAAGGCGCGCCTTTTGGCGTTTTCTTGATGACCGGTATTTTTAACTCTTCAAACAAAATCACTTGCAGTTGCTTAGGTGAACTTAAATTAAAGCTTTTTCCTGCCAAGTTATGTGCTTCAATTTCTAATTCAGATAAGCGCGCACCAATCGATTGACTCTGTTGATCCAACATATCACAATCAATTAACACACCCTGCTGTTCCATACGTGCTAGTACCGGTAGTAATGGCATTTCAATCTCATTAAACACCGAGAGCTGTGAAGCTATTTTGGCTAATTGCGGAAAAATAGCTTGATGCAAACGTAAGGTAATATCCGCATCTTCAGCGGCATAATGCCCCGCCTTTTCAATATCAATTTGATTAAAGGTCAGCTGTTTGGCGCCCTTACCCGCAATATCTTCAAAGTGTACGGTTTTATAGCCTAAATATTTCTCTGCTAACGCGTCCATATTATGGCGTGTCGATACACTATTTAAACAATAGGACTCAAGCATGGTATCAAAGGCAATACCTTTCATCGCAATATCATAATGCGATAGTACATTGGCGTCGTATTTTAAGTTTTGCCCAACTTTGCAAAGTGTTTCACTTTCTAATAATGGTTTCAGTTGTGCAAGCACCCAATCAAGTGGTAACTGCTCAGGGGCATCAATATAATCATGGGCTAACGGTACATAAGCCGCCTTGCCTACTTCAAGACAAAATGACAAGCCCACCAACTTAGCTTTCATATAATCAACACTGGTGGTTTCAGTATCAAACGCAAAAAGCTCAGCAGTTTTTAAATTCTCAAGCCAAACCTGAAAACTCGCTTTATCAAGTATAATGTCATAGTCAGCGTCAAGCGCAGCAGGTAACTGGGCAACGTCTTCATTACCTTCAACAGCCGCCACCACTGTGTTGTCATCACCGGTAGTTAAATCCGCCAATAAACGTTTTAATTCGAATTTTTGATAAAGGGTTCTCAGTTTTTCAGTATCTGGCGCTGTGGGTTGCAGTTCAGCTACCGATTGCTCTAGTTCAACATCCAGTTTAATGGTGGCAAGCTCATAAGAAAGGGGTAAATGTGTCAATGCACTACGTAAGTTCTCACCTACTTTACCCTTCACTTCATCAGCATGTGCCATCACTTCATTTAAGCTCGGATATGCCGTTAACCATTTTACCGCCGTTTTAGGGCCACACTTATCAACCCCTGGGATATTATCAACTTTATCACCCACTAAGGTCAGATAATCGATAATTTGATCAGGACGCACACCAAACTTTTCAATAACACCGGCTTCATCCATTTCGACATTGGTCATGGTATTGATTAAACGCACATGAGGATTAACTAGCTGAGCCATATCCTTATCGCCGGTTGAGATCACCGTCTCAATACCCAGCGCGGTCGCTTGGTGCGATAAGGTGCCAATAACATCATCGGCCTCGACACCTTCAATCACTAATAGTGGCAAACCCATCGCCGTAATAATGTCATGTAGCGGTGCAATTTGCGTGCGTAAATCATCCGGCATGGGCGGTCGATTAGCTTTATATTCAGGATACAAATCATTACGGAAGGTTTTTCCTTTCGCATCAAAAACCACAACAACATTACCATTGGGATAGTCTTTTTTCAGGCTTCTGATCATATTCAAGACGCCAGTAATAGCACCTGTAGGTTGACCCTCAGAAGTTGATAAAGCTTGCAAATATGGCACATGATATGCGCGAAATAAATAAGAAGAACCATCGACTAAAATAAGCGGTGATTGGTCAGAAGTTGGCATGATAAATTTTAGACTTAAACAAAGATACGCTTAGCATGCCATAATCGGAAAATTCTCTCTAGCAATACATTTCAATTAGTTAGGTCATTTAACTAAATCTGTGGATAAGTATGTTGAAAAGCACGACAAAAGACCATAAAGAATTGTTCATCTTTACGGCAACTTAAGCTTAACTACTTGTATTAATTGAAAAAAGGTAAGTCAGAAATCCTTTTCACATTTTTATTTTTATTTTTTTATAATGTGGATAAAAAAATGTCCTTGCTTAAATTCAGTTGTTTAATTAACGAACAATAGAAATAAGCGAGCTAAGAGATTACCAGAAAACACCACCATTACCAGACAATTATTAAACTATTTTTATCTGTAATTAGCCTCTAGAAATAACAAAAAAACATAAGCTATATTTAGCAAGGGCTAGCTGAATTTTGCACCGATGATTTTCGTAAAAGTTTAATTTTTTAATCAGTTAAATATACATTTTTCGTGTCACACTCAGTTTCAAACTTAACAATATTATTTGCTGAATTTTCTTCGAAAATTGCCCAAAGACATCGAGCAAATAGTCGCTGAGGTGATATGACGTTATTAAGGTTTAATTGGTGGTATGACAGGAAGACGATTGCCCGATACATGGATACTCATTTAGGGGGAGAGCATTTAAAGCAATGACATGCTTTGTGTTCATTATAAAAAACCACCGTAAGATACTTGTCTAAATATCTAGCGGTGGTTGAGTGATGCAGTATGAGCCGGTTTTAGTTAGCAATACCGCAACAGTACTTAATTCCTAGCGACATAGCCGCTACATAGTGACAAATTCTTCCGCTGACGTTGGATGAATAGCCACTGTATTATCAAAGTCGGCTTTAGTGGCGCCCATTTTCATCGCAACAGCAAAGCCTTGTAATAGCTCGTCACTTCCAAAACCAATGCTATGAATACCAACAATTTTTTCTTCTTTACCAACACAAACTAATTTCATTCGAGTTGGGTCACGGTAATCTTCGGTAATGGCTTGATACAGGGCAGTAAACTGTGAGTTATAAACCTTAACGTTCTGCGCACCATATTCTGCAATGGCTTCTTGTTCTGATAGACCCACGGTGCCGATAACCGGATGACTAAACACCACGGTAGCGATATTAGAATAATCTAAATGCTCATCAGGCTTATTATTAAATAAACGCTCACACAAACGGCGACCAGCAGCCACCGCAACCGGTGTTAATTGTGCACGTCCGGTATTGTCACCTACGGCATAAATGCCGGCAACATTGGTATTTTGATATTTATCTGTGGTAATGAAACCACGCTCATTCACGGTAACACCAACCGCTTCAAGGTTAATATTATCGGTCGCCGGTTCACGGCCAATAGCCCAAATGAGGCTATCGACGGGACCAACACTTTTGCCATTTTTCAAATGCACAGTTAATTGTCCGTCCGTGTGTTTTTCAACACGCGTTGGCACGCTCATGGTATGTAATGTGGGGCCATGCTTGGCCATTTGCTCAACTAAGGTATCGCTAAGCATATCGTCAAAACCACGCAACGGCTTTTCTTTACGTACTAATAAATGCGATTCGCTACCCAAGGCATGCAACACGCCGGCAAGTTCAACGGCAATATAGCCCGCGCCTACTACAGCAACTTTTTTAGGTTGCTTTGTTAAGGCGAAAAAGCCATCAGAATCAATACCGTGCTCTGCACCTTCAATATCGGGACGACTAGGACGGCCCCCCGTGGCAATGGTAATATGATCGGCGGTATATAACACCCCATCAACATCGAGGGTATTTTTATCAACAAACTTGGCAAAACCATTAATAACAGTCACGTCATTACTGGCAAAACCACGTGCGTAAGCGGTATGAATGCGCTCAATGTAAGCTTCTCTATTTTTGACTAATCTTGACCAATCAAAACTTTGCAGCGGTGCTTTAAAGCCATAGTCATTAGCATAATGTAAGGCATCGGCAATTTGTCCGGCATACCACATGGCTTTTTTCGGCACACAACCAACATTCACACAAGTGCCACCAATCTGTTTCGCTTCAATTACTGCCGCTTTTTTGCCTAAACGTGCTGCTCGGTTGGCTGAGGCAATACCGCCACTCCCTGCGCCAATTGAAATGTAGTCAAAATGTTGTGTCATATTAATATTCCTGTGTGATTATCTTCATTATATTGGACTTTAAAAACAATAATTCAAGCGCTAGGCACAACATTACTTAACACGAAAGTAAATAGCATGCTGTCGATGCTTTAAGTTTAAAACCCGATAACGTCAGACAAATAGAGAAAACTATTCTGCTAAACCTTGATTATCGACTGATTTGCCATTACATCTAGTGCATCATTTAGCAAAACATGCGAATTTTATGACCAATCCATTATTACAAAATACTTCACTACCACAATTTTCTAAAATTAAGCCTGAGCATATAAAACCGGCTGTTGAACAAGCTATCAGCAATTGTAAAACAACGATTGCCGAGGTATTAGCTAACAACACGCAGTTTTCTTGGGCTAATTTGGTTGCACCAATTGACGAAGTAGATGACGTATTAGGTAAATTATGGTCACCTATTTCGCACATGAATTCAGTCGTTAACAGTGATGAGTTACGCGAGGCTTATGAGTCATGTTTACCGCTATTGTCTGAATACGGCACCTTTGTAGGTCAGCACGCGGGATTGTTCGCAGCATACCAGCAATTGCATGACAGTGAGGAATTTAAAACGCTTAATGACGCGCAACAAAAAGTGATCAGCAACGCTTTAAAAGATTTCAAACTGTCAGGGATTGCGCTGAACAAGCAAGACAAAAAACGCTACGGCGAAATTGTCACCCGTTTATCAGAGCTAAGCTCAACCTTTGGCAATAATATTCTCGACGCCACGCACGCCTTTAGCGTAAATATTACTGACGAGACCGAACTATCAGGCTTACCTGAAAGTGCTAAAGAAGCGGCAAAAGCGTTAGCTGAGTCACAAGATAAATCCGGCTGGTTATTTACTTTGGACATTCCAAGCTATTTGCCGGTCATGACCTACTGTGACAACCAAGCGCTTCGCGAAAAAATGTACCGCGCTTATGTCACCCGTGCCTCAGAAATTGGCCCGAATGGCGGCGAATATGACAACAGCCCAATCATGACAGAGATACTTGCCTTACGTCATGAACTTGCCAACTTATTAGGCTTTGACAGCTTTGCGGAAAAATCGCTAGCGACAAAAATGGCCAATAACATTGATGAAGTATTAGGCTTTTTAGAAAATTTAGCAGTGAAATCAAAAGCTCAAGGCGAGCAAGATTTAGCGGAAGTTACCGCCTTTGCCGCCGAGAAATTTCAACAAGAATCCCTACAAGCTTGGGACTTGCCTTATTACAGTGAAAAGCTAAAACAAGCACGTTATGCCATTTCTGACGAAGAATTGCGCCCTTACTTTCCTGAAAGCAAAGTGGTCGCAGGCTTGTTTGAAGTGGTGCATCGTTTGTTTGGTTTAAACATTAGTGAGCGCCAAGATGTCGATACTTGGCATAAAGACGTTAAGTTTTTTGATGTTTTCGATAAAAACCAACAACTTCGTGGCAGCTTCTATTTTGATTTATACGCCCGCCCACACAAACGTGGTGGTGCTTGGATGGATGACTGCATTGGTCGTCGTGAATTAGCCAATGGCGATATTCAATACCCAGTTGCTTATCTCACCTGTAACTTTAATGGCCCTGTTGGCGACAAGCCGGCGCTGTTTACTCATGACGAAGTGGTCACCTTATTCCATGAATTTGGCCACGGTATTCACCACATGTTGACGCAAATAAACGCCGCAGGAGTTTCTGGTATTAACGGTGTACCTTGGGATGCGGTTGAGCTTCCTAGCCAATTTTTAGAAAACTGGTGTTGGCAGCCAGAAGCGCTCGCGTTTATTTCGGGTCACTACCAAACAGGTGAGCCGCTACCGCAAGACATGCTCGATAAAATGTTAGCGGCGAAGAACTTTCAATCAGCAATGCAAATGATCCGTCAATTAGAGTTCAGCTTATTCGACTTTAAAATGCATGCCCAGTACTCACCAGAAAAAGGCGATGAAATTCAACAGGTGCTAAACCAAGTGCGTGATAAATATGCGGTGATTAAAGCCCCGGAATTTAATCGTTTTCAACACAGTTTTGGCCACATTTTTGGTGGCGGCTATGCCGCTGGTTATTACAGTTACAAATGGGCTGAAGTACTCTCGGCTGATGCTTTTTCTCGCTTTGAAGAAGAAGGCATTTTCAACCAAGAGGTCGGTCATGATTTTTTAACTCATATCCTAGAAATGGGTGGTTCTAAAGAGCCAAGTGAGCTATTTAAAGCGTTCCGTGGCCGAGAGCCAGAAATAGACGCATTATTGCGCCACTGCGGTATTACAGGTTAGTTTTATGGCGTTAGAAGCACTTGACGATATTTATCAACGCGCCGCTGCCCGAAAAGGCGGCGCGAATAAACTCAATATATTATTAGGGCCTGGTAACCAAGACCATTTATTGAAAAAAATTTCTGACGATCGGTTTTTATCGGAGTTCAGTAAAAAAGTTTTTCAATCGGGCTTTGTTTGGCGCGTAGTGGAAAACAAGTGGCCAAATTTTGAAGAGAGCTTCTTTAATTTCGACATTGAAAAAGTATTGATGATGCCAGAAGAAATGATGGAACGAAAAGCCAGTGACCCGAAAATCATTCGTAACTTTAACAAGGTGAAAACTATTAAAGCAAACGGGCAAATGATTTTTGAAGAGCAACAAAAAGGTCATAGTTTTGCTGAGTTTATTGCTAGCTGGCCAACAGATGATATTATTGGCCTATGGACTTATTTGAAAAAGCACGGTCAACGCCTTGGTGGCAATACTGGCCCCTATGCCCTGCGTGCTTTAGGTAAAGATACTTTTATCCTCAGTCGCGATGTCGAAGCGTATTTTCGCGCGCACGATATTATTACTGGTGGTATTCAAACAAAGTCTAGCCTAAACGCCATTCAAGCAAGCTTTAATCACTGGCAACAACAAGGTGACTTATCATTGAGCCAATTAAGTCGTTTAATTGCTTATGCTACCGGCGATAACCATATTCATATAGAAGATACTGATGGCGAATAATAAAGATGAATTATAATGACCAATAATATTGCCGTTGCCTACGTTGACGCTATCGACGTAGAAAAAGCGAAAAAAGTTGCGAAAAAATGGCAACTTGATTATATCGGTGATATAGCCGCTGTAAGAAACCATCCCGAGTTATTGTTTGCTTTGCAAGTCAACTTACAACGTTTAGAACTGAGTAAACTTGATGAGCCTAAGCTCGGTGCAATTTGTGTTGATTTTGTTGATGGTGCGACGGCGCATCGACGTAAATTTGGCGGTGGTCGCGGTCAAGATATTGCCAAAGCCGTGGGCTTAAAGCATGGCTTTACTCCCAATGTGCTTGATGCCACAGCAGGTTTAGGTCGTGACGCGTTTGTTTTAGCGACCTTAGGTTGCCATGTCACCATGATGGAGCGTATGCCAATTGTTGCCGCCTTATTAGAAGATGGCTTAGAACGCGCCAAATTAAGTACTGAAATTAATGACATTACAAATCGAATGCGCTTAATTAACTCATCGTCCATTGAGAATATGAACTTAGCGCAACAACCCGATGTGATTTATCTTGATCCTATGTATCCGCATCGAGAAAAATCAGCGGCGGTGAAAAAAGAAATGCGTGTGTTTCAATCACTGGTCGGTGAAGACCTTGATGCTGACGACTTATTAGTGCCAGCCATTGCTTTGGCAAAATATCGGGTGGTGGTAAAACGCCCAAGTTATGCGCCACCATTGGCCGGAAAAAAGCCATCCACGAGTATTAATATGAAAAAAAATCGCTTTGACGTTTATGTGAATCAAGCGATTCCAAAAAATAACTAAGGTAATGTTAGTGCGCAGTCTCTTGCATTAATCTACACTAAAACAACCTAGAATCAGCACTATCTGAGGTGTGTACAGTTGGCAAAATCTTTGTGTAAAGTAAACAAAGAAAAGTCGCTAAAACACACTGTAATCCATTAACAAAAACGGAGCTATTATGATCGCTATAAATGCCACGATGCCTGCAGGGCACTTACAAGAACTAAAAGACGGTGAAGTTATCAACCACAGTACTGCTGAACTTTTTGCCAACAAAAAAGTGGTGATGTTTGCCGTGCCAGGTGCGTTTACCCCAACGTGTTCAGCGGCACATTTACCCGGTTATGTCGTTTCAGCTGACGAGTTAAAAGCCAAAGGCATTGACGCGATTATTTGCCTATCAGTAAACGACGCATTCGTGATGGCAGCTTGGGGCAAAGCCCAAAATGCTGAAGAACTGATGATGCTTGGCGATGGTGATGGTAGTTACACTAAAGCCTTAGGCTTAGAAATGGACACCGCCGCGTTTGGCGGCTTACGCTCTCAACGTTACTCAATGATCATCGACAACGGTGTTGTCACCAATTTAAACATTGAAAAACCAAAAGAATTTGAAGTCAGTAACGCTGAAACCATTATCAATCAACTATAAAACTGCACTCATGTTCTAATATCACTTTATAAGGGAGCAATCGCTCCCTTTTTTATCCGCCTTTGCACATCCAGATGTTCTGTATTACTTAAACCGTTAAAGTAAGATAAATAAAAACCATTATCATTTGCCTGTAACCCTTATGCTACAAGGGTTTTTAAATAAATTCCACTTGAATTACGGTTGCATTTAACGCAAACTGCCGAGCATAATTTATGTCATAAAACGCACAACGAGGTAGCACAATGTTAAAACCTGAAATGGTTAAGCAATTAAACAAACAAATCAACTTAGAGTTTTATTCTTCAAATTTGTACTTACAAATGAGCGCTTGGTGTGAAGAAAAAGGCTTTGAAGGTGCTGCAGAATTTATGCGAAAACATGCGTCTGAAGAAATGGAGCATATGACACGTCTATTTACTTATGTCAGTGAAACCGGCGCGTTGCCAATTTTAGGTACTATTGATGCTCCACCTCATGAATTTGAATCATTAGCCGATGTATTTGAAAAAACTTATCAGCACGAATGTGAAATTACTGAACACATTAACAGCTTGGCGCATCAAGCATTTACTAACCAAGATTATTCTACTTTTAACTTTCTCCAATGGTATGTTGCCGAACAACACGAAGAAGAAACTTTATTTAAAAGTGTGTTAGACAAAATTAACTTGGTAGGTCACGACGGCCATGCCCTGTTCTTTGTCGATAAAGATTTAGCAGAAATGGCAAAATCAAGCGGTGGCAGTATCATGACTGAGGCTTCAGGTCTGTAATTTCCCTCAAAAACATTAAAAGCTCAGAACGTTCTGAGCTTTCTCTCCGCCTTATACTTTCTGAGCTGACTCTCCTCGTATTTTATCTTATCGCTCTACTGTGCTATCTCACGTATAATGCAGGCATTTAAAGCATAAGTTAGGTTATTTCGTTGATATTTTCTGATGTAGTTATTATTGGTGCTGGCGCCGCAGGCTTAATGGCAGCCGCAACTGCAGGCTATCGAGGCCGCAGCGTCACTGTAGTTGATATGGGCAAAAAACCGGGTCGGAAAATATTAATTTCTGGCGGCGGTCGATGTAATTTCACCAATGAAAATGCCACGCCCCAAAACTACTTATGCCAAAACCCTCATTTTGCGAAATCGGCACTTAGCCGTTATAGCGCGCAAGACTTTATTGAGCTTGTAGACCGCCACGGCCTTAATTATCACCATAAAACCCTTGGACAATTATTTTGTGATAATAGCGCCCAAGATATTGTTGATATATTGATGACCGAATGCGAATGGGCTGGGGTCAATATTGCCATGCGCAGTGAAGTCATTTCAGTCGACAAAAATGCCACCGGTTATGAAATTATTACCGCGGGTGAAAGCTATCAATGTGAATCATTAGTGATTGCCTCTGGCGGCTTAACCATGCCGAAATTAGGCGCGAGCCCTATTGGCTATAAAATTGCGGAACAATTTGCTATCAACGTTTTACCGACCATGGCGGCATTAGTGCCCTTTACCTTGCACGATCACGACAAACAACGCTTTGACGGCTTATCAGGCATTAGCATCCCGACAGAAGTTAGCAGTGAAGATGGCACCACCTTTAAAGAAAACATCTTGTTTACCCATCGCGGTTTATCAGGCCCCGCGATTTTACAAATTTCATCATTTTGGCGTTCTGGACAAGCTGTCACCATTAACTTACTGCCCGAGACTCCTATTGATGAATTAATTAAAGAGTGGCGGGAAAGCAGCGGCCAGAAGTCATTGAAAAACATGCTAGCAACGTTATTACCTAAGCGTTTTATCGAAGCATTAGTTAAGCAAAAACACATCTCCGATAAAGCCATCAATCAAATAAGTAACGATGAAATAACTTATCTCGGTCAATACCTACATCAATGGCAAATAAAGCCGAATGGCACGGAAGGTTATCGCACCGCCGAAGTAACATTTGGCGGCGTAGACACCGACGAACTATCATCAAAAACCTTTGAAGCGAAAAAAGCCAAAGGCTTATTCTTTATCGGAGAAGTGATCGACGTCACCGGTTGGTTAGGTGGCTATAACTTCCAATTCGCCTGGAGCAGCGGCGTGGCTTGTGGACAAGCGGTTTAATTAGTTAATAACGCCTGCGAGAAATCATCACTTATTGGCGGCTATGCGCCACTTAAATACGCTTGGTTTCTAGTGTGGAGTGTGTGATACCAAAGTCACTTTTTAGGATTTCACGTGTTGCGGTTTTTACCCGCTCATGATCATGGGTATTTAACTTCATGTGCGCTTCCATAAAAATGCTTTTATCATCAAGTTGCCATACATGAATATGTGCTGCTGATTCAACGCCGGCTATTTTTTCTAGCGCTCGCTGAAGGTCTATTATATTTACTGATTCAGGCGTTGCTTGCATGATGATCATGGTGCATTTATTTACCATACTAAGGCCATGATAAATAACATAAATTGAAATTCCTATGGTGGCAACCACATCAAAAATATAAAGCTGATAGTAAATAATCATTAAGCCAGCAATAATAACCACAATGGATGCTAATGCATCTGAGATGTTATGAATAAATGCCGCTCTAATATTAATGTTATCTTTTGCGCCAGCAGTATAGGTGATCACCGCTGTTGCAACATCAACTAGCAAGGCAATTCCTGCCACCCAAAGCACGATCCAGCCATCTATTGGACTTGGATTAAAATACTTTCCTATTGCCTCGTATATAAGATAAGTACCAATAACGATTAATGAAGTGCTGTTAATTAAGGCCGCAATAATCTCTGCTCTTTTATAACCATAGGTCATGGTTTTATTTGCAGATTTATTGCCAATTTTGCGGGCAATAATCGCAATAAAAATTGCACCAGCGTCACTCAAGTTATGTAAGGCATCGGCAATTAAAGCAAGGCTACCAGAGAGCAAGCCACCAACAACCTGAGCAATCGTTAACAGAACATTGATAAGCACCGCTATGCCTAATTTACCATCGCCTGATTGATTGTGTTGGGGTGCCATATGTTATCTCCCAATAAGATAAACCTTTTCATTCGACGTTAAGTGTCTAGTACCTTAATACTTTTTAAAAATCATTTATAACTATAGCCCCCTTAATAATTAATATTTTTATTTTCACCGTGTTATAAATCGAAAATTTTATATTTTGATGAAAGCTCAAACGCCTCAAGCGCTATTATTCTGCTGATTGAGCCAGTTATTACCCTTGAACGCTTAACTTGCTTTTAATTTTTTTAATGGCTTTTTCTTCAATTTGTCTAATACGCTCTTGTGATACTTGGTATTTTTCAGACAAAAATTTGTGGGTTTTCTTCTCATCTCGCAACCAGCGGCTTTTAATGATATCCCTGCTGCGCTCGTCAAGACTTTCAACAATAGTATTGATGTTTGCTATATTTTTTTGTTTAAAGTCTTGCTCGATAATTGCGTCATAAAATGGCTCAGTTTTATCGACAAGCAAACACTCCCGAGCCGCAGTCACCTCGTCACCTTCAGGGCTTGATTCTGAATAAACAAAAAGGTCCGGTTGCGACAACTGCACTTCCATATCACCAATGTCTTGTATTTCAACGCCTAATTCTTGCGCGATTTCTTGCTGTTCTTTATGTCCTAACCACTCACTGGTCGACTTTAATCGTCGTAAATTAAAGAACAATTTACGTTTAGCTTTCGTGGTTGCGGCTTTGACTAAGCGCCAATTACGAATGATGAATTCATGTATCTCCGCTTTAATATAATGAATTGCAAAACTTGCCAGTCTGACACCGAAGTCGAGATTAAATTTTTTCACTGACTTCATTAAGCCAATGGTGCCCTCTTGCACTAAATCATCTAAACGCATGCCATAGCCTTGATACTTTCTGGCTACGTAGGCAACAAAGCGTAAGTGCGATAAGACAATATCTTGCACAGCACTTAAATCATTCTGTTGTTGATAGCGCAAAAAGAGCGCCCGTTCTTGCTGTTCATCCAGTAAGGGGATGCTATTGACATACGCCATATAAGACTCAAAACTGCCACTGGCTTCAAACTGTATCGGTAATTGCTTCAATGTCATGCCGCCCCCGCTTTAGTTTTGCTACTGGTGAGTATCTGTTTAACGAAACGACGATTAAAGTGCTTATGTCCGGGCGTTAACATATTCACTTCTCGCTCAAGTTTTCCCTGATAATTAGCTGTTATTAATTTCGAGTTAACAGTCTTCGCTTGGGTACTTTGACTAATTGATAGCGCTGAAAAAGCCAAACTAGTAGCAATTACTGCGATGATTAAAAAAAAGTTTATTAGTGAACGATTAAATGAAGTCATGATATATCCTCTTTAGGCAATATAAAATAAATCCAAACATTTGTGCTGAAACCTGCCGTTAGTATTTAACCACAGTGTCAAGCGGGGAATCGTTAGACTCCCCGTCGGCTGTTATTTACTCCGATGTTTTATGGTCTGTTTTTTCCTCACTTACCTCATTGTTGGCGCTAATACTTTCTACACTCAACTGGGCTAATGGCTCAAATTGAGTTTTAGGCAGCGTAAACCAATAGTTGTAGTCATTTCTGCTGACTAAGTATTGCTCATCTTCGTTTGCAAAGCTGTAGGTAAATTGCTGACCTTTTGCATTCGACACTGTCAACTGTTCGTGGTCATTGCCGGCAGGCGTTAACTCACTTACCTTGGTAACGGTCAAACCTTGCAAATGTGCAACTAGCTTTTCAATACGGGCTTGATCAAGTGAATGCGCCTCAGGCAGTGTTGCCGGCGTTGTTAGCTGCCAACTGTCATTCGCTTTTTGTAGACTCACTTCAGTGTGGCTAATATTTGTTACTTCATTTATCGATAACAACGACTTATCTAACCAGTCATTGATCTGAGTATTTAGCTGATAGGCGTTAAATTCGATGCTATATACCTCGTTATTATCGGCGTTTCGAGCATAAATACTTTTGTAACTCGGTGAGTCACCCAGCAGCAAGGTTTGTGTTACGCCGGCTGTATTTTTTACGCTCAGCTGTTTCTCAAAATGGTTATCAGTCACTTTAAAGCGCTGATGGCTATTTTGTGTTGAGGTAACTGGCCATGACACATTAATGTTTGCTAACTTATTCGTTAATGCGCGAACCTTATCTTGCACTATCTGCAGATCAGGATACTCCTTAAGCTGCCAGCGTTGTGCTACTTTCGTTAAAACAATTTCTGACGATGGCGCGGTGATCTTAATTTCATTAAGTGTGTCAGGGTCAATACTGATTAACTTTTGCGCCGTCACCTCACTTTCATCATAACCACCGTCAGCCAACAGCAGCCCAGCAATGCTGAGCTGCAAGAAAAATAGGGCGGTTAACATCGTTAGATATTTGTTCATGTCAGCTCCTCCTACTGTGCCAACCAAGTTAAATAATGACGCTGCTTACGTTTACGGCGTTGACGCTGCCAAACAGCAACAGCAACCAGTAACATAAATGCTAAGGCGTAGTTACTGTATTCCCAAAACAACTGCTGATTATGCTCTAACGGTGGCAAAGTGCGATTAAAGTTGCCACGCGAGCGGATACTCATCAACGCTCGGT
>JBFJQB010000065.1:0-14108 GCA_041616855.1 Cognaticolwellia sp. | reverse complement strand
ATTTTTGCTATGGGCTTTGATAGCTTAGCGTTAGTAGATAAAGTTTCTGCCATGCAAAGTAAAACTTATGTCAGACATTATGGTCAAACGGGCATATTACAATTAGGCGCAGATAATATTTTGACCCGAAGTTTAATTTGGGGCAAATACAGTCGCAGCAAGGTAGAAGAAATTGCTATGGACTAATAAAGCCAATACTGTCACCAAAGGTAAAAATAGTGAACAATTAGCCGCCCACTATTTAGCCGAGCATGGCTTGATATTGCAGACCGCTAATTTTCAAAATCGTCGAGGTGAAATTGATTTAATCATGACTGAACTCGACATTTGGGTGTTTGTGGAAGTGAAATATCGCAAAAATACACACTTTGGTGGCGCTATAGCGGCTGTTTCAGTTAAAAAACAGCAAAAAATTAAGCAATGTGCTGCATTTTATCTGCAACAGGCCGGATTAAATGAATATAATACCCCTTGCCGATTCGATGTTATCGCTATGCAAGGCGATATTAATAACCCAGAAATTACTTGGCTTAAAAATGCCTTTTAATCAATGCCTTTAGAAATGAAACAACGGAGCTAATTCCACCATGTTAGAACGGATAAAAAGTAATTTTACCGAAAGCATCCAAACCAAAATTGCCGCCAGTGAATTATTGGCGACGCCAATAGAGCAAGCTGGCATGGTAATGGTACAAAGCCTATTAGCCGGTAATAAAATATTAGCCTGTGGTAATGGTGGCTCTGCGGGCGATGCCCAGCACTTTTCCGCTGAGCTGTTAAATCGTTACGAAACAGAACGTCCACCTCTACCTGCAATTGCCCTGACTACTGATAGCTCTACCATCACCTCGATTGGTAATGACTATCATTTTGATGAGATATTTTCCAAGCAGGTTCGCGCCTTAGGCAATAATGGTGATGTTTTACTGGCAATTTCTACCAGTGGCAACTCTCGTAATGTTATAAAAGCTATTGAAACAGCGGTCTCACGTGACATGCCGATAATCGCCTTAACGGGTGGTGACGGTGGTGACATTGCTGGCCTACTTGGCGAGAATGATGTTGAAATTCGCGTACCTTCAAGTCGCACCGCGCGAATTCAAGAAGTGCACTTAGTGGTTATTCACTGCCTATGTGACATTATAGATACTACCTTATTTCCACAATCTGAGGGTTAAAATGTCGATAAAATCAATTGTCAGCACAATTAGCGTCGCTATTTTGCTACAAGGCTGCGTTGCAGCCGCTGTGGTGGGCGTTGTAGGTGGCGCCAGTATCGCCACCGATAATCGCTCTTTGGGCAATCAAATAGACGATCAGAAAATTGAAATTGATGCCATTGCTAAGCTCAGAAAAAATAAAGGCTTAAATGATAACGCTAATCTACAAGTGGTCAGTGTTAATGGTAGTGTGCTGGTCGTTGGACAAGCTCCTAATAGTTACTTACGCGACCAAGCGATCAAGGCGATTAATGAGGTCAATGGCGTTAACCAATTGCATAATCAAATTCGCATCAGTAACACGTTATCTTTTACCACAAAAACTAATGATGTTTGGTTAACCTCGAAAGTTAAAACGGCCTTATTTGGCACAGATAAGCTCGATGCCACTAACATAAAAGTCGTGACAGAAAATGCTGAGGTATTTTTGATGGGCGTAGTCACTAAAGCTGAAGCAACTATCGCCGTAGATATTGCTCGTAATGTCGGTGGCGTTAATCGCGTATTTAAAATTTTTGAATATATCGATTAATACTAGTAATTCATCGGCGTACACGGATGTACTAATACTTTAAAGGCAGGATGGCTGAGAAAGGCCTGAACATCGTCACTCTTTCACCTGACATAGATGGATATACGAATGCCGTGAAGACATGGATGGCTAGGAACGGCCTTGTGATCGTGACATACCGTTCATCGACGTACACGGATGTACTAATGCCTTGAAAGGCAGGATGCCTGAGAAAGGCCTGAACATAAAAAAGCAAACCTCTTGGTTTGCTTTTTTATTTTGCTTCATTTAGAACGCGAACGTGCTAAAAACATTACCCCTACAAAAGGTTACTTTCTACTTGCTGAATATTCGTTACCAGTTCGTTTTTCAACCAACTTACAGCTTGTTGCCACTCAAGCTCCAAGCCCGAGAATAAGCAACTATTCCAATCATCATCGGCTCGTACTACATTGATTTTTTCTATCAAACCTTTACTTTCGTCTGAATAACAAACAAAAGCAATGGCCTTTAAACCAGTATTAGAGCCTATGGTTAATTGTGCTTCAAAACTATAGGTATATTGATTTATTCGATTGATAAGCATGCCAAAATCACCAAAGATATGTGCTTTTAAAAACACATCACACTCTTCAATCATTTCAAGCGACAGTTCAACCCCTTCATCAATAGTAACTTCAACAATATTTTCAGTGAGCAGTGTAAAGTAACCAAAACTTAACCTATGTTTCATTATATCCCTCATAATAGGTAAAAGATCTGATGCCTTTTATACTGTAGTCATACTTCCTTATATTACTGTAATATCAAAACAGTTAGTTATGCGATTGGTATAATTAACTTCTTTGTTTTATATGCTACTTAATAACCATAGTGCCGTAATGAAGGTTATACAAATAACGAAGCAACAAAATCAGTCCGCGAAGTACTTAATAATTGAATTTACTTAAAAACTAATTACCAAATAATTTTTCAAGCCATGATTGCTTTTTCTCATTTTTAGACGCTTGTTCACATTGTGTTTCATAGATTAACCCCGTGGTAACCGCAGGCAGTATTTGCGAGTTTTCACAAGCTTGCCTTACTGCTCGGCCGCTTTTATTATCAAAGCGCACTAATTCAACATTTGCAGGTATAGAAGCCTCACGACTCACCGCACCAACCTTTTGCATAAAATCAGCATAAAGCACCAGTGCTCCACTGCTACCAGTTAATTTGGTGGGTTTGTTATCATCTCGCCCTAGCCAAGTGGTCACTAAAAGTTCACTGTCATAACCGACAAACCAGCTATCCCTTTGATCATTGGTTGTGCCCGTTTTTCCCGCTAACCCTTTATCTGGCAGTCGCCAAGTTAATGAACGCGCCGTGCCTGAAGTGGTGACCTTATTTAAGGCGAAGTCGAGTAAATGGGCGGCTTGGCTAGAAATAACTTGCTGACCTAAAGGCTGATACTGCCACAAGGTTTCACCACTAGCGCTAACGATGCGCTCTATCGCGTGTGATTGTTCCGTCACACCATGATTAGCAAGCGGTATATAGAGTTGGTTTATTTCCATGGGGGACATATTTAATGCCCCCAGTAACATCGACGGGCGAGTGACAATATCATCCTGATAACCCAACAAGTGTATGGCTTGAGCAACATTCGCTAAGCCCAGCTTCATGCCTAAATTCACGGTTGGAACATTAAGGCTTGAGACTAAGGCGTCAATTAAATGCACTTGGCCTCGATATTTTCCATCGTAATTTTTAGGTTGCCATGCTTGGCCGCCGCCATTAGCCAGTGTAATGGCTTTGTCTTCTATTATGCTGGCTAAATTAAAGCGTTGATAGCGCTCTAGCGCCGCGAGATATACCGCTGGTTTAATTAAGGACCCAATCGGTCGCTTGGCATGAAGTGCGCGATTAAAACCTGCGTAACCTGCCTCTTTTCCGCCGGCTAATGCCCGAACTACGCCAGAGCTAAAATCAGATACCACCATCGCTACTTGCAATTGAGAGTCCGATTGTTGCTGCAAACTAGGTAATTGCTGATCAATACTGGCCTGTAGCGCCAATTGTTGGTTAATTGAAAAACCCGTAAAAACTCTAACGCCCGACTGTTGTTGATAGGGTGATAAATGACGCGCCAACTCGGCTTTAACCAATTGCAGGTAAGCGGGAAATTTCTGCAGTTTTAAACGGCGTTTTTTTCGAATAGATAACGGCGACTCTAGCGCACGTTCAAACTCATGCTGAGAAATAATTTCTTGTTGGTACATTAACCTTAATACCAGATCTCGCCGCTTAATAGTGCGCTTGGGAAAACGCCAAGGGTCATAATAGCTGGGGCCTTTAACTTGGCCAATAAGCATCGCCATTTGCTCTGAAGTCAGTGATTGAATGGACTTACCAAAATAAAAATCTGCGGCGAGGCCAAAGCCATAAATACCATTGGCGTAATTTTGCCCTAAATACACCTCGTTGATGTAAGCTTCTAGTAATTGATCTTTACTGTAGCGATACTCCAAAATCAGCGCCATGATCGCTTCGTTAACTTTTCGCCACAAGGTTTTGTCACGAGTTAAAAACATGTTTTTAACCAATTGTTGCGTTAACGTACTGCCACCTTGCACCGTTCTTCCGGCCTTAAAATTTTGGTAAAGTGCCCGTAAAATACCTAAAGGCGAAACGCCATGATGGAAATAAAAATCTCTGTCTTCGACTAATAATAAAGTATCTAATAGTTTTTCAGGCACCATTTGTAAAGAAACCAAGACTCGGTCTTCTTTACTTTCGGGTAAAATTCTATCTAGTAACAATGGCTCTAATTGCACTTGTGCAACGTTTTCTTGATTAAGATAAATGGCGCTAATTTGATTGTTAACCAAATCAATCGTGATTTGCTTTGCCTCTTCGATGCCCGCACCAAAATCAAAGGCGCGCCGATAAATAATCGCACGATTTTTTGACAAGGCAAATTCGCCTGGGCGGTAAACCTCAGTAACTTTTTTATAGCGATTTGCTAATAGCGACTGCTTTAGGTTGGTGAGTATCAACTCACCACCTACATTATATTTTTCAATGGCACCATAAACCTGAACGGGTACTTTCCAGCGTTGACCTTCAAATTTATCACGTACTTTACCATCAAGGTAAATACTATAAAGCAACAGGGAAAATACCCCGATGACCATCAATTTAACGCACAACCAAAATGACCAGCGCAACACTCTTTTTATCCGGCTACCGTCAAGTTCTTCCGACACATTTTCCTTTGATGCTTTGGCTGTTCGCGTTTTTTTATTTGCCGTTTGAGCAGTTTTTTTTGCCGTCATTGTCTAATAAAGTGCCTTTGGATTTTGAAAAATATCGCTTGTGACTTACTCAGTAAATATAAGCATTAATCGCTGAGGGTAAGTTATTTACCTAGCTATTAACCGCTATAATAATCTAGCTAATACTATATCCCTAATGATAATTTTTAAGCCTCGGGTTAGTGCAGCTGCACTTTGCATTTTTGCTATACGCGAAAAGATTAGCAAGCATTAATAGCGAGATAAAGTTGTCGACACTGACAAGCATCGTGGGCAATTTAACGATATAATCGTCACTTTATCTCTGCTCAAACTTTTAAGGTTTACTATGTCTGCATTTAACATGCTGGTTGTGCTTGGCTCAACAGCCTCTGGGAAAACAAAATTAGCGGTTGAACTAGCCCGAATGCTAAATGGCGAAATCATTTCAGCCGACTCTCGACAAGTGTACCGCGGTTTAGATATTGGCAGCGGTAAAGACCTAGATGAATATCAAGAGATCCCACATCACTTAATTGATATTGTCGACCCCGGCTATGAATATAATATTTTTGATTTTCAAAAAGATGTTATTCATGCATACCAAACTATTAGCCAAAAACAAAAGTTGGCCATCATGGCGGGTGGTTCAGCGCTGTATGTTGACACAATTATAAAAGGCTATCGATTAGTTGAAGTACCAGAAAACATCGAACTGCGCGCGACACTGTCCACTCTGTCCCACGAAGCCTTAGTCGCAAAGTTACTCGAACTTAAACCCGACTTGCATAACACCACTGACCTTATCGAGCGTGAACGACTTGTTCGAGCTATTGAGATAGCACAAGGCGAGCGAAATGCCGAAGATAAAATCAATGAATTTCCAGCACTTAAGCCGCTGATATTTGCTATCAAATGGCCCAGAGAAGTTATTCGTCAGCGTATTACCAATAGATTAAAAGAGCGTATGTCACAAGGCCTTATTGAAGAAGTAGCACAATTACATGCTCAAGGAGTCAGCTGGGAAACCTTATATTTTTACGGTTTAGAGTATCGCTTTATTGCTCAACATTTACAGGGGCAACTGAGTAAGAATGACTGCTTTCAAAAGCTCAATTCTGCTATCCATCAATTCTCTAAAAAGCAAGACACTTGGCTGCGACGACTAGAGCGCAACGGCACTAAAGTTCATTGGTTAGACGGTGATAAAGAGCTTGTCACGCAAGCAATGCAAGTTATTGCTAACCACAGTCAATAAGGCCTGCCAAAAAATAACTTTTTCATTTTATTGCTTTAACGGTATGGGTAGGTAATTTACATACTAATTTAAATTGAATCTTCTACACTTAAGTTATACCTTAAATTTATCGAGTTTTGTGAAGTAGAATATGATGAAGACAAAATTATTATTAGCTATAGTCCTTTTTTTCATTTCGACTTCAGGCTATTGTCAAAAAACTTTAACGGTTGCCTTTGGTAATGCTTTAGCACCTTGGGTTTTGCCAGATAATAATAGTGGCATTGTGGTCGATTTAATTTCCGCAGCTTTAGAGCCTGAAGGTTATAAAATAGTACCAACATACACTCCTTACGCTCGGCGAATTAACTCATATCAAACGGGATTGGTCGATGTAGTTAGTGATATGAATATAAATACGATAACGACAGAAAAACTAGTCGGATTTTATTCGGATCCTGTTTATCAATATCAAAATTATCTCATCGCATTAGCTGAAAACAAATTTACTTTTAATAGCTTAGAGGATATTGGCAACCACAGTTTGATCGCTTGGCAGGGGGCAGTGGGACATTTGGGTGAACGCTATAAAAATGTAGTGGCTGAAAAGCTTAATTATGTAGAAACCCATGATCAGGCATTACAAGTTAAAATGATATTTTTAAAGCGCTTTCAAGTGGCTCAAATGGATTTACATATTTTTAAGTTTTATCGAAATCAATTACAAAAGGACGGCATAATTGATACCCGTGCTAAAGTTGATTTTTTTCCTATTCTTGGTGCTAGCCCGAATGGTTTTCTATTTAAAGATAAAGCAATTAGAGATACCTTTGTTATGCGTATCAAAGAGCTTAAAGCAAGTGGTGAGTATCAAGAAATATTTGATAAATATACCGCAACATTGTATTAGTTAACTAAACCAGAGCAAATTGCGCATTTACTGCCTCCCCCGCAACAACGACAAAAGTGGCTGTGAACCGTTTATAAATACTTTTTAACCTTTCGCGTTGCTTGAGCATTAGCTGGGTCATCCGGCCAAAAGTGCTTAGGGTATTTTGCCTTCATCTCCTTTTGCACCTCGCGATAACTGCCTTGCCAAAATGCTACTAAATCTTGGGTTATTTGTATTGGCCGCTGAGCTGGCGATAAAATCTCGATAATCAAAGCCACATGACTGTTTTGCTGGCTATCACCCACCGTTGGTGTGGTGCTAACACCATATAATTCCTGCATCGGTAGGGAAACTATCGGGGCTTGCTCTAAGCTATAACGAATTTTGCATTTTCGCCCTGTCGGCCCGACAAAGTAACTCGGTGCTAACTGATTAAGCACTTGCTGCTCTTGATAGTTTAACTGCGCTAATAATACTTCCGCTAAATTTAGCTTATCAAGTTGTGCTTTAGAAGTAATATCCGTTAAATATGGGCCGAGCCATTGCTCTAAGCTATTAAGTAAATGTGTTTCGCTGACATCAGCAAAAGTTAAATGTTTTTGTGTTTGATTAAGCCAGCGCCAGCGCAGCAACAACTGCTGCGTTGTCTGGTCAAACTTTAGCCAGCCTAGTCCGCGCTTTCTTATTTGCTGACACCAACAAGCAATCAACAAGTCACTGCTGAGCTTTTCGCTAGTGCTTTCTTCGCTGATCACCAGCGCGCCAACAACTTGCTGATCTGCGCAGCTGATGCGGTTTCGTTTATGATCAAAATGTAAATGCGCTTTAGTTTCAAGGGCAATAATTTGCCAAGCGAACGCCTTTGATAAGCTGACCTCTGCCGCTAAGGTGATCATTAACGCCTGTTTACGTTGAAAAAACTGCACGGCAACTAAGTATTCTTTATCTGCTAACGCGTCACTTTCACTCATCACCACACCTTTGCCGTAAGCGGTTAAATAGTTACCCTGATGATCTCGCTGTTGCGCTAAGCGCTCTGGGTAAGCCAGTAAAAGCAATAAACCACTGTACTGTATTGGCAATTGTGCCGCATTGAAACAAAAGTCACTTCGCCGCTTCGTGTCATTGCACTGTTGATTTGCAATGCGGTATAAGCGCTGAGCTTGCTGAATTATGCGTTGATGCGCTGGTTTTTTAGCTTGCCCAAAGAGCTGATTAACCCGCTGGCTGATATCACAATTATCTTGCCTTTGCTCAGCACTAAAAATGTCACGCTCTTCTAA
Source organism: Cognaticolwellia sp. (assembly GCA_041616855.1). Lineage (GTDB taxonomy): Bacteria > Pseudomonadota > Gammaproteobacteria > Enterobacterales > Alteromonadaceae > Cognaticolwellia. The sequence goes on along the minus strand of JBFJQB010000065.1, from coordinate 5,690 downwards.
TAACGCCGCATATACGCATGCCAACGTTAACAAATGTTCAACCTGTTGGCTTTGCTGTAATTGCGCTGCTGATATCAACATTTTTGCAAACCTAGGATGACAAGGAAAAGCCGCGGCTAATTTACCCAAAGTCGTTAATTGCTGCTTAGACACTAAATCTAAATCGGCAAGCTCTTGCCATGCTAACTGCTCTTTTTTACTATCAGGTAGCTCAATCATAGGTAATTGGCTACAAGCTGTTGCTCCCCAACGCGCCACTTCCATCAACATCGGCAGCAAATCCGCTTGCTGAATTTCACTGCGACTTTGCTCGCTTCTGCGCTCAAAATCATCTTTACTGTATAAGCGCACACAATGCCCAGCTTGCAAACGTCCCGCTCGCCCAGCGCGCTGAATGGCCGACGCCTTGGCAATAGTGCGTTGGCTTAATTTAGTGCTCAGTGTTTGTACGTCGTACATAGCAACATTTTCTAAACCAGAATCAATGACTAAATCAACCCCTTCAATGGTTAAGCTGGTTTCAGCAATATTGGTCGCCAACACCAATTTACATCGCCCCTCTGGTGCAGGTGCAATAGCTTGCTGCTGCTGTGCTAACGACAGTTCTCCATAAAGTGGACACAACAACATATGCTCAGGCAACAAGGGCTGTAGTTGCTCAGCTAAATAGCGAATATCCCCAGTACCTGGCAGAAATACTAATATCGAGCCACGGTGAGAGTGTACTGTTGATTTTAACACCGACAGCGCATGCTCTCGCCAGAACCGCTGATTATTTGCAGCCAGATAACTAATATCAACGGGATAACTGCGGCCTTGGCTTGCCAATGCGAAGGCATCAGGCAATTGTTGACTAATGGCTTGAGTCGCAAGGGTTGCTGACATAAACAGAATTTTTAAATCATCGCGCAACCCTTGTTGAATATCACGCGTTAGGGCAAAGGCTAAGTCAGCGTGAAGCGAGCGTTCATGAAACTCATCAAACACCACTAAACCACAACCAGAAAGCTCAGCATCATGTTGAATTATTTGTGTTAAAATACCTTCTGTAATAACTTCTAAGCGGGTATTTTTTGAGACTTTATTTTCATTACGTAAACGATACCCCACGGTTTGACCAACACTTTCACCCAATTGCTTCGCTAAATAACAGGCAATATTCTTCGCTGCTAAGCGCCGTGGCTGTAACAAATATATTTTCTGTGTTGCTAAGCAAGGCAAGTCCAATAACCAAAGCGGCAAACACGTAGACTTGCCCGCACCTGGAGGCGCGGTTAATAATAAAGTTTGATGCTGATTTAATGCCTCAATGACATCAGCTTTAATATCATCGATGGGTAACTTTTTAGCTGATTGGGTCATAACGTCTAAAGCGTAGTATTGGTTTTAAAAGACTTATGTGGTCAATGTTAGCATAACAAAGGTATGCTTTTGCTGGAAAGTTCAAGCCTTTTAACCTAGCTAAGTTCAGCCACAACACCTTTAAATGGGGAGCACACTTTGAAAAAACGCATGTTTCTTGCCTTAGACATTTCCGCGGACGACAAGGTAAAAATAGCCCAATGGCGCGAACGATATTTAAACCTACCGTTTAAAGCTGTTACTGAGCAAAACTTTCATATTACCTTGGTGTTTCTTGGCTTGCTAGATAACGCACAGCAAGTTAACTTATCAAAACTACTTAGTCAGCAACACGGTAATATCCAATACCAGATAACGTCTTTATCTGCACAAAGCTCAAGCTTATCGCTAGTGTTATCTCAGCTAGATTATTTTAGCAAAGCGCAAGTACTGCACCTGAAACCGACAAGTTGCCCTGATTGGTTAGGCTATTTAAACAAAACCTTATTAAAGTTATGTCGCTGTTGTCATATTAAGATCGAAAGCAGAGCCTATCAACCACACCTCAGCCTTTATCGAAAAGCAAAGCTGCCATCGCCTTCATACTTAAAAAAGCTTAACCAAGGCGTTATCGAACAAAAATTGAATATCAACAGTTTTAGCTTGTATCACTCTTACTCAACGCCACAAGGAGTTCGTTACCAGAGCGCACAACGCTGGAAGCTAAATTTCTAATCATTGATTTTTCGTTAAATTTAAACTGGCAATTTTTCAAAAATATGCTTACTTGGCAAGCGCGTAAAATACTGTTATCACTTGTCACCTTTTTTAAAATGGAGTGGCACAATGGAAACCATAGTAAAGGAAAAGTATTTAATAACACCGCGGTCGAATATTTTACAAGTAGATGCTTTTGGCCCATTTAATGATCAAGTTACCGAAAAATACATCGACGACATGTATAGAGCCTGTGAACAATTTTCCGGCCAGCCTTGGGGGTTACTTATCTCATTCTATGGCAACAGTGTTTTCTCCCCTGAAGCAGAAGCGGCATTAATTAAGGTCAATAAATACCGTGTTAAACAGGGATTAATCGCCAACGCAAGTGTGTTAATTGATAGCAGTACCGCAGATATCCAACAGTTACAGTTAAGAAGAATTTATCAAGCCTGCAATATTACCTTTTACGTTTTTAGTGATATCAGTAATGCAAAGTCTTGGCTAGAGCAATTTTTGCAACAAACGCATACAGCTAATGAGTCATTAACAGCAAAGCAGCACTAACGAAACAGCGAGTAGGGAGGAAAAGTTTTGTGGCTATTTCGGTGCCCGATAAAAACTAATGATAAAGATAATGATCGCAAGCGGTGGGAACACTAAAGCCAGCAAAATAAATAATGCATCTTTTAAAGGCTTAGGGCTTTTGGTTTGTAACGCAAAGTAGGCAAAAAACGCCAAAACTACAGCAAACAATAAATAATACCCAACGTACTCTACATTAATATTGATCATGCATTCACCTTAGCCGTGTGATAATCGTTAAGCGTTGAGATAATAAGTTGACGAGCAACACAGGTTAATAAAGTCCCGCGTTACTCATCAAGAGAACAAACAAAAGCAGTTTAATTTGTTGAAATCAAGTCTGCAATAGTGGCAATACCAAGACCAGTCGCCCCAGCAGCCCATAAACTAGTGTCATCAGCATTATATGCTGCGGCTAAATCAAAATGTAACCAACCTGCGCCGTCATTATCGACAAAGCGCGATAAAAAACCAGCCGCATTACTTGCGCCACCAGCACCGCCACCTTTTTGAGTACGACTATTAGCTGTGTCGGCGAATACCGATGGACATTTATCTTGATGCCATGGTTCTAATGGGAATTGCCATAACGCTTCGCCAGTAGCTTTTGCTGAGGTTTGTGCTTTTGTCGCCGCGTCATTATCAAGAGCGAATAAAGCTGAATAATCCCCCCCCGTTGCCATCACAGCGGCACCAGTTAAAGTTGCTGCATCAATAATCAACGGTGCGCCAGTTTCACTTGCCGCGATTAAGCCATCAGCCAAGACCAAGCGCCCCTCAGCATCGGTGTTAGCCACTTCACAAGTCAAACCATTTTTATAAGTAATAATATCACCGAGTTTATAAGCGTCGTTGCTGATCATATTTTCTGCGCAACATAGGTATAATTTAACCCGTTGATTCAGCCCTTGTTTAATTGCCAAGGCTAACGCACCAGCAACCACAGCAGCACCCCCCATATCACACTTCATATCAAACATACCGGCACTGCTTTTAATACTATATCCACCACTATCAAAAGTAATGCCTTTGCCCACTAAACAAGCGGCTACCGGCGTGCTTTCATCCGCACTGGGGTTGTAATCAAGCTCAAGTAAACAAGGTTGATTCACACTGCCTTTACCAACATTGTAGATGCCCATCCATTGCTGCTCTCTCAATTCTTCCCCTTGAATAAGGCGAGTATAAACATGGTTAGGTGCAAGGTTTTGGATATAATTTGCCGCTAATTCTGCCAGCTTTAATGGGTATAGCTCCGCAGGGGTCTGATTCGTTAAGTCGCGACTCCAAGCATATACAGCAAGTTTATTATTCAAGCGTTCAACTAGCCCAGCGTCACCACAAAAACTAATATTTTCCAGTTTATTAACGCAACTAAAACCAAGTGCAAATGCCCATTGACTCGCTTCATCCCATGCATCACCCACCAGCGCAGCGTGCTCAATGCCCAATTTCTCTATTTTACGAGCGGCCATTTGAATTTTGCGTAAGCGATAGTCGGTGTCTTGCGGTAAGTAGATAGCAATATTGTCGCTGCTAATTTGGATGGTTTTATCTTGCTGCCAGCCCTGGGCATGGTTAATTGTTGTTAAAGTTATTGATACTGGAGCAGAATTAGCTGTAGTCATGTTCTCACCTTTGCATTTAATTTAATGTCAATAGTTTACACTATGCTGGCAAATAATTAACCTATGCACCTGATTTATCAAGCAGATTATTTATGGATTTTATACTACAACCTAGCACCCTGATTAAACGTTACAAGCGTTTTCTCGCTGACGTCATTGTTAAACACGAGGGCAATGTCGCAAGACAAATAACCATGCATTGTGCTAACACGGGGGCAATGACCGGCTGTGCGACACCAGGTGATACGGTATGGTACAGCACTTCTGATAATGCAAAGCGCAAATACCCAAACAGCTGGGAACTGACCTTGACCCACGCCAAGCATTGGATATGTGTTAACACCATCCGAGCTAACCAATTAACAGAAGAAGCACTTATCCAAGGTCAAATAGCCGAACTTTGCCAACACAGAGAATTAAAGCGAGAAGTGAAATATGGCGATGAAAATAGCAAAATTGATTTTCATCTACTTGATAAAAACGCTCGCGAAACCTTCATCGAAGTCAAAAGTGTCACGTTGTTAACAGAAAATCAAGGCTATTTCCCTGACGCCGTTACCCAGCGAGGACAAAAACATTTGCGTGAGTTAATGGCTATGGCAGCACAAGGCCATCGGGCTGTGCTTTTTTTCGCGGTATTGCACTCCGGTATCAACGATGTCCGACCCGCAGGCCATATTGACGAACAGTACGCAGCACTATTGCGTGAAGCAAAGCAACAAGGCGTTGAAATAATCGCTTACAAAGCAACATTTCAAAAAGAAAAGCATCACTTTAACATCGCTTTAACCACCAAAGTTCCGGTGATAATTTAAGCAAACACATACCACTTGCTACAATAAAGATTGACGTTATAGCTAAAACCTTGTAAAAGAGCTTGCTCATATTTTATAGTCACCTTAGATAAAGTTTTAAGAGGCACATTTTTTTAACTTTATGATGATTTTTATCAATTAAGCCTTGAATTTTATATTAGCAAACACAATATATGTGAAATATTTCAGGTCTATTTAAATTGGCAGTTGCAACCAAGCGATAAAGTTACATGAAGTAACTGATATTTATCGATTTAGGTCTAGTAGCATTAGGAGAATTGGCATGCCAACACACAAAGCATTAGGTATTTTAGCATTAGCAGGTGTTAACCCTTACGTTGAAAAACCTAACGAAGAATACATGAACGACACGCAACTAGAACATTTCAAAAAAATTCTAGATGCATGGCGTGTTCAACTTCGCGAAGAAGTTGATCGTACCGTAACACATATGCAGGATGAAGCAGCAAACTTCCCTGACCCTGTAGACCGTGCGGCACAAGAAGAAGAGTTCAGTCTTGAATTACGTACCCGTGACCGTGAACGTAAATTGATCAAGAAAATTGAAAAAACCTTACAACTTATCGAAGATGATGATTTTGGT
>JBFJQB010000064.1:0-14410 GCA_041616855.1 Cognaticolwellia sp. | reverse complement strand
GCCGTTAGCAGATGATTTGTGCCGTGTACTGATGTACAACAAGCCGGAAGGCGAAATGTGTACCCGCAAAGACCCTGAAGGTCGTCCGACCGTGTTTGACCGTTTACCTAAACTCGATGGTAGTCGCTGGGTAGCGGTAGGGCGACTAGATATTAATACATCAGGCATGTTGCTGTTTACTACTGATGGTGAATTGGCCAATCGTTTAATGCATCCTTCTAAACAGGTTGAACGTGAATACGCAGTACGTGTGTTTGGTGAAGTTAACGAAGCTATGTTGCAAACCTTACGCCATGGCGTGAAGTTAGAAGATGGCACCGCGAAGTTCCAAAAAATAACTTACCGTGGTGGAGAAGGACGTAACCATTGGTTTCATGTTGTGCTTTCAGAAGGGCGTAACCGTGAAGTTCGTCGCTTATGGGAAAGCCAAGACGTACAGGTAAGTCGTTTGATCCGGGTTAGATACGGTGATATGGAAATGAAGCGTCAGTTACCACTGGGTGGCTGGACAGAGTTAAACCTTAAAGAGGTTAACTACTATCGAAAACTGGTTGATTTAGAGCCAGAAACGCAAAGTAAAGTCAAAGTTGACGAAAAAGCCATGGACAACGCGAAAAGCAGAAGAATTCGTCGTTCAGTGAAAAAACATCAACACCGTAGCCAGCAAGCAACCAGACGCAGACGTTCATAATAGCGCGTTGTTCGTTAACTTATCATGACAAGTTCGCTTCATAGCTGAACTTGTCATTTTTATTTGGGCTTAACCATTTCACTTTGGCAATCATTAGAAAATAAGATATTGTACGGTTAATCTCAATCCTCATTAGCGCTTGTCGTGTTTTTAAAGTAACAACAAGTGGTTATCTCAGTATTTGGTTTAAATAGGACGTTACGTGCAAGCAACTTTTGAAAGAATCTATGTCGAAAATCCCGAGCAATTACAATCAGTTTGCCAACGCTATTCTCAAGCAAGTGTACTTGCAATTGATACCGAGTTTGTTCGTACACGAACACTTTATCCCAAATTAGGCTTGCTGCAGATAAATGACGGTAAAACTCTCGCATTAATTGATCCAGTAGCTTTGGATGACTTATCACCTTTTTGGCAATTACTGGAAAATCCCAATATTGAAAAAGTGCTGCATGCCTGCTCTGAAGATTTAGAGGTTTTTCTCACGGCAGGTAACTGTCGACCGGTAAACTTAATTGATAGCCAAATTATTATGTCATTTTTAGGACATGGCTTATCCATGGGCTATGCCGCGATGATTGCACATTATACCGATATTGAGCTGGATAAGTCTGAGTCACGCACTGATTGGATGAAAAGACCGTTAACCGAAAAACAGTTAAACTATGCTGCTGCTGATGTTGAGCACTTATTTGATATTCTACCTAAGTTGATGGCAGATATTGAACAGTCGGGTTGGTTAGCTGCGGCAAAAGAAGAGACTGAAGTAATGGTTGAACGTAAATTTACCGCCATTGATGAAAGCCGGTTATACCTTAATGTTAAAATGGCTTGGCGCTTAAATCCGCAGCAACTTTATCGACTACAGCAACTGACTATTTGGCGTTATCAACAAGCAAAACAAAAAGATCGCCCGATTGGTTTTATCGCTAAAGATCATACCTTATTAGCTTTAGCGCAAATCAACCCTACGAATGTTGGCGCTATGGCAAAAATTGAAGGGGTTGAGGCGCTTGATATTCGCCATAAAGGCAATGCCATGCTGACGGTACTTAAGCGTGCGAGTGAAGAGAAAAACGTTGAATTACCGCAACAAATTATTCGCCTTGATGAATATCCTGGTTATAAACAAAACTTCAAAAAAGTTAAAAATTATATTAATGAATTAGCTACGCAAGCGAATCTGCTGACTGAAAACTTGGCCTCTAAAAAACAAATCAATCAATTTCTGTCGTGGTATTTCAAGCTTAATGGTGCAGAAAATGAACTGCACTTAGTTGATATTATGCGCGGTTGGCGTAAACCACTGTTTGGCGATAAATTGCTAGCATTTGTTGAGAATGACTTCAAAGTCATTTAACTCACTTAATTTTGATAATTTACCTAAAGATAAGCGTAAAAGAGCTTGTCTTAATGTTGTGATAACGTCAAATAGCTTGTTAACATAGTGACAGAGTTAACAAGCGATCTTCAACCATTTTACTCATAGGTCTCCATTATGCTGTGTAGTGTTTATAAAAGTTCTAAAAAAGCCCAAACTTATCTCTTTATTAATAAACGAGATGATTTTTCAGCCGTACCCGAAACGCTGATGAAAATGTTTGGTAAGCCGGTATTGGTTACCGTAATTAACCTTGCGACAAAAGTTAAGCTTGGTTTTGCTGATCTTGATAAAGTTAAAGCAAACCTTATCGAGCAAGGTTACTACTTGCAACTTACGCCTAAAGAAGATGACCTACTGAAAGAGCATTTAGCTAAGATGAAGCTTGCCAATAATACAGAAGGTGAGAAATAATAATGCGCGCAATTAAGTATCTAAAAACCTTATCCATATCACTTTCATTGCTGCTGTGTGCTCAATCAGTATTGGCTGCTGGCACCAAAACAACCCCAACAGCAGCGGGTTTTAAACAATATATCGTGCAATTAAAACAAGAAGCACTCGACAAAGGGTTTGAACAAGCATTAATTGAGCAGTCATTTGCGAACGTTGTGTTTCATAAGCGCGCAGTGAAGGCGGATCGTAACCAACCAGAAAAGGTTGAAACACTAGACACATACTTACCAAAACGATTGCCCGATTGGAAAATTAAACGTGCTAGAGCTAAGTATAAAGAACATCAAGAGCTGTTGAACAAAGTTGCCGCAGAATACGGCGTACAAGCACGCTTTATTGTCGCGCTATGGGGCTTAGAAACCAACTTTGGTAAAATTATGGGCAACTACAACGTTATTTCTGCGCTATCAACCTTAGCCTATGAAGGGCGCCGAGAAGCATTTTTTAAACGACAGTTATGGGCGGCGTTACAAATATTACAAGAAGGCCATATTGATATAGCCGATATGAAAGGCTCTTGGGCTGGTGCGATGGGACAAAACCAGTTTATGCCAACTTCGTTTGTTGCTTACGCCGTTGATGGTGACGGTGATGGCAAAAAAGATATTTGGGGCAACCAAGCCGATGTGTTTGCGTCAATGGCTAACTATTTGCAAAAAGAAGGTTGGAGCGATGAAATTACTTGGGGCCGCCAAGTAAAATTGCCTAGTGGCTTTGATACCTCACTCGCGATTCCTCAAAAGACCGGTGGCCGTAAAAACTGGTTAAAAGCGTGGAAAAAAAGTGAGAAAACCTTAGCACAGTGGCAAGCCTTGGGCGTTCGTCGCACCGATGGTACTAATTTACCTGCTGTGGATATTAACGCGACGTTAGTTTTTCCTGATGGCGAAAAGGGTCGCGCTTACTTGGCCTACAATAACTATAAAAGTTTGATGCATTGGAATCTATCCTATTACTTTGTTAGCTCGGTTGGACATTTATCTGATCACATTAAATTTCCACCTATTCAATAAATGTTATAAGTGACCTATGAGTAAAAAAAATAATCGTTCGAGCTTCAAAGCTAAGGCAAACAAAGTACCTGTTGAGCGCTTTTGGGAAACTAAAAGCCTTGATGAAATGACTCGGCCCGAGTGGGAATCGTTGTGTGATGGCTGTGCTAAATGCTGTTTACATAAATTCATAGATGATGAAAGCACTACCGACGAAACTGAATTAATGCCGACTAGTCATATTGTTGAAGGCGAGCAAATGAATTACTCGAACATTGCTTGTCATTTACTGAATGACAAAAGCTGTCAATGTTCAAAGTATGAGCAACGCACTGAACTCGTGCCTGATTGTGTGCAGTTAACCCAGGATAATTTAGATGATGTGTTTTTTATGCCGCCGAGTTGTACGTATCGACGCTTAAAAGAGGGCAGAGGCATGCCGTCATGGCACCCGTTATTACACAATGGCAAAAAGTCAGCGATGCATCAAGCTGGCATGTCAGTACGTGGCAAAATTATCAAAGATGACGATGTGGAGCTAGAAAACTTTGAAGACTACATCGTGCTTTGGCCACTGGACGATATAGACTAGTAAGATCTTGACATGATGAAGTGGCTTAACCGTGAGCTGATATTTCGAGTTTAATTAAACCTGACTGCCTTAAAAACGTCACTATAGTTCCCACCTTAAGGTGTTTTTCCGACGACAAAATACCAAGATATCCACTATTTTGATAACTATATTTATATACAGTGCCACTGCGTTTCCCCTATATTCAGGAAAATGCGCGATTTGCGCATTTTTCTACTCCATAAATTAATAAATATGTTTATAAGTGCTTTAGCTAGCAAAGATTTATTAAATTTGTTATTAATAGTGACATTATGAAAGTGCGCGATACTTGAGCAGGAAAATGCGCAAATCGCGCACTATTAAATTGTTAGCGAGCATTACTATCTTGCATCGTGTCCGTTGGTTTTATCATATTCCGAGTCTTTTTGTCCTTCATTATAATCATCTATCTCTTGTGAATTATGCAAGTACCTATCTGTATAGTAAATTTTACATCTAAAATCATCGTATCCTTGCCAGTATGCGTCACTCATCTTCTCTCTCCAGTTATTTAAGTGTCAGCGTAAAGCTCGCTAACAAGGCAATTCAAGTCGGACAGTAAACTGCCGCTTAATTGGTGGTTATGCTTTAAAACAATATCTACCAATCTTAATATCAAGGAGTGAACATGAAAAAAACGATTATAGCTTTAACTACAATAGCTTTATTAATACCCTAAGCTTATTCAGCAAACTTAAAAGACTCTGTACCACAAGCAAAAACCAAGTTGGAGCAGTTTAGTGCAAAAACGGGTGTTATTCTAATCAGAGGCTTTCAGAAAATTGGTAGCACTCAAGGGCTTTATAGCACTTCGGTGAACATTGAAAGTAAAGAATTCACCAATGTTACGGATGGTTCAAAACAATATGGTATTACCATTGAAGCTTTCAAAGAAGATGGAAGATACGATAAAGAGCATACTTCTTTTATAGATTTTGATGAAATCGATTCATTAATTCAAGGTATTGATTACATAAGTAAAGTAAAACCAGATGTAACAAAGTTTGCAGATTTTCAAGCCGACTACACAACTAAAGGTGAGTTAAAAATATCAACATTCAACTCTGGGTTAAGCTTATGGCTGCGGTTACAAGTGGAACCATTGGTGGTGTTGCTGCATATTTTAACATTGAAGATCTCGCTAAGGTTAAAGCATTAATACTTAAAGCAAAACAAAAAATAGAGTCAATTAAAGCATAACAACACGCCCTGAGGTGGACAGCAAGTCTTAAAGACTAGTTTCCACCGCATATTTTAATAGTGGCGATCCCTTTGATTTTAACGCCTCTAGGTACTTTGATTCATCGTAAGCTGTACTTGTTTTCCAACACCGAAATAAGATTCTTATCCACTTAAAAGCTAATGCTCTGATAATGGTATTGTGAGGTTTTCCTTTCTCTTGCTGTTGTTTGTAATAGGCTTTTGCCCAAAAAGAATAACGCACCGATTGGCCTACCCATTCGACAAATGTTTGAATACTAAAAACAAGTTTGGCTAAATCGATGCCAACGGCTTTAATTAAAGACATATGGACTCTCCTTTAATTGAATGTTTTAAGACCTTTCAATATGGCACATAGATGCCGTTTGGTAAGGCAAGTCTATATCATTCGTTAGCTTTACTATTGAATCTTCGAGCCAAAGTGATACTATAGTGGCACTTTAAGGTTTGAGGTGATTGCCATGAAAGTTGAATTAGTTACTACATTAAAGAGACAAGCTACAAAAATCCTTGCAGACCTTCACTCATCGAAAGAGCCGGTTTTAATTACTGAACATGGGCAACCGTCAGCGTATTTGGTTGATGTTGAGGACTTTGAAATGATGCAAAAACGTATGGCTATTTTAGAAGGTATTGCTCGCGGTGAAAAAGCCATAAAAGAAGGCCAGGTGCTATCAAACCAGTCAGCCAAAGAGAAAATGAAAAAATGGCTGAAATAATTTGGACAGTTCCTGCATTAAATGAACTTAACGATATCGCTGAATATATTTCGGTATCCAACCAATTTGCTGCAAAGAAATTAGTCACAAATATTTTTTCAAAGATAGAGCGATTAGACAGTCATCCTGAATCAGGGAAAGTACCAGTTGAGATTCCGACTTTAAATTATCGAGAACTTGTTGTGAATCCGTGCCGAATATTTTATAAATTTGAGAATGGCAAAGTTTTCATATTACACGTGATGCGCCAAGAGCAGGACCTTAGACGATTTCTTTTAACTTAGTAAAGCTAACAAGAGCCTTAATTCGCTCGCAAGCTCACTTGGATAATTAACAATGGTATTGTCGCTGCGCTCAATATTTTAGCCCGTTGTTAATCGCCGTTTAGGCAGGCGTTATAAGTACAAGTAGTACATTTTTGAAAACTAGAATGGTTGACTGTTTAATAGTAGGTATAGGGGCTTTTGCGGGTTCAGTGTTGATTCAGTATTTTGGTTCTACTGAATCAGTTAATTTCACCGAAGCTTCTATAACAGGGCTCTCATTATTTGTTGTTATATCTAGTTACGCATTGCTAAGTTTCGGAAAACATCAAAATAGATAGTACTTATATCAAGTCACTTAAAAGAACAATGAAGTTCCCCTACTTTAGTGGACACCTCCTCATCACACTGAGGAGGTTACAATGTCCAAATATACAACCGAGAAATAATACTTATTTAGTCACCAACATACCTGTAACGTTGAGCTGTAAAAGTATTAGCTCAAGTTTCAGCTACGACATGTACGCTATCAAGATGCTTGATTAACACTTATCGCTGCTTTACCGGCCAAAGTTATTTAAGCTCAGTGAGTTCATTGATATAACGTTGGCCATTTTCAACATAATGCATTGCGGACTCAGTGAACATTGCTTGGGTAGCGTCATCTAAGGCTTTAATCACTTTTGCTGGCGAGCCTAAAACTAGGTGTCCGTCGGGCACTTGCATATTTTCGGTGACCAAACTATTTGCGCCAATTAAACAATTTTTACCAATGTTAGCGCCGTTGAGCACCACAGCATTCATACCCACTAAAGTGTTATCGCCAATAGTACAACCATGCAACATCACTTTATGACCCACGGTGACATTGCTGCCAATGCTCATTGGGAAATTAGTATCTACGTGTAAAATCGAACCGTCTTGAATATTGCTGTTTTCGCCAATCTTAATTGTTGCCATATCGGCACGAATAACCACGTTAAACCAAATGCTGGCATGTTTACCTAAGGTTACATCTCCGATTAGTGTGGCATTGGGGGCGATAAAATTACTTTTTGTTAAGCTTGGCGTTAAATTAGCTAGCTGATAAATCATCTTGTTATCCTTCTCTGTTTTCACTTGATACTAAGTTATTTTTTCATTAGTGCAAGCTAGACCTTGAGCATATAGTCCTTGTCACTCTATTGGCCAAGGTAGATTAAAAATAAATCAGCTTAATGTATGAAAAGTAGACGATTAATGGTAAAACATTAAACGAATAAAAATAAATATTGTTGTTTTAATGTGCAATTGATTACATGACTCAACTTCGAACAGCATTCATTTCAAGTGATTTGGGCTATTTGTCGGCGTGTAGTGATGAAAAGGGGAATTTATGATTATTGGTATACCGAAAGAAACATTATCCGGTGAAAACCGAGTCGCTAGTGCGCCAACTGCGGTCGCTGCCTTGCTTAAGCTTGGTTTTGCTGTGCAGATACAAAAAGGCTGTGGCACTAAAGCCAGCTTTACCGACCAAGAGTTTATTGATGCTGGTGCCTCTGCTGTCACCAAGAAAAATGTTTGGCAGTCCGATATTATCTTTAAAGTAAATCCTCCCTCGTTAGATGAAGTTGCCTTAATGAAAGACAAGGCGCACTTGGTAAGTTTTATTGCCCCTGCGCAAAACGACGAGATTCTAGCGGCGCTAAAAGATAAAGGCATTACCACCTTAGCCATGGAAATGGTGCCGAGAATGACCCGCAGTCAATCAATGGATGCGTTAAGCTCGATGGCAAACATTGCCGGTTATCGTGCGGTAATTGAAGCAACACATCACTTTGGCCGCTTTTTAACCGGACAAATAACGGCCGCAGGTAAAATGCCGCCAGCTAAAGTCATGATAATTGGCGCTGGTGTGGCCGGTTTAGCGGCCATTGGCACCGCGAGCAGTTTGGGCGCGATTGTCCGTGCCTTTGATACTCGACCGGAAGTAAAAGAGCAAATAGAAAGTATGGGCGCAGAGTTCCTAGAGCTTGATTATGAGGAGCCAGAAGACACTGGCTCAGGTGATGGTTATGCCAAAGAGATGAGCAAAGCCTTTATTGATGCGGAAATGGCGCTGTTTGCTGAGCAAGCAAAAGATGTTGATATTATTATTACCACCGCGATGATCCCGGGGAAACCCGCGCCTAAACTGATCACCGCTGAAATGGTTGAGTCGATGAAAACCGGTAGTATTGTGGTTGATTTAGCTGCCGCCGGCGGCGGTAATTGTGAATTAACCCAAGCCGGTAAAGTGGTTAATGCTAATGGCGTAAAAATCATTGGTTATACCGACTTAGTTTCTCGTCTACCGAATCAAGCATCGCAATTATACGCCAATAATTTAGTCAGCCTTGCAAAGCTGCTGTGTAAAGCAAAAGACGGCACGTTTACTATTGATTTTGACGATGTCGTTATCCGCAATATGACCGTGGTGAAAGATAATGAAATTACCTTTCCACCGCCGCCCATTCAAGTCAGCGCGGCACCGGCAAAGCCGAAAGTTGAGCCAGTTAAAAAGCTTGACGCTAAAGCAGAAGCGCCAATGAATCAGCGTAAAAAGCACATGTTAATGGCGGCAGGTGCTTTACTTTTTGCTTGGGTAGCCAGTGTTGCGCCCGCTGATTTTCTCTCACACTTTACCGTTTTTGTGCTGGCCTGTGTGATTGGCTATAACGTGGTTTGGAATGTCAGTCATTCACTGCACACACCATTAATGAGTGTCACCAATGCTATTTCAGGCATTATTGTTGTTGGCGCAATACTGCAAATTGGCAACAGTGACCCGGTTATTCAGGTGCTGGCGGCTATTGCGATATTAATTGGTACGATCAATATTGTTGGCGGTTTTTTCGTTACTAACCGCATGTTAAAAATGTTTAGAAAATAAGAGGCACAATAATGGAATTTTCCCAAGGTTTAATCAGTGCTGCTTATATTATTGCAGCTTTACTATTTATTTTTAGCTTGTCAGGTTTAAGTAAACAACAAAGTGCCCAAACCGGTAATTGGTATGGTATTGCCGGTATGGCCATTGCGCTAATGGCGACTATTGCTGACCCTCGCGTTGACAATGTTTGGATTATTTTTGTCACTATGGTCATTGGTGCGGTAATTGGTTTGCGTTTAGCGAAACAAGTTGAAATGACACAAATGCCAGAGTTGGTCGCCATATTGCACAGTTTTGTCGGTTTAGCAGCTGTATTGGTGGGTTTTAATAGTTATTTTGAAATGGACCATTCCCCGATGGCTAATATAACCGCCAGCCAGCAAATGGCGACGAATATTCACCTTGTAGAAGTATTTCTTGGAGTATTTATTGGTGCGGTGACTTTTACCGGCTCAATTGTCGCGTTTGGTAAGTTGCGTGGCATTATTAACTCGGCGGCATTAATGCTTCCTCATCGCCATAAAATGAACTTAATTTCTGGGCTGGCATCGATTGCTTTGATGATTCTTTTTGTTCAGCAAGGTGGTAGCAACGGGCCTTTGTATTTAATGACCTTTATTGCCTTAGCGTTTGGCTGGCATTTAGTGGCATCAATTGGCGGTGCTGATATGCCTGTAGTTGTTTCTATGCTTAATTCTTATTCTGGATGGGCAGCAGCGGCTGCTGGTTTTATGCTAAATAATGACTTGTTAATTGTCACGGGGGCATTGGTTGGTTCGTCAGGAGCCATACTGTCTTATATTATGTGTAAGGCGATGAACCGCTCTTTTATCAGCGTTATTGCCGGTGGCTTTGGTACTGATGTGGTCATAGATTCGGACACGGATTATGGCGACCACGTAGAAATTAATGCCGAAGCCGTAGCTGATATGTTAAATGGCGCAAAGTCGGTAATTATCACCCCAGGTTACGGTATGGCGGTCGCACAAGCGCAGTATCCGGTTTATAAGTTAACTCAGGCGCTTAAAGAAAAAGGGCTTGATGTTCGTTTTGCTATTCATCCCGTGGCAGGGCGTTTACCTGGACACATGAACGTATTGTTAGCGGAAGCCAAAGTTCCTTATGATATTGTGTTAGGGATGGAAGAAATCAATGAGGATTTCAGTGACACTGATGTGGTCTTAGTTATCGGCGCTAATGATACCGTTAACCCCGCTGCAGCTGAAGACCCTACTAGCCCAATTGCAGGCATGCCCGTACTTGAAGTCTGGCATGCAAAAAATGTTGTGGTGTTTAAACGCTCAATGAATACCGGCTATGCTGGCGTGCAAAACCCGCTGTTTTTTAAAGAAAATACACAAATGTTATTTGGTGATGCTAAAGACTCTGTTGAAGCAATATTTAAAGCGTTATAGCCAGGAAAGTTAAGATAAACGCTTAATTAGGGCATATTAACATGTCGGTAATTACTACCGGCATGTTACATTTATCAACAACACAGTATATTTCGAACCTATACCCCTCAATTTCTTCCATGCTATTTCAGAAAATAGTTGTTATTGATTTTATTAACAATTGTGCTGAGAAAGTTATTTATCTGCCAAGCTATTTTGTTAAGCTATTAAAAACGAAAATTAACTAGCAAGCTCAGTTTGGATTCAAAGAGTGCTAACTCGCTCAACAGCTGAGGTTAACTTGCCATAAGTGTCCGTTTAATCACGGGCAAATTTATTGAGTTAAATATATCAACTAAAAACCTTCGGAGAATAACGTGGTAGAACCAAGTGTAATTGAGCCCAGTGTCATCGAATTGTGGGTAGGAACTATTAACGGTTATTTATGGGGCAGTATTTTAATCTATCTGCTGACGGCTTGTGGCCTCTGGTTTACTTTTCGACTAAAGGGCATGCAACTGACCCGCTTTTTCCACATGTTTACCATTTTAAAATCTAGCCGTAAAAGTTCAACACAAGGTATTTCCTCTTTTCAGGCACTTTGTACATCGTTAGCTGCGCGTGTCGGAACGGGTAACTTAATGGGGGTTGCCGTTGCGATTACGCTAGGTGGTGCTGGCGCCGTTTTTTGGATGTGGGTAATTGCCTTGTTAGGTATGGCAACGGCATTTGCCGAAAGTACTTTAGGGCAGCTTTATAAAGAGCGTGACAGCAATGGTAACTTTCGTGGTGGCCCCGCGTATTATATGAGCAAAGGCTTGAATAATAAAAAGCTCGCCATAGTTTTTTCGCTCTGCTTATTTTTCGGTTATGGTTTTGTTTTTAGTGCCGTTCAGGCGAACTCTATTACCAGTGCATTTAATGGCTCGTACGGTTTTAACCCTTTATATACTGGCATTGTTATCACGATTGCCGCGGCGCTGATTATATTTGGCGGACTAAAAAACATTGCCCGATTTGCTGAGTTAACCGTGCCTTTTATGGGTTTATTGTATTTACTGGTTTGCTTTAGCGTTATCGGCTTTAACATCGAAAAAATACCTATGGTGATCAGTGATATTTTCGCTTCAGCCTTTGGCTTAAAAGAAGCCGGCAGTGGTGTGGTTGGTGCTGCTATCGTACAAGGTGTAAAACGTGGTTTGTATTCCAATGAAGCAGGTATGGGTAGCGCGCCTAACGCGGCGGCGGCTGCTGAGCCTTTTCCTCCGCATCCAGTGTCTCAGGGGTATATTCAAATGCTCGCGGTGTTTTTTGACACGATTGTGATCTGTTCTTGTACGGCAATTTTGATTTTACTATTTAAAGAAACCGGCAGCGACGCACAAGGCGTGCAATTGACTCAACAGGCGCTTGCCTATCAAGTAGGGCCTTGGGGGGGAGACTTTATCACTATTGGTATTTTGTTATTTGCTTTTACCTCGATAGTGGCAAACTTTGCTTATGCTGATAATAATTTAAAATATTTAAACATGGATAATTTACTCGGCCGCTGGTTTTTGCGTATTGGTTTCTTGTTCATGCTGGTGTTCGGCTCAGTGGCGACTTTACCAGAAGTTATCGCCTTGGCTGATTTATCAACGGGGTTTATGACAATTGTCAATGTGACCGCGCTCTTTATGCTTTCAAAGGTGGTGATCAAAATAACCAAGGATTATCATCACCAGCAAGATAATGGTTTACTGCCAACTTACCAACCTGATGAACAAGAGCAACAGCGATTAAATTTAACGAAAGGTATTTGGCAGAAAAAATAGCCTTATTTAATAGCAACAACTTTAATAGCAACAAGCGACAACAAAGCTGCTATAATGCGCGCCTTAATATTTTGGCGTGCTGCATTTAGGCGAGCACGTTGTTTACGATAATACAGAAATGGTGATGTGATGAGTGTGGATGCAATAGGTTTATCGGCTAATTTACTTAAAGCGGTAAAAGCATGCGGTTATAAAAATTTAACGCCGATTCAACAACAAGCCATTCCTGTTATTCGTACCGGTGTTGATGTTTTAGCAAGTGCGCAAACCGGTACCGGTAAAACAGCTGCCTTTACTTTGCCAATTCTTGATGGCTTAGCGAAAAAAGTAAAACCTAATGTTGATGGCTTTGATACCACCACGACCGTGAAAGCGTTAATTTTAACACCGACGCGAGAATTAGCGGCGCAAGTTGCCCAAAATGTAAAAACCTATAGTGAGTTTTTACCACTGCGTTCAGGTGTTATTTTTGGTGGTGTTAATATGCCGCCACAAACTAAAATGCTAAAAAGTGGTGTTGATGTATTGGTAGCAACGCCTGGGCGTTTAATTGAACACCTGGAACAGCGCAATTTAGATTTATCTCAAGTGCAATACTTAGTGTTAGATGAAGCAGACCGTATGCTTGACATGGGTTTTTATAACGATATTGAGCGTATTGTGGCCATGATCAAGGCCAAGCATCAAACCTTGATGTTCTCGGCGACATTTTCTAATAAAGTTAAAACGCTCGCTAAGAAAATTCTAAAAACACCAAAAACTATTGAGGTTGCTCGTCAAAACTCTACCTCGGGTAAAGTAAAACAATCGGTATATTGGGTGTCTGAAACTCGTAAAGCTGAATTATTATCGGAGTTAATTGGTGTCAATAATTGGCAACAAGTTTTAGTGTTTGCTGGCACTAAAGAAAGCGCTAATGTTTTAGCAAAAGAATTGAAACTTGATGGTATAAAAACAGCGTTATGCCATGGCGATAAAACTCAAGGCGCTCGTAATAAAGCGCTAGAGCAATTTGTTGCCGGCAGTGTACGGGTTTTAGTAGCTACCGATGTTGCGGCTCGCGGGCTCGATATTGCCGATTTACCTTACGTGGTTAACTTCCACTTACCGTTTTTGGCAGAAGATTATGTCCATCGTATTGGTCGTACCGGGCGTGCAGGAAAGTCTGGCACAGCGATCTCATTAGTCAGCCCTAAAGATGAGCAGTTTCTTGATAATATCGAAGCCTTAATCGAGCGAAAGTTCGAACGTATTGTGGTGCCTGGATATGAGTTAGACCGTCCATTACCGGCACATTATGATGGCAAAGAAGACGCGCCATTAAAGAAAAGTCGTTATAAAGCCACGCAAGAAAAAAATCAGTTATTAGCGCGTAAAAAAGAAAGTGCTACTCCTGCTGCTAAACGTCGTGCTAAGTCTCAAAAGCAAAAAAATAAAACTGTCGGTAAGAAACGCTAGTACGGTGTTTTTTGTTGATATTGAGCTTGAAAATAGTCGCTAATGATCGAAAACGATAACTATATAGACGTACCATTTCAATATAGGCACCAGTGCTGGTTTTGTGCAGAGCCAGCCGCTAGCCATTTCACCTTTCCTCATCAGAATCACCTTGTTTTTGATTGCCCCCATCCCAAGTTAACGGTGCCAAGTTGCGCTGAATGTGCCCGTGCGGCGCAGAAAGCGAAAGTAAGAAACATCTGGCAAGTGGCGCAACAGGTGAAAAAGTCATTAATGAGAAAATACCAAAAAGATTTAGCTATCGGGCTGAATTGGACGCGCGAAGAGCTGGCTAACGCTGGTTTTGAAGGTGGTAGTTTTTCAGGCTTTCAAAAAAGTGCTTGGTTTATGTATGAAGTGGCGAAAGAAAGGGTGAGCTTTCGTGGCTGGCCGCTAGTCCTTGATGGTATTGAATTAGAAAAAGATCATGCAAGTGATAGCTTTAATTTTGATGG